>NZ_JBSFRT010000065.1:0-25242 GCF_053589375.1 Rhodococcus sp. NPDC003348
CCCCACCCCCTCCCCTCCCCTCCTCCCCCCCCCGCTGGGCTTGCGCCCCCGGGGCCCCGCCGTCCCCCGCGGGCGCCCGCCCCGCCGCGTCAGCGGCGGCCGGGGTGGTGTCGGCGTCGACGACGGGCGCGTCGGCCGACTCGCGGTCGGGGTTCTCCGCCGTCACTTCTTGTCCTGGTCGCTCGGCTCGTCCACGACCTCGGCGTCGACGACGTCGCCGTCCTGGGCCGGGCCGGCACCGTCACCGGCGGCGGCGGACTCTGCGGCCTGCGCGTCGTAGATCGCCTGCCCCAGTGCCTGGGACTCGGTGGCGAGCTTCTCGACCGCGGACTTGACTGCGGCGATGTCGCTGCCGGCCAGGGCGGTGTTGGCCTCGGTGATCGCGGCCTGCACCTTCTCCTTGACGTCGGCCGGGACCTTGTCCTCGTTGTCCTTGATGAACTTCTCGGTCTGGTGCACCAGCGACTCGGCCTGGTTGCGGACCTCGGCCTCCTCGCGGCGGGCCTTGTCCTCCTCGGCGTGCGCCTCGGCGTCCTTGACCATCCGGTCGATCTCCTCCTTGGACAGGCCGGAGCCGTCCTGGATCTTGATCGTGTTCTCCTTGCCGGTGCCCTTGTCCTTCGCGGTGACGTGCACGATGCCGTTGGCGTCGATGTCGAAGGTGACCTCGATCTGCGGCACGCCGCGCGGGGCCGGCGGGATGCCCGCGAGCTCGAAGGAGCCGAGGAGCTTGTTGTGCGAGGCGATCTCGCGCTCACCCTGGAAGACCTGGATCTGCACGGACGGCTGGTTGTCGTCGGCAGTGGTGAAGGTCTCGGACCGCTTGGTCGGGATGGTGGTGTTGCGCTCGATGAGCTTGGTCATCACGCCACCCTTGGTCTCGATGCCGAGGGACAGCGGGGTGACGTCGAGGAGCAGCACGTCCTTGACCTCGCCCTTGAGGACGCCGGCCTGCAGGGCGGCGCCGACGGCGACGACCTCGTCCGGGTTCACGCCCTTGTTGGGCTCACGGCCACCGGTCAGCTCGCGCACCAGGTCGGACACGGCAGGCATGCGGGTGGAGCCACCGACGAGCACGACGTTGTCGATGTCGCCGACGGAGATGCCCGCGTCCTTGATGACGGACTGGAACGGTGCGCGGGTGCGGTCCAGCAGATCGGAGGTGATCTTCTGGAACTCGGCGCGGGTGAGCTGCTCGTCGAGGAAGAGCGGGTTCTTGTCCGCGTCGACGGTGATGTAGGGCAGGTTGATGGAGGTCGACTGCGAGGACGACAGCTCGATCTTCGCCTTCTCCGCGGCCTCGCGCAGACGCTGCAGGGCCATCTTGTCCTTGGTCAGGTCGATGCCGCTGGACGCCTTGAACTTGTCGACGAGCCAGTTGACGACGCGCTCGTCCCAGTCGTCGCCGCCGAGGTGGTTGTCACCGGAGGTCGCGCGGACCTCGACGACACCGTCGCCGATCTCGAGCAGGGACACGTCGAAGGTGCCGCCACCGAGGTCGAAGACCAGGATGGTCTGCTCCTTCTCACCCTTGTCGAGGCCGTACGCCAGCGCGGCCGCGGTGGGCTCGTTGACGATGCGGAGCACGTTCAGGCCGGCGATCTGGCCCGCTTCCTTGGTGGCCTGTCGCTGCGCGTCCTCGAAGTAGGCGGGGACGGTGATGACGGCGTCGGTGATCTCCTCACCGAGGTACGCCTCGGCGTCGCGCTTGAGCTTCATCAGCGTGCGCGCGCTGATCTCCTGCGAGGTGTACTTCTTGTCGTCGATGGCGACGGTCCAGTCGGTGCCGATGTGGCGCTTGACCGAGCGGATCGTGCGGTCGACGTTGGTGACCGCCTGGTTCTTCGCGGGCTGGCCGACGAGCACCTCGCCGTTCTTGGCGAAGGCGACGATCGACGGGGTGGTGCGCGAGCCCTCGGAGTTGGCGACCACTACGGGCTCGCCGCCTTCGAGCACTGCCACGACCGAGTTGGTGGTCCCGAGGTCGATACCGACCGCACGAGCCATAGTGATTCCTCCTACGTGTTGCAGCACTCCAGCCAGGGTTCGGCCGGATTGTCGTGCTGGTGTTTCTCAGCTTCCTCACCCTAAGTGAGTGGCACAGGCTCAAGTTTGCAATGCCCGGTTTCGGGAGTCAAGCCAAACTTGAGTCATCCACACTCAAGGCTGTCGAGAGGGTCAACGGGCACCCCCGCAGGTTTGTTCCCGGACAGGGCGCTTCATCGCGATGTGATCCCCACCACTCCAGGGGAGGTCGGCGGGAGCGCGGCGCGTGGCCGGATCGGCGGGCGCCCCGGCGTGGATCCTCCGGGACCCGCAGAGCGGACGCCTACGATCCCGGAATGGACAACACAGGCGAGCAGGACCCGGGCGCGACCGGCCACCCCGGGGTCTCGCACCGCCCGCCTCCCCCGCGACCGGAGTTCCACGTCGAACCCCGCCGCCCCGCCACCGGCGACGCGACACCGCGACCGTTGCGGGCGGCGGTCGGGTGCTGGATCGCCTCGCTCGCGGTGCTGATCGGGATCGCCGCCGCCACCGCCCTCGACCTCGCCGACGTCCGCGACGCCCTCGAGTCGTCGCTCGCCGGGGAGAGCCCGGACACCTCCAGCGCGGACATCGCGGACGCGATCTCGCTGACGCTGCTCGGCTGCGCGGCGGTCGGCGCGGTGCTGTTCGTGGCGGCCCTGATCGGGCTGCAGGTGTTGCGCGCACGGCGGGCCGCCGGCCGGATCGTGCTGGCGGTCGTCGGCGCGGCGTCGGTCGCGGCGGCGTTCGTGTTCTGGTCGCTGCTCGCCGACGCGACGGACGCGACGGGCGGTGTGCTGCAGTGGGCGCCGACGGTCTACGTGCTCCTGGTGATCGCTGGCGTGGCATTGCTCTTCACCCCCGCCGTCACGGACTGGCTGCGCGGGCGGCGCTGACGGTCACACCGACAGGTGCAGTTCGGTGTGCCTGCGCACCAGCAGGCTCGGCGCCCAGGCCGCGTCGACCAGCTCGATGCGATCGCTGCGGTCGAGCAGCATCCGGATCGCGATCTGTGCCTCCGCGCGGGCCAGCGCCGCCCCGACGCAGAAGTGGGCGCCCTTACCGAATGCCAGATGCGCCTTGAGGTTCGGCCGGTGCAGCCGCACGTCGTCCGGATCCTCGAACACCGCGGGGTCGCGGTTGGCCGATCCCCACAGCAGCAGCAGATGATCGTCCGCGGCGAGCCGGACGCCGCCGAGCGTGGTGTCGCGGGTGACATGCCGGTGGTGCCCGCGGAACGGTGACTCGAACCGGAGCACCTCGTCGAGGAACGGGGCGATCAGGTCCGGGTCCGCACGAAGCCGCGCCTGCAGGTGCGGACGGTCGGCGAGCAGGCGGGCCGACGATCCGATCAGCCCGGCGGTGGACTCGCCTCCGGCGCCGACCAGTTGCACCAGGATCAGGACCGCCACGTCCACGGTCAGGGCGCCGGCCGCGCACGCCCCGGCCAGGTCGCCGAGCAGACAATCACGGTTGCCGTGCGGATCATGCTGCGCCCGTTCGAAAGTCGTGTACAGGTGGCCGGTCAGCCGCGCCGCCGCGGCCGTCAGCCGGGGCAGTTCGGCCTCGCCGATCACACCGCTGAGCATCTCCGTGCTGTCGTAGGACCAGGTCAGCAGCTGCGGCACGTCGTCCTCGGGCAGACCGATCAGCCGCGCGACCATGGTCATGGGCAACCGGTCGGCGACCGCGGCGGCCCAGTCGATGCGGCGGCCGTGGAGTCCCTCGTTCCACAACCGGTTCGCGAGTGCGCGCATCTCCGGCTCCAGCGCACGGATCCGCTTGGCCACCAGTGTCGGCAGCACGAGTTTGCGGTGCGCGGCGTGGGCGGGGTCGTCGGCGGTGGCGAGGACGTGAACCGCGCGACCGTCCCCGCTCATGTCGAAGGGCGCCGGCCCGATCGGCCCGTGCGCGAGGGCGCCGGTCAGGTTCGACGAGAAGTCGTCGGTGCGAGTGGTGGCGTCGGCGACCAACTCCGCGGTGGACACCAGGTGGAAGCGGGTACCGGGGATCCGGAACACCGGAGCCTCCCGCCGCAGCCGCGCGTACAGCGGGTACGGGTCGTCGAGCGTCTCCGGGGCGAACACGTCGATCGTCGGTGCGTCGGTCACGTCTGCGGCCCTCCCGTTGTCCTGCGGTTCCGGGCCACCGTGGCAGCCACGGATCGGCACCGTCAAGACCTCGACGGAAAGTGAGAATCCGCGGGACAGCAGGGGCCGCACTGCGTCTCACCGCGGCCGGCGTCCGCGCAGGCCGGGCGCGAACCGGGCTGGACGAATCGGTGCCTGGCGTCTCACACTGAGACGGTTTCGGCACCCGGGTTTCAGGAGATTTCGATGGCGGATCGCACCGACTGGCTCACCGGATCGACCCGGCGGACCGCCGCCACCGAGCGCATTCTCGTCGCCGCGGCGGCGGTGCTCGCCGAGCGTGGATTCGACGCGGTCACGGTCGACGCCGTCGCGGACCGGGCCGGCTGCTCCCGCGCGACGCTGTACCGGCACGTCGGCGGCAGGCAGGCGATTCTCGACGGGGTCCTCGCCCGCGCGGCGACCGACGTCGCGCGTCAGGTGTCCGCGGCGGTCGCCGGACTGGACGGGGCGGACCGGGTGGTGGAAGCGATCCTCACGTCGGTGCGGGCGGTCCGCGGCGACGCGGCCCTGCACGGCTGGTTCAGCGGATCGCGCACCCGCGATGTCGACGACCACCTCGCCGGTTCACCACAACTCGGGTCCCTGTCCGCGACCCTCAGCGGACTCTCACCATCCGACGAGGGTGTGCAGTGGACGGTGCGGGTGGTGCTGATGCTGCTGTCCTGGCCGGTGCCCGACCCGGACGCCGAACGCCGGCTGGTGCGGCGTTTCGTGGCACCGGCATTCGCGTGAGGTCCTGACCGGAAAGGCCGTGTTCCTCGCCGGGCGACGAAACGACGTCGAACGGCGCAACGACGACTACCGGTGCAGTCGACGCGGACCGTCTACATCCGCGCGGGCGTCTCCCACTCGGCGATCTGCGTCTCGAGATCGCGCTCCTCCTGCGTACTGGCAACCATCAGCGCAACGGTCACCGCAGCGAGGACCACCATGCCGATGCCGAAAGCGGGAAACAGCAACGTCGTCACCGACATTCCGGTCGGTTCGGGCGCGCTCGGGTCCACGTGCACCCGCACACCGGCCATCCCGGTGTAGTGCAACGACACCACCGCCAGACCCATCACCAGCGCCGCAGGCACCTGCAGGAACCATCGATTCGCCACCTGCGAGAACCACAACGCCGCGGTCGCGGCGACCACACCTATCACGATCGACGCGATCACCAGGCCCGAATCGTGGTCGATCGAACCCTGGATACGGATCGCCCACATCCCGGTGTAGTGCATCGCGCTGACCGCCGCGCTCATCACGACGCCTGCGAGCACCAGTCGCACGCCCCGACCGCCACGACCTCCCGCGGCGGACCCGACCACCACCAACCCGAAGGAGGTTGCTCCGACCGAAAGGCCAGAGTTCACGAAGATCAGCCACTCGACAGCGAACCCTGAATTGGCATGTGAAACGCTTATTTACCTGAGTGGCAACTGAATTCGGCTGCAGAGTAACACCCATCGCGAGGTAAAGGGTGTGCCACGTTTCGTCCAGGGCGGCGGCTGCTCGACACCCGTCCGGCGCCCTCGGGCAGGACGCGGTCACCGCAGGTCGGCGAGGACCCCTTCGGCGCTGCGGGCGGCGACCGCGCAGGCACGTGCGGTGAACCGGTCGACGAGGGGGTGCTCCGCCCGGGTGCGCCAGTAGCGGACGGCGCCGAGCGCGAGGTCGCGTTGTCGGGCGACTGCGGCATCGGGTTCGAGCCCGAGCCGCGCGGAGGCCGCGATGCCGTACCCGCCGATCAACCGTTGCAGGTGCACGGCGTCGTCCTCCGACAGGGTCAACGGCGTGGACCGGAGCCGGCCGAGGAGGCGAATCTCCTGGAACCCGTGCGCATCCGACAGGGTGCGCTTGACCGCGTCCAGGACCCGCCCCGCGTCGACGCCCGGTTCGACGGCGAGCACCCGCTCGACCGCGAGCAGCGCCGAGTGCGCCTTCAACTGGTCGGCGCGCTGCCCGAACTGGACGTCGATGACCTGGCGCAGTTCGTTCAGTCCGCTGCGTTCGACGAGTTCGGCGGCGAGTGACGGCGAGTCCGCGGTGCCGAGCTTGATCAGCGCGACCGCCAGCCGAATACCGAACAGCCCGAATCGATGTGCGAGCTGGGTGCGGAGTTCGGCGGAGACGGGAAGCGGGCTGTCGGGGCGGGCGAACCGGTCCGCGGACAGCATCGCGACCTGGAGGTCGTCGGCCGGAACGGAGGCGAGCGCACGGAATGCCTCGTACTCGCTCTGCCTCAGGGTGCGGGCACCGAGCGCGAGCAGTCCGGCGACGGGGACGACGGCCTGGCACAGTCCGGTGCGTTCGAGTTCACCGGCGAACCGGGCCGCGACGTCCTTCGCGGACGTCATCGCGTCGATCCGGCCCGCGCCGACCTCGTCGGCCCGGGACACCACGCCGACGACGCCGAGCGGGCCGGACTCGCCGCCGACGTGCGCGCCGATCTGCCCGAGGAACTGCACGTCGGACGCACCGAGGTTGCGCAGCAGGTACACCACCGCGTCCGCCCCGGACGCCCCGCCCTCCGGGGTCAGCATCCGCAGGGTGCGGGCGGAAACGTCCTTCGACAGCGACGAGGTGCCGGGGGTGTCGATGATGGTGGTGTGCTGCAGCGCCCGCGCCGGCCATTCCACCTCGAGCCGGTCCACCTCGGACGCGGTCAGCTCGCCGAGGTCGAAGGTGAGGCTGCCGTCGCGTCGCTGCACCGGCACGTTGACGGTGTGGTCGTGGCCGTACCGGGCGGTGACGGTGGGGGTGGCGCCGCTGCGGTACCACGTCACCACCCGGGTGCACTCGGTGGCGTCGGTGGGAGCGATGTCCTGTCCGACAATCGAATTGAGCAGCGTTGACTTCCCGGCCTTCAGCGAGCCGGCCAGCGCGACCCGCAGCGGCTCCTCCAGTCGGCGGGCGCAGTCGTCGAGTTGGGCGCGCGCACCCGTGCCCGAGACCCCTCGGGCGGCGCCGATCAGGTCCCGGGCAGTGGCCAGCGCAGTGGCGCTCACGCACCGACCTCCGCGACTGCCGCTCGGACGTGGGCGAGGACGCGCATCTGTTCCTCGATCTCGGCGATCCGGCGGGTGCGCTGCGCACTGGCCAGGTTCGCGGCCTCCTGAGCCCCGCGCAGCGACTCGCCGAGCGAGCGCAGCGTCTGTTCCGCGATCGCGGAGAAGTGGTCGCGCAGTGCCCGTTGGATCAGCCGCAGGCGGTCCTTCGACTCCTTGCTCACCTGGAAACTGACGTCGTCGACGAACCGGCGGATGGCCATCTTGGCCTCGCTGCGGCGCTTGAGGACTCGGCCCTGGCGGTCCTCCCGGTACGCCTTGGTGCCGAGCAGCAGACCGGCGCCGACCGAGATCGGGTTCACCAACGCCATGCCCATCATGGTGGTGATCAGGCCGAACATCAGCACACCGCCGTACGAGCCGCGCATCCCCACCAGCACCTTCTGGGTTATGCCGATCCGACCGGACTCCAGATCCGACAGTGCGGCAACGGGTTCGAGCACACCGTCGAGGTCCGCGACGTCGAGGTGGGGCAGCGCGACGGCGCCGGAGTCGGCGAAGTGCCCGGCGACCACCTCCGCCAGCCACACGGAACGGTCGTGCGCCCACACGAAGTTGTCGCCGATCGAGGTGGCGACCTGCTGCTGCAGCCACTCCCCCAACTGCGGCCAGTCCTTGCCGGGGTCGCCGTCGTCGACGGTCTCCTCGGCCTCCCTCGTGACGCGCCGCAACCGGTCGCGCAGGTCGTGGTCGATGTCGGCCGCGAGGTCCGCGATGCCGTCGGCGAGCGTCTGCTGCCACAGCGAGGACTTCTTCTGCAGTTCCTCGGCCACCGCCTTCGCCTTCTGCAGTTCCGCGACGGCCGCGGCGCCCTTGGCCGGATCCCGCAGGGCCGCAAGCTCGCTGCCGAGGGTGAGGGTGAGATGCTCGGCCGCGGACCGGACGTCGAGAGCGACGGACCGGCGGGTGGCGGCCTCCGTGCGAGTGCGCACCTGCTCACGCAGGAAGTCGTACAGTGCGGCGAACCCGGACTCGGCATTCAGGTCCGCATCCTGCAGCCGCAGCGCGTGCGTGCGCAGCAGGGACGACACCGGGATCAGCGGCACCTCCAACCCGGCCCGGTCCAGGTGCCCGTGGTCGGCGTCGACGATCTCCCGCCAGTGCGGGTGCAGGTCGGTCTTGCTGACCAGACACGCGACCGCCGGGCACAGTGCACGGACCTGCCGGAGGAACGCCAGTTCGGGTTCGGTGAACTCCTGGCTGGCGTCGGAGAGCACCAGCACCGCGTCGGCCGCGGTGAGCAGGCCGAGTGTGCTTGCCGCGTGCGGATTTCCGTGTCCGCCGACGCCCGGCGTGTCGACCAGGACGAGACCGTCGGCGAGCAGTGGACTGGGCACGTTCACCTCGACCCGCAGCACCTCCCGGCCACCGGCGAGGGGGGTCGTCGGTGTCAGCGCGGCGAGCTCGTCGATCGGGACCGGCACGCGCACCGGGTCGAGTCCGGGTTCGGCGAGTACCAGTTCGGCGGACGGGGACTGCGCGTTCTGCACCACCGTCGCGACGGCGGTCGTCTCGTCGTCGCCGACCGAGCAGATGTTCAGGTTGAGCAGCGCGTTCACGAGCTGGCTCTTGCCCTGCTTGAGCTGTCCGACCACGACGACGCGCATCCGCGGGTCGACGAGGCGGCTGCGGGCACCGGCGAGACGGGTGCCCAGGTCTGCGCGGCCCGCGGCGCGGGCTATCGCCCCGACCTCGTCCAGCAGGCCGACGAGCTGCCCCGCAGCAGCGGGGGCCTCGGTGGGCGGCATCGTCGTACCGGATGCGTTGTCCATGAACCCGACTCACACTTCTCTCCGCGAAGACCGGCCCCGCACAACTGTCTACCGTGTGCGGGGCCGATTCCGTTACAGGGACGGGTGCGGGGGCACTCAGTGGTGCAGCGGGTCCACCAGCGAGGTGCCCTCGTCGACGTGCGGGTCGACGACGGTGTGGTCCTCCCCGAACAGGCTGTCGCCGGTGTTCGAGAACAGACCGCTGTCGGTGGCGGAGGTCTCGGCCCCGAAGGCGTGCGAGGCGTCGAGCGACGTCCACGCGTTGGACGCCCCCGCGGCCGCACCGTGCAGGCCGGAGGTGAGGTCGCCGACGAGGCCGGACTCGGCGCTCGCGCCGGCCGTCGAAACACCGGATGCAGCAGCGGTTCCCGATCCGCCGGCGTCGACACCGCCCGAACCGGACACCGCGCCCGCACCGGACGCACCGCCCGTCACGTCGCCGGCGAACCCGCCACCGAGGCCCGCGGCCACGTCGAGTCCGGAGGTGAGACCCGCGCCCGCGCCGGCGAGCCCGGACACCGCGCCACCGAGCCCCGCACCTGCGCCGGCGAGACCGGAGACCGCACCGTCGAGCCCCGCGCCCGCGTCGGCGAGACCGGACACCGCGCCACCGAGCCCCGCACCCGCGTCGGCCGCGGTGTGCAGCGTCCCGGAGAGGTCGGTGCCGAGCCCGGTGCCCGCGTCGATCAGTCCCCCGAGGCCGCCGCCGAGGCCGGCGGTGAGCCCCCCACCGAGCCCGGCGAGGGTGTCGATTCCGCCGTTCGCGGCGCCGGTGAGCGCGGTGTTCAGGTCGGCGCCTGCGGTGCCGCCCGCCTCGACCGTGCCTCCCAGCGCGGTGCCGAGGGATCCGGCGAGACCGGTACCCGCGTCGACGACGCCGCCGACGGTCCCGGTCGCACCGAGCAGCCCGTCCAGTCCGGTGGTGAGGCCGCCACCGAGGCCAAGCACGGATTCGAGCGCGGCACCGAGACCGGCCCCGGCCTCCCCGCCCGCGCCGAGGGCGCCGCCCAGCGCGGCGCCGAGGTTCACCCCGGCACCACCTGCGAGATCAAGGTCGGTGGCGAGGTCGCCACCGAGGCCGGCACCGAGCACCCCTCCGAGCGCGGCGCCGAGATCGGATCCGGCCTCGCCACCGACGCCGAACGCGCTCTCGAGCACGCCGACCAGACCGCCACCGGCGGCCGCTTCCAGGTCGACGACGTCGAGGGCACCGTTCAGTGCCGCCCCCAGGTCGCCGGTCAGCGCGCTGTCGACGCCGAGCGCCCCACCGAGCGCGGAGCTGACGGCGCCGCCGAGTCCGCCCTCGGCCCCGAGCAGGCCACCGAGGCCCGCCTCGCCGCCGAGGGCGCCGTCCAGTGCGGTCCCGAGGGCCGCACCGAGCTGGCCGCCGAGTGCGCCGTCCGCGCCGAGCGCGGCGCCGAGAACACTGCTCAGGTCGACACCCACACCGGCGTCCAGGCCGCCGCCGAGCAGACCCGACAAGTCGAGCTCGGTCAGCCCGCCTGCGCCGAGCGCACCGCCGAGGGCCCCACCGAGGTCGCCGACGAGGGTGCTGTCGAGATCGAGCGCACCGCCGAGAGCGGTGCTCAGCGCGCCACCCAGATCGAGGCCGCCCCCGAGCGCGGCGTCCAGCGCGCCGCCGAGTCCGCCGCCGGCACCGAGAGCCCCACCCAGGACGCCGCCGAGTGCGCCACCGAGGTCCGCGCCGATCCCGCCACCGGCACCGAGCGCGCCGCTCAGCGCCGTGCTCAGGGTCGCGCCCAGCCCACCACCGAGGCCGCCGGCTAGGTCCAGCAGTCCGCCTGCGCCCAGTGCCGCGTCGAGTGCCGTCCCCAGCTCCGCGGTCACGCCGCCACCGAGTCCGAGGGCACCGCCGAGCGCACCGGCCAGGTCGCCGCCCAGCCCGAGGGTGCTGTCGAGATCGAGGCCACCGCCCGCGTTCACCAGCGCGCCGAGCACGCCGCCGAGCGCACCACCGAGGTCCGCGCCGATCTCGCCGCCGGCACCGAGCGCGCCACCGAGTGCGGTGCTCAGTGCGGCGGTCAGGTCGCCGCCGAGCGCGCCACCGAGGTCACCCGCGACGTCGAGGACCCCACCGACGCCGCCGCCGAGCAGGCCCGACAGTTCGGCACCGAGTCCGCCGCCCAGGCCGAGGGCGGTGTCGAGCGCACCACCGAGGACCGTGGACAGCTCGCCGCCGACGCCGAGCGCACCCCCGAGAGCCGCCCCCAGTCCGGCTCCGAGGTCGAGTCCACCGGTCAGTGCGGACGCCAACTCGGCGCCGATCCCGCCGCCGACGCCGACGGCCCCGCCGAGGACGCCACCGAGCGTGGCACCGAGGTTCGCGCCCAGGTCGCCGCCCACGCCGAACGCGGCTCCGAGCACCGAACTCAGGTCCAGATCACCACCGAGACCGAGATCGATGTCGGTGACCGCACCGAGCGCGCCACCGAGGGCCGCGCCGAGGTCGGCCGTCAGGTCGCCACCGACACCGAGGGCGCCGCCCAGGGCGGCGGCGACGGAGGTTCCGAGGTCGAGGGCGCCGCCCACGTCCAGACCACCACCGAGCCCGCCGGACACGTTCAGGGCCGCACCGAGCGCGGCACCGAGATCGGCACCGATCTGGCCACCGATCTGCAGGGCCGCGCCGAGCGCCGCGCTGAGCGCGGCACCGAGATCGGCACCGAGGTCGAGACCGCCACCGAGGTCGCCGCCGACCGCCGCACCGAGGCCGAGCCCCGCGCCGGCACCCAGCCCAAGGCCGCCGCCGAGGCCGGCTCCCAGACCGCCGCCCAATCCACCGGCGAGGGCCCCGCCGAGCGCGCCGCCCGCGTCACCGCCGGCAGCGAGGATGCTCGTCAACTCGGTGCCGGCGCCGGCGAACAGACCGGACTCGGCCACCAGCGGCGCCACCGCGGCGATGTCGGCGTGGCAGACGTCGCCGAGGCCGGCGGCCGCGAGCACCGCGTCGGGGTTCGCGCAGTACGCGGCCCGCGCCTCGTCGTCGCGCAGCAGGCTGAGGATGAAATCGAGCAGCGCATTCGTGGCCATGTCGGACTCCTGACGTGTCGGTGGAGCGACAGCGCGATCCACATGGAAAGTGACCCTTCCGACGCTAGGCAGCGGCCTGCGCCTGCCCAACGGGGTCAACTCCCCCCTTTGCGCGGGCCGCCTGGGGGCGGGGGACATAGGGGATCTCGACGGTATAGGGGAAAGGTCCCTCAACTGCGGATATGGGCGTGCAATCGGTAACGGAACCGGCTTTTCTTACGACAGAGCAAACATCGGCGACCCCGTGTGGCCGCCCCCTGGGACCCCGGAATCGGCCCCCTCGGGGGCGCACGGACGACCGCCCCCAACGACACGGGAGAAGACCATGGCGACAGGACTCGGACTGACCGTCGGTTCGATGCATGCGGTGGCCGTCACCGACATCACCGCACACTCGGACGGCACCGCCGCGCACCCGGACGGCACCGCCGTCGTGCACTCTGACGGCACCGCCGTCGTCGCGCCGACCGCACTGGTGCTCGCCGACGACGGTGCGACCCTGCTGCCTGCTTCGGGCCACCCGCACGGGGCCGTGGTCACGGGGTACGCGAACCGCGTCGGTGACCCGGTGGCGTTGATCTCCGACGACGGCACCGCGCACACCGGCGAGGACCTGGTCGCCGCCACCATGCGCAGCCTCGCCGATTCGCTCCCGGCCGCGGATGCCGTCGTCGCCGCGCACCCGGCTGCGTGGTCCGGCTACCAGGCCGACGTCCTCGCCGCCGCTCTGGACCGCGCCGGCCTGCCGGACGTCACCCTCGTCCCCGAGCCGGTGACGGCGCTGGCCTGGCTGCAGCGCACCCGCCCGGGATCGGCCGACGCGCCGGTCGTGGTCTACGACCTCGGGGCGGGCTCGCTCGACGTGACGGTGCTCGGGCCGGGCGAGCACCCCGAGATCCTGGGCATCCCGCTGCGGTCCGAGGACTATTCGGGAGCCGAGTTCGACCACGCCACAATGCGTTACGTGCTCGATGGGATGGCGGGCGGCACGGACGGTCTGGACCCGTTCGACCCCGCGTCGGTGGCCGCGCTGACCGAGCTGCGGGCCCGGTGCCGGACCGCGAAGGAGGCGCTGTCGTCGGACACCGCCACCGTCATCACCGTCGACCTGCCCGGGGTGCACAGCGACGTCCGGTTGGTCCGCGAGGAGCTCGAGGACCTGATCCGCGAACCGCTCGCCGATTCGGTGAACCTGGTGCACGAGGCGGTACGCGGCGCCGGTCTCGAACTGTCCGACATCGGGTTGGTCCTGCTCGTCGGCGGCAGCTCTGCCATCCCCCTGGTCACCGAGTTGCTCTCAGCGGCACTGCGATTGCCCGTGGTTGCGGATACGAACCCGGTGTCGACCTCCGCGGCCGGGGCGGCGATGCTGGCATCGGATCGGGCCGCCGCGACGCCGGCGGCCCGCGACACGGCCGCGTTCGCTGTGCTCGGCGCGGCGCTGGGCGACGAGGTCGCCGCCCCGACCGCACCGACGCCCGTCACCGTCGCCGCCTCCCGCCACGCCGGGGGGCTGAGCACCGCGAAGAAGGCGGGACTGGTCTCCGCGGCCGCCGCAGCGATCGTCGCCCTCACCGCAGGCGGCTTGTCGCTGGGCACCGGCACATTCTCCTCGACCGCCGATTCGCAACCCACCAGCGGCGTCACCGCCCCACGGACCTCCGCCGGAACCGGTGTTCCGGAATCGGTTTCGAACAGCACCACCTCCGGGGCCACCCCCGGATCGGTCGCGGTGGACCCGACCGCCGCGACCGCGAACGGCTCCACCGCCGCCCCCCGCGCGGCGCAGGCGGTCACCGTCGCCGGCACACCCGGCGCATCGGCCCCGGCCCCCGCGCCCCTCCCCGGTGAGCAGTCCGCGGCGGCAGCGGCGCCCGCACCGGCCCCCGCTGCTCCCGAGGCGCAGAGCCCCGCGCCCGCACCTGCTCCGGCTCCCGCACCCGCCCCCGGGGGTGGCGGCGGTGAGGTCGCGACCGGTGTCGGCCAGGGCGTGGGCGAAGCCGCCAGCGGCGTCGGCGCGGGCGTCGGAGAAGTGGTGGGCGGAGTCGGCCAGGGCGTCGGGGGCGTCGTGAACGGTGTCGGGGGCGTGGTCGGGGGTGTCGGCAACGCCGTCGGCGGCGTCGTCGGCGGACTGCTGGGCAACTAGGACACGGCGAGTACGAGAGAAGACGTGAGGGAGACGAGAATGCCGGCCCAGTTGACGCGTCCCGCGCCCGCTGTCGCGACACCCGCCGTCCGGGCCCTGCTCGACGGCATCCGAACCGGACACCCGCACCTGCTGGTGCGCGGGGTCTCGGGCACCGGGAAATCGGCCCTGCTTGCCCTGGTGCGCGAAAGGGTTCCGGGGCCGGTCCTCACGACCACGACCGTCGATCCGGATCCGGGCAGCGCGGTGGTCGTCGACGACGCGCACCTGTTGCCCACCGCGGCGTTGGATGCACTGACCGCGCTGGCCGCCCGCCCGGACGTGACCGTCGTGGTCGCCGCCGAGCCCCGTACCGCCAATCCCGCGCTGCGCACCCTTACTGCGGCACTCGACGGCACCGTGCCGTTGGGAGTCCTGACCACCCGGGAGATCGCGGCACTCGCGGAAACCGTTCTCGGAGCGTCTCTTCCGAACCAGCTCGTGGGTCTGATCCATCGCCTGACCGGGGGGCTGCCGCGTTACGTGGACGCGACCCTGACGGCCCTGAGCGGCGCGCCGGCCCCGACCGGGGCGGACCGGACGATTGCGTCCGCGGTCGCCACCTGCCACGCCGAGGTGCTCGCCGGGCTCGACCCGGACCTGCTGTGCGCGTTGACCGTTGCAACCGTCGGCGCCGGACTGGACGCCTCCGAGTTGTCCCGAACGCTCACCCTGAGCGCGGACGCAGGGCGGGACCTGGTGGACCGGGCCCGCGGCTGCGGCCTGCTGCAGCAGGCCGACACGCTGCTGGCCTCGGCGTGCGAGCCACTGCGGACGGCACTGGGACCGCAGCGGGTGACCGCGCTGCACGTGGCGGCGTTGCACGCCAAGTGCGACCTCGGCACCCTGGACGTGGCGGCGGCCCGCGCCTTCGCGGCTGCCGGCGTCAGCGACCCCGTGCTGGCCGAATTCCTGTGCGCCCAGGGCGACCTCGCCCGGCCACGGTTGGCCACCGCCCTCTACGAGGAGGCGGTGTGGGCGGGCGCGGACGCGGATGCGCTGGCACTGCGCCGGGCCGAGGCCGCAGCCCTGGCGGGCGACCTCGACACCGCCGCCCGCCTCGCGGACACCCTGCTCGAGCGGGCGGCGGTCACCCCGCCCGCGGACCTCGCCGCCGCCGTCCGCGTCGCGGCCGGCGTCGCCGCGCACCAGGGCATGCTGGTGCGCAGCGCCGACCTGTACGAGTGGTTGGGCCCGGACCGGATGGGCACCGACCGGCCGATCGCCGAGATCGTGCTGCTCGCGGCCGGACGCCCCGAATCGGCGGCCGCCGCCGCACGCGGGGTCACGGACGCCCCTCCCACGTCGTCGACGGCCGCGGAGGCCCTGCTCGCGCAGGGGCTGCGACAGTCACTCGACGGTTCCGCCCCGATCGCGCTGAACTCCCTCACCCGCGGGGTGTCCCTGTCCGCCAACGTGTCCCGCGCCCGCCTGCTGCCCGACAGCGGCGCGGCGCTGACCGCGCTCGCGGCGCTGCACTGCGGCGAACTGGGCCGCGCCCGGTCCGTGCTGGCACGCGCGGTGGAGACCGACGTCGACGGAGACCTCGTCCGCGACCGCCACCTGCTGTTGACGGCCTGGGTGTCGATGCTGCAGGGCGATCTGGATGCGGCCGCCCGTACCGTCGACGCCCTCGACGCGACCGGGTTGCGCCCCCGCGACGCGCTGTTCGCGGCCGCGCTGCGGGTCGGCATTGCCCGCCGGACCGGCGACATCGGGTCGCTTCGCCAGTCCTGGGACGGCGCCCAGACCGTGGTCGCGGAGCACTCGGTGGACCTGCTGAGCCTGCTTCCGCTGGGCGAATTGTGGCTCGGGGCAGCACGACTCGCGGAGACCGACCGGGTGGCGCACCTGGTGGATCAGGCGCGGGACCTGCTGACCCGACTCGGCGAGCCGACCCTGTGGGGCGCCCCGCTGCACTGGTACGGCGTGCAGGCCGCGATCCTCACCGAGTCTCCTGCCGACCTCGTGCCGCACGCGCACGCACTCGGTGTCGCCGCCGAAACCAGTTCCCATGCCGCGGGACTCGCTCGCGCGGGCCGCGCCTGGCTCCGGGTGCTGCAGGGCGAGACCGACGCCGAGGAGGTGGAGAAGGCGGCCGTGGCACTCGGGACGATCGGGCTGCCGTGGGACGGCGCGCGACTCGCCAGCGAGGCCGCGTTGCGGGTGACGGACACCGCGACCGCGACGGCGCTGCTTCAGGTGGCGCGGTCACTGCGACCCGTTCCCGCACCGGTGGGTGCCCCGGCGGGCACGCGGGAGATGGGTGCCACGCTCACCGAGCGCGAATCCGACGTCGCGCGCCTGCTGGTGACGGGGTTGACCTACCGGGACATCGGGGCACGGCTGTTCATCTCCGCGAAGACCGTCGAGCACCACGTGGCCCGGATCCGGCGCCGTCTCGGTGCGCAGTCGCGGGCGGAGATGCTCTCCATGCTGCGGGCGATGGGGCACGGCGCGTAGGCTCGGACACCGTACTGAAGGTGGTATCCGAAGTTCCCGACGTGATCGGCGAAAGGCGGCCCCGATGTCGTACCAGGTTGGCGTGTTCATCGGCAGTCTGTCCAGGGTGTCGATCAACCGCAGGCTCGCCAAGGCGCTGCACCGGCTCAGCACTGACACCAACCTCGAGCTGCAGGAGATCCCGATCGGGAATCTGCCCCTCTACAACCACGATTACGATGCCGACTACCCGGCGGAGGGTGTCGCGTTCAAGAAGTCGATCGCCGCGGTCGACGCGCTGATCTTCGTCACCCCCGAGTACAACCGGTCCATCCCCGGGTCACTCAAGAACGCGATCGACTGGGGGTCGCGGCCGTGGGGCCAGAACTCGTTCGCGCACAAGCCGTCCGCGGTGATCGGCACCTCTCCCGGCAAGATCGGCACCGCCGTCGCCCAGCAGCACCTGCGCAGCGTTCTGTCGTTCGTGAACTCCCCGGAACTCGCCCAGCCCGAGGCGTACATCCAGTTCACCGAGGGCCTGATCAACGAGGACGGGGAGATCACCGACCAGTCCACCGCGGCGTTCGTCACCGACTGGCTGAAGAAGTTCGAGGACTTCGTCTGCAAGGTCGTGAGCGTCAACCCGAAGTAGGGTCACCGTCGCCCACGAACTCGAGCACCATCACGGGGATCCGGCGGCCTGCGGCCCGTTCGGCGTAGTGGGCCCGGCCCGGATAGACCTCGAGGTCGCGCGCCCAGAGCCGCTCGCGTTCGGCTCCCTCGACCTGGTGGGCGCGCACCGGCCGCGGCGACCCGCCCACGACCGTGACCGTTGCGGCGGGCTGCTTGCGGAGGTTGCGGTACCAGGCCGGGTTCCCGGGCCGGCCGTAGTTCGATGCGATCACCACCAACCGGTCCCCGTCCGGCACTCCGAGGAGCGGCACGGTGCGCGGGGCGCCGGTCCGGGCACCCGTGGCCGTCAGCATCACCACCGGCAATCCGGTGAGCAGGCTGCTCAATGTCGTTCGCCCGTGGGTCATTCGGAACACCGGGCCGTCGATGCGGTGGAGCGTCCGGGCATACAGCCACGACATCGGTGCCGTCGCGCCGGACGCGCGCACGGCCCGCTGGAAGAGGTTCGCGTCCCGATAGGTGCGCGCCATCATCCGACGCTAACACCGTCCCGACCCGATCTGAAGACCGCAGCCCCCTCGCGCACGGTGTCGGCCCGTGGCCTCACGGGGCGAGCACCACCGCCGCCTCCGCCGTCAGCGACGAAAAGGTCAGCGACTCCTCGAGATACAACGTCACCTCGGTGGCGGTGTGACTGTCGTAGCCGATGGACAGGTCGACGCCGAGGGTCAGCTGGTTGTCGCCGCCGCGGGTGGACAGGACGTACCCGCCCTGGACGGCCGGCGCCCAGACGATGTCGTCGACGAGGTCCTTGAGGTGGTGGAAGACGGGATGTCCCTCGTCGCGGGTCTCGCTGACGGCGGTGTACGCGTCGGCGTCCAGCACCACCGCGTACGGTCCCTCGACGCCGGCCAGCCGCAGCGCCGTCAGCGCCGAGACCACCGCGTCGGGTACCGCCAGCGGGTCGGTGGGGAGGGCGAGCACCGGGTTGGACGACGACGGTCCGAGTCCGCGGATCCCGGCCTCCTCGTATCCGGCGAACACCGCGCGGTCCTCGGCGAACGCGATCGCCTTGGCCGCGTCCTTGACCGGCTGCCAGTCCGAGTCCAGTGCGCCGCGCTCGACGTCGTCGATCTCCGCGCGGCTGAGTGTGAACGGGAAACGCAACTCGACCAGCGGGTGCACCTCGCGCAACTGCGCGCGAATCCGCTCGTCGGACACACTGATCGACCTGACCCTGCCGAGGTTGTGCGCCGAGTACGCGTAGCCGTGCGGCCCTGTCACGTCCACCACGCGCCGGCCCGCGACGTGGCGTTTGAACGTGCGGGATGCCTCCTCCCCGATCTGCTGCCACGCGGCCGCGGTCACGGGGGCGAGCTGGCGGTGGAGGTTGGTCGAGTCGGTCATTGGGTCACTCCTTTGAGGTCTCCGATGTCGAGGGAGAGTGCGTACCGGGTCGGGGTGTCGGCCGGCGCCGCCTCCGCGGCCGCGGGCTCGGAGGTGGCCAGGGATTCGAGAAGATCGACGCTCGGCACGAAGAACAGCGCCCCGGTCGTCGCCACCGAGAAGTCGAGGATGCGGTCGTGGTTGCCGGGCGGGTCGCCGAGGAACATGTGCCGCAGCATCTCCTCGGTGACCGCGGGCGAGCGGGCGTACCCGATGAAGTAGGTGCCGAACTCGCCGTCGTCGAGACTGCCGAACGGCATGTTGGCGCGCAGGATCTCTCGTTCGGTGCCGTCGGCGTCGACGAGCGTGTTCAGTGCCACGTGCGAGTTCGACGGCTTGTCGTCCAGTTCGACGTTGTCGAGCTTGGTCCGGCCGATCACCCGCTCCTGCTCGTCGGAGGACAGGGCACCCCATGCGTCGAGGTCGTGCAGGTACTTCTGCACGATGACGTAACTGCCCCCGGAGAATTCGGGATCCTCGTCCCCGATCAGGGCCGCGGCGACCGCGCCCGTGCCGCTGGGGTTCTCGGTGCCGTCGACGAAGCCGAGCAGGTCGCGGGCGTCGAAGTAGCGGAATCCGCTGACGGCGTCGACCACCGTGGCCGAGCTCCCGAGCGCGGAGCGGATGAGCCGCCCCAGTTCGAAGCACAGGTCGGCCCGCGACGCCTGGATGTGGAACAGCACGTCCCCCGCGGTCGCGGGGGCCTGGTGCACGGGACCGCACAGCGGAACGAACGGGTGCAGTTCCGCGGGCCGGGACGAGCGCCCGAGCCGGTCCCAGAACTCGGAGCCGACGCCGACCACGCAGTGCAGCGAACCCTGCTGGTCCCGAAATCCGACCGCGCGCACCAGCGCTCCCACGTCGGCGGCCACCGCGGCGACCGCATCCGCGTCGGCCCGGTCCGGTCCCGCGGTGATCATGAGGAACAACGCGGCCACGTCGAGCGGCCGCAGAAGCTGCTGGGGAACAGGCACACTCATCGATGCTCCAAGGTCGCGGGCCCCGCTTCCTCCCACGCGCGTACGACGGGTGCATCAGAGCCTAGGCCCGCGGACCGGTCCCCGCTTCCCGAAGCGAGCGCGGTGGAGCGGGATTCAGAAGAGATCGATCGGCATTCGGGACGGTCGGCACCGTCACTCCGGCGCCCGACCGCCGGCCGACTCGAGCACCATGATGGGTATCCGCCGCCCGGTGACCTGCCGCTCGTAGCGGGCCCACGGCGGAAACGTCCGCACGCCGAGTGCCCACAGGCGATCGCGTTCGGCGCCGACCGCCTCGTGGGCCCGCACGGCCCGCGGCGGGCTGCCCGCGAGGGTCATGGTGGCGTCGGGGCATGCGCGCAGATTGTGGTACCAGGACGGGTTGGCCTGGCGGGCATAGTTCGATGCGATCACCACCCACCGATCGCCGTCCGGCAGCCCGAGCACGGGCACGGTGCGGCGGACCCCGCTCCTGGCGCCGGTGGTGGTGAGCATCAGCAACGGAGATCCGCTGAGCGCCCCGGACACCGTCTTGCGGCCGTTGGTCAACCGGAAGACCGCGCGGTCGATGTGGTGCCATCGCAGCACCCTGGTGTTCGCCCACGCCACCAGCCGGGTCTCGGAGGTTCTGCGCATCAGGCGCTGGAACGCGGTCACATCCCCTTGGGAACGCGTCATCATTCAACGCTAACGCGGTGACCTGCACCGGGGAACCCTCGGCCGCTACTCTGACCCGTCGGGCACACGGACAGAGGGGACACGAGAAATGGCGGTCGGGCACGGTATCGGCCTCGGCGTCGGCGACACCGAGGCGATCGCGGTCGTGCAGTCCTCGGACGCGCCGCTGACCGATCCGCCGGTGCTGGTGGAGCCGGCGACCCTGCGGGTGTCCGCGACCGCGGCGACGCTCGGCGCCCCGGCCGGCGAGCCGGGCGTGCTGAGCGGGTTCGCCTCCCGCGTGGGCGACCCCGACGGCGTCACCGCCGCCGACGGCACGGTGTATCTGGCCGAGGATCTGGTGGCGACCGCGACGGCGAGCCTGCTCGCGACGGCGGTCCGGCAGTTCCCGGGCCTGCCCGCCGACCCGACCGTGGTCGCCATCCACCCGGCCCGATGGGACGACACGACCGTCGCCGCACAGCGTGCCGCGTTCGACCGGGCCGGGCTTGCTGCGGTGTCGCTGACGCCGGACGCGGTCGCGGCGGTGCGCTGGTTCGAGGCGGCGCACGGCGCGACGGGAGAGTCGGTGGTCGCGGTGTGCGATTTCGCCGCCGCCGGGCTGACGGTCTCTCTGGTTCGGACGGGCGCCGAGCCGCGGCTGCTGCCGCCGTCGACCTTCTCCTCTTTGTTCGGCGGTGACAGCTTCGACCGCACGATCGCCGAGCACGTCCTCGGCACCGCCGCGGCGGACCTCGGCCCGCTCGACCCGGCCGATCCGGGCGTCCGTGCCGACGTCGAACGGCTGCACGTGGGGTGTCGCACCGCGAAGGAACAGCTGTCGTCGATCGACGAGACGACGATCGACGTGACCGTCGGCGGTGCGGCAGCCGCGGTGACGCTCACACGAGCCGACCTGGACGAGATGTTGCGGGGGCCGCTCGAGGGTGCACTGTCGCTGGTCGAGGAGACGCTGCGTGCCCACGAACTCGCGCCGTCGGCACTGCACACCGTGCTGCTGACCGGCGGGGGCGCCGCGATGCCCCTGCTGTCCGAGTTGACCGGTGCGTTGCCGGCGCCGGCGACGGTCGCCCCGCACCCGAATGTGGCAACGGTGCAGGGCGCGGCGATTCTCGCCGCCGGCGGTGCCGGTCGGTCGGGCACCGCCGGCGGTGCCGCTCTCGGCGCGGCCGCTGCGACGGTCGCGTCGGCGGGCCCCGGTGTCGACGTCAGCGGGGATGCGGACACCGACTCACTGCCCGTGGTACCTACCCCGGCGACGCCGACGGCGTTCACCGAGGCCGGACCCGGCAGCACGGTGCAGCCGGCGGCGGCGGTGACACCGGCCGCGCAGGCCCCCGCACGCAATCGGCTGGTCATGGTTGCCGCCGGGGTGGGCGCGGCGCTCGTCGTGGCGGCGATCGCCGGTGCGGTGACGATGTCGCGCTCGGGTGACACCCCGGGCACCCCGCTGCCGCATCTCGATCCGCTCACCACGTCGGCGCGGGCCGTCACGACGACGCGGGCGACGACCCCGCCGCCGGTCGCGACCACCACCGAAATCGAGGTCGACACCGTCGCGCCGACCACGGCGCCGCCGACCCGGACCGCCGCGCCGGTGACGACGACCGTGGCTCTCCCGCCGCCGGTGGCGACCACGACGCGTCCGGTGACGACCACGAAGACCACCACCGAGCCGGAGGACACCACCCCGCCGGAGGAGACCACCACGACGGACGACACGACGACGACCACCACCACGACCACCGAGCCCGAACCGGAGCCGGAGCCGGAACCGGAGACCGAAGGCACCGAGAATCCCTGACCAGGAACTCTGCCACCTGCGACTGAGGACACGACCCGACGGTTTCCCCTATGGTGGGGCGCGCTCCCCCGACCGAACCGCCTCCAGAAGGGTTTTCATGCGTCTGCCGCTGGCGCTGCGCGCCGCCATCCTGGCCTCTGTCTCACTGCTCCCGGTCAGCGCGCTCGCGCACGCCGCGCCGCGTGAACCCCTGGTGACCGAGAAGCAGGTGCAACAGCTTCCCCCCGAACTCGTCGAGGCCATCGGCCGGGACCTGAAGCTGACGCCGCAGCAGTACCTCGAGCGCGCCGAACTCGCGCAGCGGCTGGGCACCTACGCAGACGAGCTGAGGGCATCGACGCCGCACACCTTCGCCGGGACGTGGATCGCGGCCGACGGGCGGCCGGTCGTCGCCGTCACCTCCACCGAGGCGGCGCGGAAGGTGGCCCTCGACGGGTACGACACGCACATCGCGGCGGTGTCCGAGCAGCAGCTCGAGGGTGCGCGGGCGCAGCTGAACCAGTGGATCACCGCACTGCCGAAGGACGTGTCCTCGCAGATCAACTCCACGTCGATCGACGTGCTGAACAATCAGGTCGTCATCGACGTGGTGAACAGCCCGGTCGGACAGGCGCTGAACCTGCCGACGCTGCTCGCCGGCCTGAAGGTGATCCTCTCCCCCGACCGCGGCGGCCCGGTCGATCCGCGCCCGCAGGGCGGCGACACCTACGTCACCACCGCACGGCCGCTCACGGCGACCACACCGCCGGAGGAGATCGGGGTCTGCTCGTTCGGCTTCAACGCCGTGGGCGGCGACGGCGCCTCCTACAACCTCAGCGCCGGGCACTGCGACCCCAGCCAGGAGCAGGCCGGCGTGGGCGCCGGGTCCCCGGTGTACGTGCCGAACGCGACGGAGGTGGGCCGCAGCCCGCAGGTCGGCACGTTCGAGCACTCCGAGATGGGCATCGACGCCGACGGCCTCGACTACTCGGTGATCAAGCTGAACCGCGCCGGGGTCGAGGCGGGCCTCGACCAGCCGACCGTCCGCGGCGCGAACGGGACCACCGTCAAGGTCACCGGCACCGCCCGCCCGGTGGTGGGCGCCCCGATCTGCAAGTCGGGTCAGTCGTCGACGTTCACCTGCGGGATCGTGCTCGCAGACTCGGTGGACGCGCCGCTGGAGATGATGGACGGGTCCACCCGCCTGGTCCGCGGCTTCGCGGGGTCGACCTGCACACTCAGCGGCGACAGCGGCGGCGCGATCCTGACCGGCACCCGCGCGCTGGGCATCACGTCCGGCTCGAACGCGAGCGGCGCCCCGAACTGCACGGAGGCGAACCTGGTGCTGGCTCTCGACGGCGGTACCGCGAGCATCGGCATCCCGATCGAAAGCATCGTCGACCGCGCCAACGCCACCCTCGGCCACGACCTGCGGGTGCGGGTGGAGGCGGCCTGACCCGCAACACCCACGCACGGCACGAGCGGCCGCACCGGATCGATTCCGGTGCGGCCGCTCGTGGTTTCGCCCCTGTCCACGGCATTTCGGACATCTGATCCGGACATCCCGGCCGAATTGGGTGAGACGGTGCGGCGACCCCGTCGCAGGCCATATAGTCATGGGCATTCGACTCGGCCGCCGAGCGCGATCGGGTCGTGTCCTCATGCCCAACGGCATGCCCGCGTGCCCCGACCCGGAAGGTCCCCATGCGCAGCATCCGCGCGCGCCGCGCCGCGATGATCGGCTCGGCCGCCCTGCTCCTGCTCGCTCCCGCTTTCGCTCACGCCGACCCGGCTCCCGAGCCGGTCACCGCCCTCCCCGAGGATCTGATCACGGCGGTGCAGCGCGATCTGGGGCTCAGCCCGCAGGAGTACCTGGCGAAGGCGGAGGCCGGCCAGAAGCTGGTCACGTTCGCGAACGAACTGCGCGCCAAGTTCCCGGACACCTTCGCCGGTGCCTGGCTGGATCCGAAGGGCACCCCGCTCATCGGTCTGGCGTCCGGCCCCGACGCCGACGCCGCCCGCAAGGCCGTCGAGGAGGCCGGGTACACGGTCAAGGACCTGCCCCGCAGCGAACGCGCCCTGCAGGATCAGCTGACGAAGGCGCAGGACTGGATCTCCACGCTGCCGCAGCCGCTGTCCGGACTGGTTAGTGGTGCCGCCGTCGACGTCGTGAACAACAACCTCGTGCTGCGGGTGTCGGACACCGTCAACGTCGCGGGCTTCGAGATCCCCGACTTCCTGCAGGGCGCGGTCCTCGCGCTGCAGCCGGCGCTCGGCTCGGTGGCCCCGGCGGCCGCGGACAACGGCGGTGCCCCGGCGGACGCGATGTTCGGTGGCGACTCGTACGCCGCGGAGAACTCGGCCGGCGCGTTCCGCTGCTCCCTCGGCTTCAACGGCACCGACGGCTCCGGCAATGCGGTGAACATCTCCGCCGGGCACTGCGACCCGAACCGCGGCGCACCCGGCACCAACGTGTTCCAGATGCCCAGCGAGGGCGTCTTCGGCGCGCACATCGGCACATTTGCCCGCACCAACCTCGACGGCCTCGACTACTCGATCATCCGCATCGACAACGACGCCGCCCCCCGATTCCAGAACAACCTGGTCCGCGTCCCCGGCCGCTCCCCGCTGCGCATCACCGGCACCGCCGACCCCGTCGTCGGCGCCCCGGTCTGCAAGTCCGGCCTGACCACCGGCTTCACCTGCGGCACCATCAACGCAGTGAACCAGACCGTGGACGTCGGCACCCGCACCCTGCGGGGCGGCTTCTCCGCGAACATCTGCGCCCTGCAGGGCGACAGCGGCGGCACCATCGTCACCGGCGACCGCGCCCTCGGCATCTCCAGCGCGTCCAACGTGGGCGACCTGAAGTTCTGCGAGCTCGCCGCCGTCGTGACCACCGTCCTCGGCGACAGCCCGCAGCTGTTCGCGACCCCGGTCAACGCGATCCTCGGCGCCAACCCCGGGCTGAAGGTCCGTACGAGCTAGACGCACCTCTGCTCCCCCTGTGCGGGGCTGTCGTCCGACCGGACGACAGC
>NZ_JBSFRT010000066.1:0-25171 GCF_053589375.1 Rhodococcus sp. NPDC003348
TGCGAGTCCCGAGACTCGCAAACCGCGCACGAGCGCGTCAGCGTCTCTTGTCGTATCGCTCCTGGTCGACGATGATCTCCGGCATCTGCGATTCCACGAGGTCGATCAGGGACTGCAGCTGCGCCGCGACCTGCTCGCCGCGCGCGGTGAGGCTGTATTCGACCTTCGGCGGGATCGTTTCCTGGACGTCGCGGTGCACGAAGCCATCCCGCTCGAGCTGCTGCAGCGTCTGCGAGAGCATCCGCTCGCTGACCCCGTCGACCCGTCGGCGAAGCGCGCTGAAGCGGTAGGGTCCCTCGCCCAGGGCGACCAGTGCGAGCGTTCCCCATCGGCCGGTGACCGCGTGGATCACGTCGCGCGACGGGCAGGCGCGCTCGAACACGTCGGCCGCGAAGTCGAGGCCGGGTTCGGATTCCGGCAGGTCGGGGACACTCATGCGCCCAGATTACTACCAGCGAATCGGATAGCGCTAACAAGATAGATTGCACTTACGAAAAATAAGTGCATGATGGAAGGTGCGACGCATGAAGCGTCAACCCGTCTGTTGGAGGAGCATCCCGTCATGACCATCGCCGTCACCGGAGCAACCGGACACCTCGGCCGTCTCACCGTCGACGCCCTGCTGGCGCGTGGCGCGGCACCCGCCGACCTCGTCGCGGTGGTCCGCGACGCGGACAAGGCGGCAGACCTCGCCGCCAAGGGCGTGCAGGTGCGGGTCGCGGACTACAGCGACCCCGCGGCGCTCGAAGCCGCACTCGCCGGCGTCGACAAGCTGCTGCTGATCTCCGGCAGCGAGATCGGGCAGCGTGTCCCGCAGCACACCAACGTGATCAACGCCGCCAAGGCCTCCGGTGTCGGGTTCATCGCCTACACCTCGCTGCTCGACGCGCAGAACAGCCCGCTCGGAATGGCAGCCGAGCACAAGGCCACCGAGGACCTGCTCGCCGCGTCCGGCATCGACCACGCCCTGTTGCGCAACGGCTGGTACTGGGAGAACTACACCATGGACGTCGCCGGGACCGTCGAACGCGGTGCGCTCGTGGGTGCCGCGGGCGAGGGCCGGGTCGCCGGAGCCGCCCGCGCCGACTTCGCCGAGGCCGCCGCCGTCGTGCTGCTCGCCGACGACCAGGCAGGCAAGGTGTACGAACTCGGCGGCAACGAGCGGCTCACCCTCGCCCAACTGGCCGAGAAGATCTCCGAGGCCGCAGGCAAGACCGTTGTGTACCAGGATCTTCCGACCGAGCAGTACCAGGCGGTGCTCGAGGGCGCCGGGATGCCCGCCGTCTATGCCGCGTTGCTCGCCGGCTCCGACGCCGGTATCAAGGTCGGTGCACTCGACACTGAGAGCGGTGACCTGCAGCGGCTCATCGGCCGCAACGCCACGCCGGCCGTCGACGTCGTGCGTGCCGCCATCTGATTCCCGCCTCGGCTGAGGGGCACCTTCGTGCGGTTCAACCGCGCGAAGGTGCCCTTCGCTCGTCGGCTCCTGTCGTGAAGCAGGTGGGTCGTGCCCACTCAGCGGAAGGTGTCGCG
Source organism: Rhodococcus sp. NPDC003348 (assembly GCF_053589375.1). NCBI lineage: Bacteria > Bacillati > Actinomycetota > Actinomycetes > Mycobacteriales > Nocardiaceae > Rhodococcus > Rhodococcus sp. NPDC003348. The sequence continues at coordinate 1,534 of NZ_JBSFRT010000066.1, forward strand.
TCCGATGCGGAGGGTGTCGATGGTGGTGGCGAGCATGTCGTACTGCCCGACGAGCAGCACGAACTCGATCATCCCGCGTTCGTCGAGGTGGACGGCGAGCGCGGACCAGGTGTCGTCGCCGATATTCTTCGTGCCGATCAGCTCGTCGACCGCAGCGAGCATCGCGCGGGTGCGGTCGCTCCAGCCGTCGGCGTCCGGGCCGATGAGCACCCGGGCGAGCAGTTCGGCGGTGACGCCGGCGCGGCGGCCGAGCCGGATGTGGTGGTCCATCTCGTAGTCGCAGCCGCGCAGGTGTGCGATTCGCAGGATCACCAATTCCGTTTCGTGCCGGGAGATCCGACCCCCGGGCCGCAGGACGGTTGCCGCGAAATGCAGCCAACCGCGGTAGGTGCCGCCCGCGCGGCCGAGTGTGCTGAACACCTTCGCGTCGGGTGTTCCGGACGCGAGTGAGACGACCCGCCACACGACCCAGTTGACCGGCCCGAGCCGGCGCAGGCGTCCGGGGGCGATCCGCGCGCTCATCGGGTCCGGTCCGGGAGCTGCGGCAGCCGCGTCGTGAAGCGCGCGCGCTCGGTGCGGGCGATCGCCAGGGCCGCCGCCATCCTCGGCTGCGGACGAAGGTCGATGACGCGCTGCGCCGGCACGCGCAGGTGCACGACGCCGCCGACCCAGCCGGGCGCGTAGATCCGTCTGCGGCGCAACGCGATTCCCTTCTCCAGTGCCGATACCGCCGTCTCCATCGGAGACACCGCCGTGAACATGCCCGACCATTTGATCTTGTCGGCTGCGGCGCTGTCGAACCCGATGGTGATCATCTCGGTGTCGATCTCGCCGAGGTAGCCGACGCCGACGCGGGTGCCGAGGTGACGCATCTCCACGCGCAGCGTGTTGCCGAGCGCCTCGACCGCGGCGGCCGTCGCGTTGTACGCGCCGAGCAGCGGCAGGTGGACGGCCGCTGCGCCGGCGGTGACGAGCAACGCGTACCCGTTCGCGTGGCCGAGATGCTCACCTGCGGCGCGCAGTGTGTGGTAGGTCCCCATCAGGTTGACCTCGACGATCTGCCGCATCACCTCCGGGTCGCCGCCGACCATCGGCAGCTGCGCCCCGACACCGGCGTTCGCGACCACCACGTCCAGGCCGCCGAGCTCGTCGACCAGTTCGGCGACCGCGGCCTCGACCGCGGCGCGGTCGCGGACGTCGCAGTGACGCCACGGTGCCCGGCCGCAGGTGACGGCGACCTGGTCGAGTAGTTCCGGTTCGAGTCCGAGCAGCGCGACCCGGGCGCCGCGCCGATGCAGGCGGCGGGCGAGCGCCGCGCCGATGCTGCGGGCCGCGCCGGTGACGATGACCCGGCGCCCGGCCAGCTGCTCGTCCAGCCCCCTTGCCATGGCGTCCCCTCAGGTGTTTCGTGGTGCGACGGTGCATTTCGTCCGATTGGCAAACTAACACCGGACCTGCGGCATCCGGTGCACATTGGCGGCTCCGCCGCCCGGTGGCATTCTCTGCACCGGAAACCGCAAGCACGTCACCGCAGGCCCGAAGCGCCCCGACGGCTCGGTCGATGTGCCCTACCCTTCAGATATGGGCATTGCCCGTCGGGTGGGGGTGGTGGTTGCCGCGCTGCTGTTGGGCACGGGGACGCTCGCGAGCGCCACGGCCGACCCGATCACGGATCTGATCCACCCGCCGCACGATCCCGCGCTGGTGGCGCCGACCCCGCTCGACGACCCCTGGTACGACCCGCCGCCGGGATTCGAGTCGGCGCCGCCGGGAACGGTCCTCGCCGCCCGGCCGGTGACGGTGCGCCCGCTGGTCACCCTGGTCTCGTCGACGGAGGTGCTGGTGCGGTCCACGGATTCGAAGGGGCGCCCGGTCCCGGTGGTGACCACCGTCATCGTCCCGGCCGCGCCGTGGACCGGGCCGGGGCCACGGCCGGTCGTCGACTACAACATGGCGATCGACTCGCTGGGCAACACGTGTGCACCCTCCTACCAGATGCCGCGCGGGCAGGCCCTGGAAGTGGTTGGAGTGCAGTACTTCCTCGCCCGGAACTACGCGGTGGTGGTTCCCGACCATCAGGGCCCACGGCAGGCATATGCCGCGGGCCGGATGGCCGGGCACGCGGTGCTCGACGCCGTCCGGGCCGCGGTCTCGACGCCCGCGTTCGGCCTGACTCCGGACGCACCGGTCGCGATGACCGGGTACTCGGGCGGTGCGATCGCCACCGGGTGGGCGGCGGAACTGGCGCCGATCTACGCGCCGGAATTGCGCGTCGTCGGCGCGGCGCTGGGCGGCACACCCGCCGACTACAACCTGCTGCTCGGGTCGCTGGACGGCAGGAACCTGGCGTCGGGGGTGCTGCTCGGCGCCACCCTCGGGGTGGCCCGCGAGTACCCGGAGCTGTACCCCCTGTTCAACGACAACGCCTGGCGGCTCGGGTCTCTCGCCCGTGACCTGTGCCTGTTCGGCTTCGCGGTTCCCGGTGCGCTGGTGCCGATCCGTGCGCAGCACCTGTCCGACGTGCCCGACGTCGTGCACAACCCGGTGGCGCAGGCGGTGATCGCGGACAACCGGCTCGGCGCGCAGGCCCCGGCCGCGCCGATCCTGCTGTACCACGGCCGCCACGAGTTCTGGATCACCCGCCAGAACGCCGAACATCTCTACGCGGACTGGTGTGCGGGCGGCGCCGACGTCCGGCTCGCCGAGTATCCGGGCGAGCACCTGATCGTCGCGATCGCCGGGATTCCCGAGGCGTACCACTGGATCGACGCACGGCTCGCCGGGGTGCCCGTCGAGCCCGGCTGCTCGAGCGTCGTGCGGTGATCGGTCGGGTCGCGGCGATCGGTTGATCTTCGGGGGCGCTGTGTGCGGCGGATCAGTCGGTCGCCATGGAGCCGAGCCGGGCCAGCAGCGGTGCCGCCTCGACGAGCTTGACGGCGTCTTCCGGGCTCATGTCGGCGAGCAGCCTGCGGACGCCGTCTGTCCACATTTCGTCTATCCGCTGGTTGTTGCGCACGGCCAGCGGGGTCTGGTGCAGCCGGTGCGAGCGTCCGTCTCCGGGGTCGGCCCGCCTCTCGACCAGTCCGCGCTCGACCAGGTGGCGCACGGTGGTGCTCACGTTGCTGCTCTGCAGGCCAAGCAGTCGGGCGATCTCGGACACGGTGCTGCCCGGCCGCTCCGCCAGGACACGGAGTACTTCGATCTCGGACTGGGGGAGCCGCGACAGTCCGGCTTCCTGCTCGCCGAAACGGCGCAACGTCCACACCAGTGACCGGGCGGTCTGCGCCAGGTGCCGGGCGACCTCGTCGCTCACGACACGGTGTTCGCCGTCACCTGCGACCGCTGAATTCGACACGAGACCAGCTTAGTCGGTAATCTAGATATAAATTTAGATCTAAATCTAGACATTCTTTCCGGACTCGGGCACGAAGGGCTGATGTGAACCAGCAAGGAAGCGACATTGCATTGGACGCGCCAGACCTGGCGCACGCCGATCACCCGGGGGTCACGTCCTCCCCGGTTCCGCCGAGGTTGATCGCGACGCTGGCCCTGCTGGCCGCGGTCGCGCCCCTCGCCATCGACATGTACCTGCCTGCCTTCCCCGAGATGGCCGACGAATTCGGCACCGGCGCGTCCGCGGTGCAGTTGACCCTCACGACGTTCCTGATCGGCCTGGCACTGGGGCAGCTCGCCTTCGGTCCGCTGTCCGACAGGTACGGCCGTCGCCCGATGTTGCTCATCGGCACCCTGGTGTGCACGGTGTTCAGTGCGACATCCGCCCTCGCGCCCACCATCGAACTGCTCGCCGCGTCTCGCTTCCTGCAGGGCTTCGCCGGCGCCGCGGGCATCGTGCTCGGACGTGCCGTGATCTCCGACCGCGCCACCGGTGCCGCCGCCGGCAAGCTGTTCGGCCTGCTGGTTGCCGTCAACGCGGTCGCTCCCGTCGTCGCGCCGCTGCTCGGCGGCGTGTTCGTCACCAACTTCGGGTGGCGCAGTGTGTTCTGGGTGCTGACGGTGCTGTCCGCGCTGATGTTCGTGGCCGTGCTGGCACTGGTCCCTGAGACGCTTCCGAAGGAGGAGCGGACCACCGGGGGTGTCTCCTCGATGCTCGGTGACGCTCGCACCATCCTCGGCAACCGACGCTACGTCGGGTTCACCCTGGCGTACGCCTTCGCGTTCGGCGTGATGTTCGCCTACATCTCGGCGTCCCCGTTCGTGCTCCAGGACGTCCACGGACTCGCGACGGGCTGGTACACCGCCGTGTTCACCGCCAACGCCCTCGGCCTGGTCGTCTTCAGCATCCTCAACAACGTCGTCGTCGGCCGGATCGGCGACCGGGCGACCCTGCGGATCGGCCTCACGTCGCTCGCGGTGTTCGCGGTCCTGATGCTGATCAACGCGCTCGTCGGCCCGGCGCTGTGGCTCACCCTTGTCGCCATGTTCGGCACCATGGGCAGCCTCGGTCTGGTCATCGCCAACGCCACCACGCTGGCGCTCGGCGAGGCGCACCACCACGCAGGCACCGGTTCGGCGGTCCTCGGCACGCTGCAGTTCCTTCTGGCCGCACTGATCTCGCCCCTCGTCGGCATCGGCGGCGAGGACACCGCTGTCCCGATGGCCATCGCCATGGTCGTCAGCGTCCTCATCGCCCTCGGTGCCCTCGCCCTCACCCGCGGGCGCACGGCGAACCACGCCGCCTAGGGACCCGCCCGAGACGCGAGAACATCGAGCCGCCCCGGATCACGCCGATCCGGGGCGGCTCGCCCCGGTCAGGTCTCGGCGATCAGGTACGGCGACACCGAGCTGCGGTGCTCGTTGATGTCGAGCTCCTTGCCGAGCGGCGGGAACGCCCGCTGCGGGCAGTTGATGCGTTCGCAGACCCGGCAACCGGCACCGATCGGTGTTGCGGCGGCGTCGGATTCGATGTTCAGTCCGTCGGCATAGACGGTGCGATGCGCATGCCTGAGTTCGCAGCCGAGACCGATCGCGAAGGTCTTGCCGGGCTGCCCGTATCGGGTCGCGCGCCGCTCGACGGTGCGGGCGATCCACAGGTAGCTGCGCCCGTCGGGCATCTGCGCGATCTGCGTCATGATCTTGCCGGGATAGGCGAACGACTCGTACACGTTCCACAACGGGCAGGTGCCGCCGCTGGTGGAGAAGTGGAATCCGGTGGCGGACTGTCGCTTCGACATGTTCCCGGCCCGGTCGACGCGGACGAACGAGAACGGCACCCCACGCAGCTTGGGTCGCTGCAGCGTGGACAGTCGGTGACAGATCGTCTCGTAGGACTGCGAGAAGAACGCCGACAGCCGCTCGATGTCGTAGCGGAAGTCCTCGGCGATCTCGTGGAACTGGCTGTACGGGAGCACGGTCGCGGCGGCGAAGTAGTTGGCCAGGCCGAGCTTTGCCAGGGACCGGGAGGCGTCGGAGGTGAAGTTGCCCTCGTCGACGAGCTTCTCGATCAGGTCGCCGCACTCGAGATACGCCAGTTCCGCGGCGAACTTGAACACCTTCTGCCCGCCGGACAGGTGCGGGGAGATCTCCAGCACCCGGGCCTCCGAGTCGAACCGGTGCAGGACGCCCTCGCCGAGGTCGATGCGCTGGACGATCTGCACGTCGTGCGTCACCTGTAGTCGCTTGGCGATCTCACCCGCGACGTCGCCACGGTGGAATCGCATTCGAGCAGTGAGATCTTCTGCGGCCGTGTCGAGCTCGTGCAGATAGTTCTGGCGCTGGTAGAAGTAGTCCCGGACTTCCTCGTGCGGCATGGTGATCGAGCCGGAGCCGCTGCCGTCGCTGTACCGGTCCTCGGTCGCGGCGGCCAACTGCGCGGTCGTGTTGCGGTACCGGCGGTGCATGTTCACCACCGCCCGCGCCAGGGACGGGTGCGCGGAGACCATCTCGGCGAGCTCCTGAGGGTCTGCGTCGATGCCCATCTCCTGGTCGAGGGCCACCTCGCGCAGCTCGGCGATCAGCCGGGTGTCGTCCTGGGAGGAGAAGAAGGTGGTGTCGACGCCGAACATCTCGGTGATGCGCAGCAGGACCGGGACCGTCAGCGGCCGCACGTCGTGCTCGATCTGGTTGAGGTAACTCGCCGAGATCTCGAGGGTCTTGGCCAGCGCAGCCTGGCTCATGCCCCGTTCGGTGCGCAGCTGGCGGAGGCGTGCCCCCACGAAGGTCTTGGCCATCACACGAGGCTAGAGCCGCTCCCGATCCTTCGCAACCAAGGGTTAGCACGATTAGCTCCATTCCTTCACGGTGCTGGCGGTCCGTTGTCCCGGGCGCGTCCGCCGCGGCCGCGGTTCGGTGGCGCCCCGCACCTGTCGGTGGCCGATGGCATTCTGTCGGGCTGGCCACGAGGCGGGCGCCGATCCGTCGGCTCGAACGCACCAGGAGGTCTCATGACCAACCCGAACCTGACCCTGATCGCCGTGCTCCTCGACCGCTCCGGGTCGATGCAGGCGATCAAGTCCGACACCGAGGGCGGGTTCGACGCCTTCATCGCCGAACAGCGCATCCAGCCCGGTGCGGCCGTGGTGACGCTGGCCCAGTTCGACAACGACTACGAACGGGTCTACCGGTCGATCCCGATCGAACAGGTGCCGCCACTGGAGTTGCGTCCACGCGGCAGCACGGCACTGCTCGACGGGATCGGCCGGTTCACCACCGAGATCGGCGAGGAGCTCGCGGCGCTGCCCGAGCACGAGCGGCCGGGCACCGTGATCGTCGTGGTGATCACCGACGGGCAGGAGAACGCCAGCACGGAGTGGAGTCTCGACGCGGTGAAGTCGGCGATCGCCCGGCAGGAGCACGAGTACGCGTGGGACTACGTGTTTCTCGGCGCGAACATGGACGCGGTGTCGGTCGGCGCGGGCATGGGTTTCGCCCGCGACAAGTCGATCACCTACGACGCGGCCGGCGAGTACGTCGGAGCCGCGTACTCGGTGACCGCCGACTATGTCAGCCGCAAGCGCAGCGCGCCGATGGGTGCGCCCGTCGCGGGTTTCTCGGACCTTGATCGCTCGGTGACCCGGGAGTAGCCGCGGATGAGACGGCGTCAGGCCCAGGGATTCTCGCGCGCGAAGACGGTCGGGAAGCTCAGCGCGACGCCGTCCGCCTCGGCGAGCCGGGTCAGGACCGTCATCGTGCGGTCCAGGTCGTCGCCTGCGTAGGGGAGCGCGCGCAGAGGTTCGTCGAGGGGGCGGAAGAAGTCGTCCCAGTGGATCAGCACGGCGCGGCGGGCACCGACGGTCCGGACGGTCTCGTGCCAGTACGTCTCGATGTACTCCGCGGACTGCAGGCCGAGTTGCCCGACCCCGAGGTAGGCCACCTCGGCCTCGCGGCCGGCGAGGGCGCCGGGGACGTGTCCCGCACTGCCCTGGATCAGGGCAGTGCGGCCGGACACGATGTGGCGCAGAACGATCGACCAGGCGTCTCCGCAACGGAAGGCCGACGCGCGCACCGGGGTCCGTACCGGGGCGGTGATCGCGCCGGGGAACCGGTCCGGCGGGCAGTGGTGCGACGGCACGAAGGTGGCCTCGAAACCGCCCAGCGTCAGCGGCTCCGACGCGGTCACGACCACGACCCGGTCGTCGGGGAGACCGTGCCCGCGACCGAGCTGCGCCGCCGAAGCTCCGCCGACCAGCGTTGCGCCGGTCCGTTCCGCGACCGTGGCGGAGTCCAGCGCGTGGTCGAAGTGGGTGTGCACCGGGAGCACCGCATCGAGATCGGTGATCCCGGTTCGGTCCAGGACCGAGGAGATCCGCGTCCGGTCGGGCGCGATCCGGCCCAGCCCCACCCGTGCCAGCGACGGCCGGCTGAAATACCCGTCCGTGAGGATCGCGGACGAGCCGTCGTCGATCAGCAGGCTGGAGACACCGAGGAAGGTGACGGCGAGACCGTCCTTGGCGGGAGGCACGTCGAACCGGTCGAGGTACGCATGGATGTCGGGGCGTCCGAGGCGCAGTCGCATGCCATCGGACGGTACGGCCTCGCCGCGGCGCCGTCAGCGATTCATCGACCAGACCGCGGTCACCGGTTCATCGACCACACCGCGGTCACCGGTTCGACGACCTCGGCGCTCCGATCCCCGGGTCGATCCGCATCGGGCCCGCCGCCGACGGCGCCACCGGAAAGTCGAAGATCGCCGTCGGCAGGTACACCGTCGAGCACGAGTTCGGGATGTCGACGACGCCGGACAGCCGGCCCTCGATCGGGGCGGCACCGAGCAGCAGGTAAGCCTGTTCGGGGCTGTAGCCGAACTTGGTGAGGTAGTCGATCGCGTGCAGACACGCCCGCTGGTACGACAGGTGCGAGTCCAGATAGCGCTGCTCGCCGTCGAGGGTCACCGACGTGCCGGAGAAGGCCAGCCACTCCGAGTACTGCGGGTCGGTGTTGCCGGGCATGAAGATCGCGTTCTCGGAGACACCGTAGGTGTCCATGCCACCCTTGATCAGGTCGACGCGCAGGTCGATGAAGCCGCCCATCTCGATGGCGCCGCAGAAGGTGATCTCGCCGTCACCCTGGGAGAAGTGCAGGTCCCCGACCGACAGGTTCGCGCCGTCGACGAAGACCGGATAGAAGACGCGGCTGCCCTTGGTGAGGTTCTTGATGTCCTGGTTGCCGCCGTTCTCCCGCGGCGGGGCGGTGCGTGCGGCCTCGCCGGCGACGCGGTCGTGCTCGTCCGCCGGGAGCGATCCCAGCACCGCGTCGCGGGGCTCCGGCGGAAGGGCTAGCGGCGGAACACGATCGGGATCGGTGGCGATGAGGGCACCCTCGCGGGCGTTCCACTTCGCGAGCAGTGCCGCGGACGGCGCGGTGCCCATCAATCCGGGGTGGACGATGCCGGTGAAGGACACGTGCGGCACGTGCCGCGACGTTGCGGTCTGCCCGGAGAAGTCCCAGATCGCCTTGTAGGCGTCGGGGAACTGCTCGGTGAGGAAGCCGCCGCCGTTGCCGCGCGCGAAGATTCCGGTGTATCCCCAGCCCTGGCCTGCGAGCGGACCCGAGTCCTCCTGCGGGATCGGGCCGATGTCGAGGATGTCGACGATCAGCAGGTCGCCGGGCTTGGCGCCCTCGACCGCGAACGGGCCCGACAGTGTGTGCACGGTGGTCAGCGGGGCATTCAGGATGTCCTCGGCCGAGTCGTCGTTGTGGATCGCGCCGTCGAACCACTCCCGGCAGTGCACGCGGAACGAGTCCCCGGGCTTGACGGTGACCGCCGCCGGGATCTCCGGATGCCAGCGGTTGTGGCCGACGAGCGCCTGGTCGGTGAACTTCTTCGCGGAGTCGAGCGGGAACAGCAACTCGGGCATGGGTTCTCCTTATCCGGTGCGTGAACTGGACTGCCGAGGTTTCACGGGCGCGGCAGCCTCCGGTGCAGGGGGTGCGTGGAGGTCGGCGCCGCGGCACGGCGGCCCGGCGGGGTGGCGACGACGTCGGGTTCGTGCGCGGTACGCGCGGTGCGGTCGAGGAGTGCCATCTCGGTGGAGTTGAGGTGGCCCAGCCGGGGTGCGGACACCCGCCGAGGAGCGTCGGCGGCACACCGGTCGCAGGTGACGCGCAGGGGCACGGTCGCCATGGCATGTGTCTGCTCGAACGGCCCGCACTGCGGGCAACGGAACTCGTACAGCGGCACGGTCGACCCCTCTCGCGGACGCGCTGTGGCCCGCATGCGCGACGCACGGTGGGGCGTCGCCGCAGTCCGGTCACGCTCGGTTGCGGGTCACGGTAGCGGCGTTCGCCGAAGTCGGCAGCGCGAGCGCGGACTTCGTGCGAAGACGGTGCGACTTCGCCGGTTGCGAAGTCGGCGCGAGGGTGATTGCCCTCACAATCGGCGGCCGGTTCACGTGATCGGAGCTCGGAGCGGGTGTCCCGGGGTCGCCCGGCAGACGTGCCGTCGGTCACGACTCCGCCGCGCCCTCAGCCTGCAGATTTGCTACTTGACGGTAACTTCAGGCGCTGCGGATTCGGCCGTACGTGTTCGCAAAGTTAACAACGCGGTTTGAAAACCTAGCCAAGGTTGGCATTTGCAACAGGTAGACGGCAGTTTTTGGGTGTGTCACTCTCGATACGTACACAGGAAGGGCCTGGCAAGGATGCGAAGCCGTACGGACGTACTGGACGAGCAGCCCCCGAAGGGCCGTAGAGAGAGTGGAGTCTTGATGTCGACCACCGGCACCCCGAAGACCGCAGCCGAGATCCAGAAGGATTGGGACACCAACCCGCGCTGGAAGGGAATCACCCGCAACTACACCGCCGAGCAGGTTGTCAAGCTGCAGGGCACCGTCGTCGAGGAAGCCACCCTCGCCCGCCGCGGTTCGGAGATCCTGTGGGACCTCGTGAACAACGAGGACTACATCAACTCCCTCGGCGCCCTCACCGGCAACCAGGCCGTGCAGCAGGTGCGCGCCGGCCTGAAGGCCATCTACCTCTCCGGCTGGCAGGTCGCCGGTGACGCGAACCTCTCGGGCCACACCTACCCGGACCAGAGCCTCTACCCGGCCAACTCGGTGCCGCAGGTCGTGCGCCGCATCAACAACGCGCTGCTGCGCGCCGACGAGATCGCCAAGGTCGAGGGTGACACCTCGGTCGACAACTGGCTCGCCCCGATCGTCGCGGACGGCGAGGCCGGCTTCGGTGGCGCGCTCAACGTCTACGAGCTGCAGAAGGCCATGATCGCGGCCGGCGTCGCCGGCTCGCACTGGGAGGACCAGCTCGCGTCGGAGAAGAAGTGCGGCCACCTCGGTGGCAAGGTGCTCATCCCGACCCAGCAGCACATCCGCACCCTGACCTCGGCTCGCCTCGCGGCCGACGTCGCCGACGTCCCGACGGTCGTCATCGCCCGCACCGACGCCGAGGCCGCCACGCTGCTGACCTCCGACGTCGACGAGCGTGACCGGGAGTTCCTGGACGGCACCCGCACCGCCGAGGGCTTCTACGGCGTCAAGAACGGCATCGAGCCCTGCATCGCCCGCGCCAAGGCCTACGCCCCGTACTCCGACCTCATCTGGATGGAGACCGGTGTCCCGGACCTCGAGGTCGCCAAGAAGTTCGCCGAGTCCGTCCGCAGCGAGTTCCCGGACCAGCTGCTGGCGTACAACTGCTCCCCGTCCTTCAACTGGAAGGCGCACCTGGACGACGCGACCATCGCGAAGTTCCAGAAGGAGCTCGGCGCGATGGGCTTCAAGTTCCAGTTCATCACCCTGGCCGGCTTCCACTCGCTCAACTACGGCATGTTCGACCTGGCGCACGGCTACGCCCGCGAGGGCATGACCGCCTTCGTCGACCTGCAGGAGCGCGAGTTCAAGGCCGCCGAGGAGCGTGGCTTCACCGCCATCAAGCACCAGCGTGAGGTCGGCGCCGGCTACTTCGACAGCATCGCCACCACGGTTGACCCGAACACCTCCACGGCTGCCCTCAAGGGCTCCACCGAGGAGGGCCAGTTCCACTAGGAACTGACCGGTTCCCTCTCTCGGGAACCTCCTGTGTCACCGCGACGGCGCTTCCCCGGCGCCATCGCAACGGTTGACCGACTCACCGTCCACCCCGCCGCGGGGCCCACAGCCCGGGCCCCGCGGCGGGGCTGGACATCCCCCGGACCACCGACAGTCTTCTGCATGACGATGACGATCCACCACACGATGAGGAGCTGACGTGACCAGCGAAAAGATTCAGCGCGTCGGCGTGATCGGCGCCGGACAGATGGGCGCCGGAATCGCCGAGGTGTGTGCCCGCGCACATGTCGACGTCCTGGTGTACGAGCAGACCCGCGAGCTCGCGGCCGCCGGACGCGCGCGCATTCTGCGCTCGCTCGACCGCGGTGTGAGCAGTGGGAAGATCACCGAGCGTGAGCGGGAGCAGGCCGCATGGCGGCTGCGCTTCACCTCCGATCTCGGTGACTTCGCCGACCGGCAGCTCGTCGTGGAGGCCGTCGTCGAGGACGAGAAGGTGAAGAGTGCGATCTTCACCGAGCTCGACGAGATCGTCACCGACCCGAACGCGGTTCTCGCCTCCAACACCTCCTCCATCCCGATCATGAAGCTCGGCATCACCACCAGCCGGCCCGAGCGCGTCATCGGCATGCACTTCTTCAACCCGGTCCCGGTGCTCCCGCTCGTCGAGCTGGTGACCACCCTCAAGACCAGCGCCGCGGTCACCGAGCGGGCCGAAGAGTTCGCGAGCGAGATCCTCGGCAAGCAGGTCGTGCGCTCTGCCGACCGCTCCGGCTTCGTCGTCAACGCACTGCTGGTGCCGTATCTGCTCTCCGCCATCCGCATGGTCGAGTCCGGATTCGCCACCAAGGAGGACATCGACAAGGCCACCGTCCTGGGCCTGGCGCATCCGATGGGACCGCTGGCGTTGACCGACCTGGTCGGTCTCGACACCGTCAAGTCGATCGCAGATTCGATGTACGAGGAGTTCAAGGAGCCCCTGTACTCGGCTCCTCCGCTGCTGCTGCGCATGGTCGAGGCCGGCCTGGTCGGCAAGAAGGTCGGCCGCGGCTTCTACGAATACGGCGAGAACGGGCGCGTCGCCAAGAAGGCCAGCTAGGCACACCGCAAGCCAGCAGTCAGCACCTTCGGCGCCCGTGCGTGATTCTCACCCCACCCGGGGTACACATCGCGCACGGGCGCGAATCGCATCACGGAAGGGTCGACACGAATGTCAAGCAGCGCAGCTACTTACGGTTCCAGCGTCCTGGGCTACCCCCGGATCGGCCCCCGGCGTGAACTCAAGCGCGCACTGGAGGCCTACTGGCACGGCCAGGGCACCCGGGCCGAGCTGGTCGCGGTCGGACGCGAACTCCAGGAGCAGACCTGGAGCGAACTGGCCGCCACCGGTCTGACACAGGTCCCCGGAAACACCTTCTCCTACTACGATCACGTCCTCGACAACGCCCTGCTGTTCGGTGCGGTCCCCGCCCGGTTCGCGCCACTGCAGGGCGAGCTCGACGAGCTGGACTTCTACTTCACCATGGCCCGCGGACGGCCCGACTTCCCGCCGCTGGAAATGGTGCGCTACATCGACAGCAACTACTACTATCGCCAGCCCGAGCTCGACGAGAAGACCGTCTTCTCGCTGCATGCCGAGGCGCTGATGGACGAGTTCGAGCGGGCCAAGGAGCGCGGCATCGAGCTGCGCCCGGTGGTGCTCGGCCCGGTGTCACTGCTCCTGCTGTCGAAGGTGGGACCCGGTGCCGCCGAGGGCTTCTCGACCCTCGAACTACTGGATTCCCTGCTGCCGCAGTACGAGGCGCTGTTCGAGCTGCTCGCGAAGGCCGGCGCGACGTGCATCCAGCTCGACGAGCCGATGTTCACCCAGGACCGCACCGCCACCGAACTGGCCGCGCTCGAGCGCGCGTACGCGACGCTCGGACATGCGCCGCTCCGGCCGCGGATCCTGGTCACCGGCCCGTACGGCAACCTCGGGGAGGCGCTGCCGATCCTCGCCGGCACCCAGATCGAGGCCATCGGCCTGGACCTGGTGTACGGCAGGATGTCCGCCGACGAGCTCGCGGCGATCCCCGGCCTCAAGCGCAAGCGCCTCTACGCGGGCGTGGTCAACGGCCGGAATGTCTGGCGCGCAGACAATTTCGTCACCCTAACCTACCTGTCGCAGCTCAAGGACGTCATCCCGGACCTGGTGGTCTCGACGTCCTGCTCGCTGATGCACGTGCCCTACGACGTGCTCGCCGAGTGGGACATCGACGGTGCGGTCGCGGACCGGTTGGCGTTCGCCAAGCAGAAGGTCGGCGAAGTGGTCTCGCTCGCGAAGGCGCTGACCGAGGGACCGTCCGAGCGGTGGCGCAAGAAGCCGACGTCGGTGCACTTCAAGCAGAAGCACGAGGTCCGGTCGCGGGTCAACGCCATCAGGCCCGAGCACCGGGTGCGTGCGCCGTACGAGGAGCGCCGGGCCGCGCAGCAGGCGCGGCTGAACCTGCCACTGGTCCCTGCCACCACGCTGGGCTCGTTCCCACAGACCGGCGAGGTTCGGAAGGTGCGGTACGACCTGGGCGAGGGGCGAGTCGAGTACCCGGACTACGTCAAGCGCATCCAGGAAGAGATCGAGCGCACCATCCGGTTGCAGGAGGACATCGGCCTCGACGTCCTCGTGCACGGTGAGCACGAGCGCAACGACATGATCCAGTACTTCGCCGAGCTGATGGACGGATTCGCCTTCACGCACAACGGCTGGGTGCAGGCATACGGGTCGCGGTGCGTGCGTCCGCCGATCCTGTACGGGGACGTCCGGCGCCGCGGGCCGATGACGGTGGAGTGGATCGGCTACGCGCAGTCGCTGACCGATCGGCCGGTCAAGGGCATGCTCACCGGCCCGGTGACGATGCTGGCCCGGTCGTTCGTCCGGCAGGATCAGCCGCTGCACGAGACCGCCGACCAGTTGGCGCTGGCGATCCGGGACGAGGTCGCCGACCTCGAGGCCGCGGGGATCGCGATCATCCAGGTCGACGAGCCCGCGATCCGCGAACTGCTGCCGCTGCGCGCCGGTGGTCGCGCCGAGTACCTGGGCTGGGCGGTCGATGCGTTCAAGCTGGCCACCGGTGGCGCGAAGCCGGAGACCCAGATCCACACGCACCTGACCTACACCAGCCGCGCCGAGGTGGTGGACGCGATCGAACGCATGGACTGCGACGTCACGGCGATCGTGGCCACCCGCTCGATCGGCTGGGTGCTCGACGCGATCAAGGAACGCAAGCTGACCCACGGTGTGGGACCCGGTGTGTACGAGTCCCGTTCGGCCCGCATCCCCGACATCGACGAACTCGACGAGTTGCTCACCGAGGCGGCCGAGTCGGTGGATCTGGACCGGCTGTGGGCGAATCCGGACGGCGGCCTCAAGACCCGCCACTACTGGCAGCTGGAGCCGTCGCTGCGGAACCTGGTCGCCGCCGCTCGCCGGTTGCGTCGCCGCGCCGCCGCGGAGGGCTGAGCCCGGCGAAAGTCGTGCGTTCCGTCCGCGGCCCGTGAGTGGTCGCGGCCGCGGAGGGAACGCGTCGAGGGGCCCGGACTTCACCGTCGTCCGGGATGAAAAGGCCCCGAACCGATTCCGGTTCGGGGCCTTTTCGTGTCTGCGTGCGGATCAGGAGCCGGCGCTGCCGCTGGAGGACCCGGTTGCGCCATCCGGTCCGCCCGGGAGGTTCGTGCCGTCGGATCCGGTGCCGTGGATCGAGACGGTCACCTGCGCGCCCGGATCGGCCTGGACCGTGACGACACGGGCGCCCGGTTCCGAGGTCACCCGGCCGCCGGCCACCTCGGCCACGTACCCGTCCGGGTAGTGCAGGTCCGAGACGTAGATCTCGGTCGGCTTCGCCGACACCCGCGCGGTGTAGGTGTAGCGGAAGTCGCCGCCGTCGGGGTTGAACGCCAGCGAGCCGGGCGTGCCCGCAGTGGCCCGGGGATAGGTGCGGACCAGTTGACGACCCACCTCGCCCAGGAATGGATCCGTGCCGCTGTCCGCGTCGAAGTGCCAGTACTGCCAGCCGATGAAGCGTTCGTCGGCGCGTTGGAGAGTGTTGCCCAGCACCGTCGGGTCACCGTCACCGAACTCGGTGACCACGGTCGGGATGCCGGCACGCTCGGTGATCGCGTCGATGTTGCGCCAGGTGTTGTCCTGCGTGACAGTGCACAGCGCCCTCAGGTCCTCGGGCAACCCGAGGTAGATCGCGAGCTGGCTGGGGATGCAGTAGTCGTGGGGCGCGAAGACGATGTTCGGGTCGGTGAGTGCCGGCGTCTTCGGAGGATTCGCGACGTTCGAGGGCATCAGTTGATTCCAGGTGACATTCGGTTCCCAGAACACCGGCAGCGTCGGGCTCACCACTCGGACAGCGTCGGTGAGCCGCTGCATCGCTGCCTGGTACGTCCGGTCGAAGTCCGGGCAGCCGTTCGGGAAGCACGTGAGGAAGGGCGATCCGGGCCACGGTTCGTTCATCAACTCGATGCCGAGGACGCCGGGCTTGCCGTCCACCTCCGCGGCGAGGGCGGCCAGAGCGGTGCCGAGGTGATCGAGCGCGCCGTGGGTGTTGTTCCACACCTCGTCCCACCCCCTGTTCATGCTCGGCATCAGGTTGTAGAGCGGGAAGCCGGGATTCGGCTCGTTGGCGCCGGGGCGCGCCTCGATGGCCCAGGCGGGAAAGCCGTTGCCGCCCCAGATCTTCGAGAGTCCGTCCTGATGGTTGTCGAGCAGGACCTGGATGCCGCGCGAGGTGAGGGTGTCGACGACGGTGGACAGCCGGTCGAGGTAGGCGGTGTCGATCTGCCCGCGTTCGGGCATCAGGGCCTCGAACGACGTCCCGAGCCGGACGGTGTTGAATCCGTGCCGGGCGAGCAGATCCGCGTCCGCGGGAGTGAGTACCTCGCCGGCCGAGAGGTACGGGGCCTTCTTGTCGACGGTGTTCACTCCGTGCAGCAGGACGGTGCGGTCGAACTCGTCGACGAAGTGTCGGCCGTCGACACGGACCGATCCCGCCGCTGTCGGGGTCTCGTCGGCGACGGCGACGGCGGGGACGGCCATCAGCGCCCCGACGGTCGCGACCATGGCCACCAGTGACTGCACGCGCATCGCGGAACTCCTCCGGATCGAGTGTGTTGGACAATTGTCCAAATTCACGCGATGTTAGCCAGATTCGCGCCCCGCCGTGTCTGGAACGCCGGAAACTGGCTGTCCGCGGGAGCCGCCCGCCGTTGCACAGGTTCGGGCGACGGGGATAGACATATGCGCATGCTCACTGTTTCCGCCTACGCCGCGACCGCCGCCGACTCCCCGCTCGAGAAGACCACCATCGAACGCCGCGACCTCGGCCCGCTCGACGTCCTGATCGAGATCAAGTACGCGGGCATCTGCCACTCCGACATTCACACCGCACGCAACGAGTGGGGCGGTACCCGATACCCGGTCGTCCCCGGACACGAGATCGCCGGCATCGTCACCGAGGTCGGCTCCGAGGTGACCCGGCACCAGGTCGGCGACCGCGTCGGCGTCGGCTGCTTCGTCGACTCCTGCGGCACCTGCGCGCCGTGCGCGGCGGGCGAGGAGCAGTACTGCGCCAACCGGGTCACCGCCACCTACAACTCCGTCGGCAGTGACGGGCAGGTCACCCAGGGTGGCTACTCGACTCACATCGTCGTCACCGAGCGGTTCGTGGTGTCGATCCCGGACGGGCTGGCCCTCGACGTCGCCGCGCCGCTGCTGTGCGCAGGCATCACCCTCTTCTCGCCGCTCCGGCACTGGAATGCCGGCCCCGGCAAGAAGGTCGCGATCGTGGGAATGGGCGGCCTCGGGCATGTCGGGGTCAAGATCGCGCACGCGATGGGTGCCGAGGTGACCGTGCTGAGCCAGTCGCTGTCCAAGCAGGAGGACGGGCTGGAGTTCGGCGCCGACCACTACCGGGCGACCGCGGATCCCGCGGTGTTCAAGGAATTGCGCAGCACGTTCGACCTCATTCTCAACACCGTCTCGGTCAACCTCGACCTCGACGCCTACCTCGGCATGCTCGCGCTCGACGGCACGCTCGTCCTGCTGGGGCTGCCGGAGAAGCCGATCTCGGTGCGCGCCTTCTCGCTCGCAGGCAACCGTCGCAGCCTGGCGGGCTCCAACGTCGGAGGGATCCGCGAGACGCAGGAGATGCTCGACTTCTGCGCCGAGCACGGCATCGCCGCCGAGATCGAGCTCATCACGGCCGACCGGATCAACGAGGCGTACGACCGCGTCCTGCGCAGCGACGTCCGTTACCGCTTCGTCATCGACGCCGCCACGTTCTAGCCGCCGCGGCGCCCGTGAGTCCCTGCGGCGCCCTCGCGGTCCGGGGGGTCGCAGGCGGCGTGGCCCCATCGCCCGGAGAGGGCCATACTCGGTGACGTACGTCACAGTTGATGGAGGGTTGGGGCGATGGGAACGCAACTTCACGGGCACCGAGTGGCGGTCCTCGCCGCCGACGGGGTCGAGCAGGACGAGCTCGTCGAGCCGCGGCGGGCGGTCGAGGCGGTGGGCGGCCGGACCGAGCTGCTGTCGATCGCGCCGGGGGAGATCCAGGCGTACCGGGCCGACGTGATGCTCGGGGAGAGGTTCGCGGTGGACTTGCTGGTCGGTCGCGCCGACGTCGACGACTACGACGCGCTGATCCTGCCCGGCGGCACCCTCGGCCCGGACCGGTTGCGCACCGACGACCACGCGGTCGCGTTCGTGCGGCACTTCATGCACGTCGGCAAGCCGGTAGCCGCGATCGGGCACGGGCCGTGGATGCTGGTCGAATCCGGTTCCGTCGTCGGCCGGACACTCACCAGCTGGCCGAGCCTGCGGACCGACATCATCAACGCCGGCGGCACCCACGTGAACGAGAAGGTCGTCGTCGACCGGAATCTGGTGACCAGCCGCGGCCTGCTGGACCTGGGGTGCTTCTGTAACGCGCTGGTCGGCAAGTTCACCCAGCAGCCCGAGGCGATCGGCCGGTTCTGAACCCGGCGGGACCGATCCGATCGGGCACTGTCGCGTTCGGCGTGCCGGGCGTAGCGTCGATCACAACAGCCGATCCTCGTGACGAGGAGGAGTGAACGATGAAGTTGCATCTTTTCGCCGAATGGGTCGGCTACGCGCTCGGACTCATCGCCGTCATCAGCCTCGCGATGGCCGTCGTCGCGGCGGCATCGGGATTCACCGGGTGGGCGGTGGTCGCCGCCGTGGTCTTTATGGTTTCCATCGCGGCCGGGCTCGGCCTGGTTGGCGGCACCGTGCACCACGACCACAGGCAACGCCGCCACGCGCCGCGGTTCCCGTTGCCGGGCGGCACCGCGTGGCCGGTCAAGGAGTGACAGGCATTCAGGCGGACGTCCCCGGATTCACTGCTCGGATTCACCAGCTCTCCAACTGGGAAGGAATGGTCCGATGAGTCTGAACATCGTCGCGGGCTGGGTGGGGTTCGCCTGCGGGCTGCTGGCCATCGTCGGGATGGCCCTGTTCCTCGTCGCCGCCGGCAGCGGGCACACGGGGTGGGCCGCCGTCGCGGGCGCGCTGTTCCTGTCTGCGATCGTCACGGCGGTCGGCGTCGTCGGTGGGACGGTTCACCACGACCACAAGCTGGGACTGGACGTTCCGCACTTCCCCTGACATCCGTACCGGCGGGTCACGCCTCGGCCAGTCGCCGCTTCTCGGTCGCGACGTCGAAATCGGCGGGCGGCCAGTCGAGGTCGAGGCGCTCGAGCGCGTCGATCAGCAACTCGGTCACGGCGAGGCGGCTGTACCACTTTCGGTCGCAGGGCACGACGTGCCACGGCGCGTGATCGGTGGACGTGCGGTCCAGCATCGCCTGGTAGGCCTGCTGATACTGCGGCCAGTACCCGCGTTCGGTGACGTCGCCCGGGTTGTACTTCCAGTACTTGTCCGGTCGCTCCAGTCGCTCGGTCAGTCGTGCCTTCTGCTCGTCGAGCGAGACGAACATCGCGACCTTCACCAGCGTGGTGCCGGACTCGACGAGGTCCTGCTCGAACGTGTTGATCTCGTCGTACCGCGACTCCCATTCGTTCGTCGGCACCAGGTCGTGCACCCGCACGACGAGCACGTCCTCGTAGTGCGAGCGGTCGAAGACACCGAGTTGTCCCTTGCGGGGCAGTGCCTTTCGGATTCGCCACAGGTAGTGGTGCCGCATCTCCTCCGGGGTTGGCACCCCGAACGAGGCGTGGTCGACGCCCTGCGGGTCGACGTGGCCGATCACGTGCCGGACCACCCCGCCCTTGCCCGCGGTGTCCATGCCCTGCAGGATCAGCAGCACCGACCGGTTCTCGTCGCCGGTGCGGGCGTTGGCGAACAGCTTTTCCTGTAGGTCGGACAGGACGGCGCCGCGTTCCTCGAGGAGTTTCTCGCCCAACGCCTTGTCGCCCTCGAATCCGGGGGTGCCGTTCGTGTCCAGTTCGTCGACCCGGGTGCGGTCGGTGACGCGCAGCGCCTCCACCGCGGATGTCCGCCAGCCCTCGCTCGTGCCCATGGCCGTGACTCTGCCACGTGCGAACCGCGGCCGTGGGGATCTACAACGCCTCGGGTGCGCCGGGGAGGAGGGGGTGCGGAGCGGACTTGAAGCGCGCGGGCGACCCGGCCACGGCGGCGATCCCGGTGACCCCGCCCCACGTCATCATGGCGAGGTAGTCGATCAGGTCCTCCGCGGTCATCGACCGGTTCGAGATCCACCAGTGGGTGGCCAGCTGGACAGCACCGACGATTCCGTACGCCCACGGCACCGCGCCGCCCGAATCCATCTCCATCTGCCGCAGCTTCAGGCCCAGCACCGCGGCGAGGGCCTCCGCGATCATCCGCTCCGACTCCGCGACGACGTCTCGGTTGGCCCCGGAGCTGTTGGCCATCACGTAGAGGTAGACCTCGGTGTCCTCGGCGACCGTTTCCACGTACGCGGTGATCGCGACCCGGACCAGTTCGTACTCGTCCATGTCGGCACCGATTGCCGCGTACATGCGCGGCGCGAGGACCGTCTCGACCCAGCGGGTCATGGTCGCGCTGGTGAGGTCGTTCTTGTCGTTGAAGTACCGATAGAGAACGGTCTTGGAGACCCCGATCTGCGAGGCGATCTCGTCCATCCCCACCTCGCGACCGCGGGCGCGGATCGCGGAGAGGGTGCCGTCCACCAACTCCTCGCGGCGCGCGATCTTGTGCTCGCGCCACCGGCGCTTGCGGCCGTCGGACTTCTCGGCCTTCGCGTCCGGTGCGGAGTCGGAAACCACGGGGGAGTCGAGGTCGGGCGCTGTCTTCTTCGACACTGGTGTTTGCCACATCCGTTCAGATCGATCTTCGGCTCAGTTTACGGCGGACGCACCGGGCGGAGCTGGTCCTCCCCGGTGACTCGCCGAATTTCGGCACAATTGGCGAGGTGATGCAGTTGCTGAGCGTCGACGACGCCGCCAAGCGGCGCGATCTTCGGCGGATGAAGGCGGTCGCGACGGGGTTCCTCCTGTTCGCCACCGTGGTGTACCTCTTCTGCCGCTGGCAGGAGACTCGGGGTGCGGGTGAATGGGTCGGCTACGTGCGGGCCGCTTCCGAGGCCGGCATGGTCGGCGCGCTCGCCGACTGGTTCGCCGTGACCGCACTGTTCCGGCATCCGCTGGGGCTGCCGATCCCGCACACCGCCATCATCAAGAAGAAGAAGGACCAGCTGGGGTCCAGTCTCGGCAGCTTCGTCGGGGACAACTTCCTCGCACCGGACGTGGTGTCGCAGAAGGTGCATGCCGCGCAGGTGCCGCTGCGCCTCGGGACCTGGCTGGCCGAGCCCGCCCACGCCGAACGGGTGGCGGCCGAGACCGCGACGCTGCTGCGCGGGTTCGTCGGTGTGCTCCGCGACGAGGACGTCCAGCAGATCATCGACAACACCATCGTGCGGCGCATCGCCGAACCGGCGTGGGGGCCGCCGATCGGCAAGGTGCTCGCCGAGCTGCTCGCCGAGAACCGGCAACTGCCACTACTGGACATGCTCGCCGAGCGCGCCCACCAGTGGGCGCTGGCCAGTCAGCCGACGATCGACCGGATCATCGACCGGGACAGCCCGTCGTGGTCGCCGAAGTTCGTCGACCTGATGCTTGGCGAGAAGATCCACAAGGAACTCGTCGAGTTCACCTGGAAGGTCCGGTCGAATCCGGACCACGAGGTCCGGCTGGCCGTCAACCGGTTCCTGATCGACTTTGCGCAGGATCTGCAGCACGATCCCGCGACCATGGCCAAGGCCGAGAAGGTCAAGGCCGAGCTGATGGGCCGCAAGGAGGTCACCGGCGCCGCCGAGGCGGCGTGGAAGGTGGCCAAGCGGATGATCCTCGAGTCCGCCGACGACCCGAACAGCGCGCTGCGGGCGAAGACCAGGGACACGGTGATCCGGCTGGGGGAGCGACTCCGGGACGAGCCGGAACTGCGTGGGAAGGTGGACGGCTGGCTCGACACCGCCGCGCGGTACGTCAGTGCGAACTACACCAAGGAGATCACCGCGATCATCACGGACACGGTCGCCCGGTGGGACGCCGAGGAGGCCAGCCGCAAGATCGAACTGCAGGTCGGCCGGGACCTGCAGTTCATCCGGATCAACGGCACGGTGGTCGGCGCCCTCGCGGGTCTGGCGATCTACGCGGTGTCGCAGCTGCTCTTCACGTGATCGTGAACACCTGCTAGCACGAGTGCTTGCAGGAGTTAGCACCCTCCCGTACCGTGGATGACGCACACAGGGACAGGGAGCGGAACATGACCGACGAAACCCGGTCGGCCGGCGACAGTGCCGGCGACGTCGCGGCCCGGGTGGTCAGCTCCGCGGCACAGGACATCGGCAGCTTCATCAGGTCGCAACGTGAAGCAGCGCAGGTCTCGCTGCGCCAGCTGTCGCAGTTGGCGGGAGTCAGCAATCCATATCTGAGCCAGATCGAGCGCGGGCTGCGCAAGCCGTCCGGTGAGGTCCTCGGCCAGATCGCGAAGGGCCTCCGGATGTCCGCGGAGGTGCTGTACATGCGGGCTGGACTACTCGAGCAACGCCCAGCCAGTCCGGTACGGGAGGCGCTGCTGTCCGACGTCTCCATCACGGAGCGTCAGAAGCAGGTGCTCCTCGAAATCTACGAGTCGTTCCGGCGTGAGAACACGCCGCGAACCGAATCCCAGCCCGATGAACAGGAGAACGAAGATGACTGATCTCAAGGGTCTCGACAACGTGATAACCCCGCTCTACGCCGCGGTCGGTGCCGGCGACGTCGTCGTCCAGGCGGTTGCCGACGTCGTCGCCCAGGTCCGCGAGCGGGCCGCCACCGCCGGCGACGACCTCACCGTCGACGCGGCGCGCGAGCGGTTCGACAAGTTCGCAGGCGATCTGACCGAGGGGGTCGAGTCGCTGCGTGAGCGGCTCGCCGGCCTGCCCTCCGAGCTGCCCGAGGAGCTTGCCGAGCTGCGCGAGAAGTTCACCCCGGAGGAACTGCGCAAGGTCGCAGAGGCGTACCTGAAGGTGGCCTCGGACATCTACACGTCCCTCGCTGAGCGCGGTGAGGAGACGGTGGAGCGCCTGCGCAAGCAGCCCGCCGTCGAGGAGGGCCTCGAGCGTGCCGAGTCGGTGCTCGAGGACGCCGCGACGCTGACCGAGGAGGCGCTCGGGACCGTGGCCCGGCAGACACGGGCCGTCGGCGAGCAGGCCGCCAAGCTCGCGGGCCGTGCGGCCGAGCGGATCAGCGACGTCGCCGACGAGGTCTCCGACGCGGTCGCCGATGCCGGGGAGCAGGTTGCCAGCCGGTTCGTCGGTGCGGGTGAGAAGGCCGAGGCGACCACCGAGGCGGCTGCCGACAAGGTGGCGGCCGCAGGACCCAAGACGGCCGCGAAGCCTGCGCCCGCCAAGGCGCCCGCGAAGCCGACCGCCGCCAAGGCGAGCCCGGCGAAGGCGCCCGCGAAGAAGGCGCCCGCGAAGCCGACCGCCGCCAAGGCGAGCCCGGCGAAGGCGCCCGCCAAGAAGGCTGCCCCGAAGTCGACCGGCGCCTAGTCCTCGACCACCCCCGGGCGGATCGACCCCCACGCAGCGCGCGGCGGGGGGGGGGGCGGCCATAGGATGGTACCGTGACCACGGCCAACAACCAGACCACCCAGAAAAAAATCGTAATAGCACACCTCA
>NZ_JBSFRT010000067.1:0-18789 GCF_053589375.1 Rhodococcus sp. NPDC003348
TCCCCACCCCCCCGCTCTCCCTTTTTCTGCCTACCTTGGTGGGTATGGGGTGACAGCGGGCTCGGGGTTGTTGGGTGGCGGGGCGCAGGCCCACCGAACTCCCGTCATCGTGTCTCGGTCAGCCGTGAGGTGAGGAACGCGAGGATCTCGTTGCGCGCGGCAATGGTCGGCTCGCCCGCGGCATCGATCAGGTGTGCCGTCACGACGCTGTGCGGGCTCGCCACCACGTCCGCGAAGAACGGCGGGGGCGTGGGGTCGGCCGCGCTGTCCGGGAGCACCGTGCCCACGAACCGGTCGCCGAGCGCTGACGCGTAGGCGGCGAAACGTTCGGCCCGGCACCACTTGTCGCCGGCGAACCGGTACGACAGCACGGTCAGGTCGTCCCGGTCGAGGCGGTCGCGTACCGCAGTCAGGTCTTCCGGTGCGATCTCCAGTCCGCCCGGGTCGTCGAGCGGGAGCGACGGCTGGCAGAGCACCGGTGCGAGGACCGACGCCTCGAGTGTCATGGTCAGCGCGAAGTTCCCGGTGAAGCACATGCCGACGGCGCCGATGCCGGGGCCGCCGCACTCCTCGTGGGCGGTTCGCGCCAGCGCGCGGAGCCATTGGGTCACGGGACTGGTCCGGTTTGCGCCGAACGCCCGGAACTCGGCGCTCACGCACGCCCGCTGCATCACGGCGCTGCCGTCCTCGGTCGTCGGCACCGCACCGTCGCGCCCGAACAGCGACGGCAGGTACACGGTGAAGCCGGCGTCGCGCACCCACCGCGCGAACCGGGCCACGTGCGGGCTGATTCCGGGCATCTCCGGCATGACGACGACGGCCGGGCCCGCGCCGGAGACGAGCACGACCTTCGTGACCGAATCGAAGGTGACGTCGCGCCGTTCGAAGTCGTCGAGCGGATCGTCCACGGTCGTGTCGTGCGGTGTCATCTGTGGGTTCCTGTTCGTTGTCGGTCACTGAACAGGTCGAGTCTCGTGGCCGGCGGACCGGGGGACGAGGGGCGGGATCGCCACCTTTCGGGTCGATCCGGCCAGGGTGGCTCGGGTGAGCTTCCCCGATGACGCCGAAAACGCGTGTTGCCGGGCAACCAATCTGGTGCCCGGCAACACGCGCAGAGGGGAGACCGGTTACGACAGGCTGGAGACCGAGCCGCCGAATTCGACCACGCCGGAGAGCAGATCGCCCGCGCCGGAAAGCAAGTCGCCGAAGTCGCCGAGCGCGCTCAGCAGTTCGATGATCTGATCGAAATCCATGAAGAGTCCTTCTCGTCGTGCATGGAACCACGCCATGCGGTGTCAGGGCAGAGCGCCTCAGTTCTAGGCGTCGAACCTGGGTTCACCCTGGCAGCCGCCTGGGAATCCGATCCCCGCCCGGGGCGGCAACCTCAACGAGCGCGGAACCGGCGGCGGAACTCGGCGGGACCGATTCCGACGCGATCGACGAACATCCGCCGCAGCGTGCCGGGATCCTGGTACCCGACCCGACGCGGGATGTCGCCGATCGGGACATCGGTGTCGGCGAGAAGCCTTTTGGCGGCAGCGATCCGTGCCTCCTGCAGGAAGGCCAACGGCGTCCGACCCTCCTCACCGCCGTACCTGCGCAAGAGGGTTCGGGTGCTGACGTGGAACGCATCCGCCAGCCGGGACAGGTTGTAGGGCTCCGTGAGGTGATCGACCAGCCAGCGCTGCACCGCGGTCGCGAAGGGGCCGGACGTCGTCGGCACCATCGACTCGACGACGTACGGCGCCTGGCTGGCCCGGTTCTCCGATACCAGGGTGATGCGGGCAGTCGCACGGGCGACGCTCGCGCCGAGGTGGTCTCGCACGATCGCGGTCGCGAGGTCGAGGGATGCACTGAACGCGGCGGTGGTGGTGACGTGGCCGTCGCCGACGACCAGCGACTCCGCGCACACCGTCGACCGCGGATATCGCCGAGCCAGCTGCGACGCGAACAGCCACGAAGTCGTCGACCGTCGTCCGTCCAGCACACCGGCCTCACCCAGCAGGAATGCGCCGACGCACACCGACGCGATCCGGGTGTTGTGGCGCGCCGCCGCTCGGAGGAAGTCGATCTCGCGGCCGCGATCGGCGAGCCGGACGTCGAGGTCCTCGGTGGGGGAGACGTCGAATCCCGGCACGACGAGGAGATCGAACCGGTGATGCCATCGCTGCGCGCCGATCGTGAACCCGCCCGCGGCGGCCACCGGGCCGTCCCCAGCGGCGACGACCGTGGTCCGGAACAGGTCGGTACGGGAGGTGCCGTTCTCGCGGGCGACCCGGTTGGCGATGCGGAGGATGTCGGAGACGGCGAACACCTCCGTCGCGAAACAGTCGTCGTACGCGAGGATTCCGATCCGCATGGCACCCACTCCCGAGACGGCCGCCGGTGGGGAGGCCACGAGAGTGCAAGGCTAGACCCGGGAGTCCTTCCGGTCCGGAGGCGGACCGGAAGGACTCCCGGGTTGTGTCAGCGCCTGCGGAGGCGGCCGACGACGAGCAGGGCGACGAGCGTGACGGCGAGCAGGAGGGTGGTGTTTGCGGCGGCCTGGAACACCTGGCCCCGGTCTGTGAGGCCGAAGATGGTCACCGGCAGGGTCTTCCAAGTAGCCGGGTACACCATCACGGTGGCGCCGAGCTCTCCCATGGACAGCGCGATCGACAGGCCGGCGGCGGCGCCGATCGCGGGCAGCAGCAAGGGGAGCGTCACCCGCAGCAGTACCCGGGCGGGCCCGGCGCCGAGCGACTCGGCGGCCTGCCGGTAGGCGGGGTCGAGGCGGTCGAGCGCGGCGGAGACCGAGCTGAACGCGAACGCAAGCACCAGCACCGTGTGCGCGAGGATCACGATCCACTTGGTGCCGCCGAGCAACAGCGGCTTCGAGTTGAACGCGACCAGCAGCCCGAGCCCGATCGCCACCGAGGGCACCGCGATCGGCAGGTGGAACACCGCATCGGTGGCCTTGCGCAGCCACACCGGCGCCTCGCGTGCCGCGAGCGCGGCCCAGGTGCCGACGGCCAGCGCGATCGCGCCTGCGATGAACGCGGTCTGCAGGCTCACCGCCAGGCTCGCCAGGTTCTCGTCGGTCAGCGCGGCCGCGAAGTGCTTGCCACCCAGATCGGATGGCAGCGGTCCGGTCCACGACCCGGCCAGCGCCGCCGCGACGACCGTCGCGATAGGGGCCACGAACACCACCGCGACAACCAGCCCGAACACGGTCAGCGTCAACGCCCTAGCCCGCGTTGTCCACAGCAGCACGGCTGCCTCCCATCGGTCGGTTGAACAGAACCCGGTAGCCGACGTACAGCGCCACCGACAGCGCCACCTGGACGGTGGCGATCACCGCGGCGCCGGGCAGGTCGAAGGTGACGATGCCGCGGGTGTAGATCAGCACCGGTAGCGTCACGACGTCCTTGGCGCCGGTGAACAGCACGATGCCGAACTCGTTGAGCGTCAACAGCAGGACGAGCGAGCCGCCGGACATCAGGGCCGGCCACGCCTCCGGCATGACCACCGTGCGCAGCACCCGCCACGGGGACGCGCCGAGGCCGGCGGCCACGTCGAGCTGCTCACGCGGCATCTGGGTGAACGCGGCGAGCAGCGGGCGGACCACGAACGGCGTGAAGAAGGTGACCTCCGCGGCGATCACGCCGAGCGGGGTGGAGAGGAAGTTCAGCGGACCGTGCTCGGCGCCGGTGATCCGGGTGATCAGCGCGTTGACCGCGCCCGCGGTGCCGTACAGGAAGGTGAACGCCAGGGTGATCAGGAACGACGGCAGCGAGAGCACGGTGTCGATCAGGCGGCCCACCACCTTGGACCCGGGGAACGGCACGAACGCGAGGACCAGGGCCAGGAAGGTGCCGAGCAGCATCGCGCCGAGTGTGGACAGGGCCGCGATCTGCACGGTGCGCCACAGCGCGGTGCGGAACAGCTGCGACCCGAGGACCTCGCCCCAGGTGGACCAGCCGCGGCCGTCGTCGGTGACCGTCGACTCCGCCAGAACGCGGGCCATCGGGTACACGGCGAAACCGAGGACCAGCAGCAGCGGCGGCAGCGCCCACAGCGTCGGACCCCACCGGCGCGGCCGGGGGCGCGCCGGGGTGGGATCGAGGAAGGGCGGCCGCTCCAGCACGGGAGCGTTCACGGGACCGGCCTCGGGGCCGGGACGAGCACCGCGCTCCCGTCGGGGAACCTCACACCCACCGGGGTGCCGATCGGCCGGTCGTCGTGCCCGGTGACGTCGACGTGGAGGGGGTGCTCCGGCATCCCGGCGAGCGTCACGGTCAGGCGGGTGGTGGCGCCGCGCCATACGCTGCCGGTCACGGCGGCGCGCAGCGCGCCCCGGTCGGCGGGCCCGGTCAACTCGACGGCGTGCGGCCGGATGCACAGCAGCGCAGCCGAGTCGGCGGCCTCCCAGTCGGTGGCGCCGATCTCCGGTCGCGGAGCCTGCGCGGTGACGGGGAGCCCGGCCAGCGAGACCAGCGCGGACGTGCCGATCACCCGGCTCACCGTGCACGGCAGCAGGTTCGCCCCACCGAGGAACGCGGCGGTGAAGCTGCTCGGGGGCCGCTTCCACAGGTTCTCGGTGGTGTCCACGTCCACCAGGCGGGCGTCGCGCATCACGGCGATCCGGTCCGCCAGCGCGAGCGCCTCGGACTGGTCGTGGGTGACGTACAGCATCGCGGTGTCCGGCAGGGCGGCGCGCAGCTGCTGCAGTTCGGCGAGCATGGACTGGCGCAGCTGGGCGTCGAGCGCGGCGAGCGGCTCGTCGAGCAGCAGCACCTTCGGCCGGATCGCCAGTGCCCGCGCGATCGCCACCCGCTGCTGCTGTCCGCCCGACAGTTCGCGGGGAAACCGCTTGCCGTAGGCGGACATCCCGACCATCGCGAGCGCGTCGTCGACCCGGCCGCCGATCTCGGACCGCGGCACCCGCTGGGACCGGAGCCCGAACGCGACGTTCTCCGCGACCCGCATGTGCGGGAACAGGGCGTAGGACTGGACGACGACGCCGATGCCCCGTTTGGCCGGCGGCAGGTCGGTGATGTCGACGCCGCCGAGGCGGACGGTGCCCGACACCGGGCGGTTGAACCCGGCCAGTGCCTTGAGCGCGGTCGACTTGCCCGACCCGCTCGGCCCGAGCAGGGCCACGGTCTCGCCCGGTGCCACCCGCAGGTTGAAGTCGACCAACGCCCGGGTGGCGCCGCGGCCGCGCCCGTAGGCGACGTTGACGCGATCGAACTGGATCGCGGGAGAGGTGGTGCCGACCGTGCCGCCGTCGATCTCGGTGGCCGCCTGGCGCCACCGGGCGTTGATCCGCGTCATGTCAGTTCCCGGTGGCCTTCTGGTAGGCGGCGACGTCGGCGTCGAGGTCCCGCAGCACGTCGTTCCAGTTCGGGGTCCACACGTCGACGCCTGCGAGGACACCCGCCGGCGTGTTCTGGCCGGCCGACGCGGTGGTGGCGGCGAGGTCGCTGCGGACCGACACCCCCAGCGCCTTGGTGCCGACGGCCTGCTGCGCAGTCTCCGAGAGCAGGTACTCCATCAGCTTCTTCGCCTCGTCCTCCTGCGGCGCGCCCTTCGCCAGACCCATCACGTAGGGCAGGGCGACGGTGGTGCGGGTGCCGTCCGCGTTGGCGGGGAAGAACAACCCGAACTTCGAGCCGTCGTCCTTGATCGACGCCAGATTCATCTGCACGTCGCCGTTGGCCACGAGCAGTTCGCCGTTGCTGACCTTCGGCTGCAGCTTGCCGGTCGACGACGAGGGGCCGACGTTGTTGGTCTGCAGTTTGCCCAGGTAGTCCAGTGCGCCGTCCTTGCCCCTGAGGTGCTGGAGCAGCAGCAGTACCGCGGTGCCGTCGCCGGCCTGGCCGGGAGTCGAGTACTGCAGCTTGCCCTTGTACTGCTCGGTGAGCAGGTCGTCCCAGCTGGTGGGGGCCGGGTTCGCGGCGGGGTTGGCGATGAACGAGAGGTAGTTGTTCACCACGGGCACGTAGGTGCCGGCGGGATCCTGTTCGGCGGTGAGGACCATCGAGGTGTCGATGCCGCTGGGCTGCAGCAGGCCCTGCGCGGCGGCCTTCTGGATGAACGGCGGCAGCGTGACGACGACGTCGGCCTGCGGGTTGGACTGCTCCTTCTCCACACGGGAGACGACCTCGCCGGACCCGGCCTCGACGAGGTTGACGGCGATGCCGGTTTCCTCGGTGAACGCCTCGAACTGCGGGTTGTACCAGTTCGCGAGCCCGTCGGCGCTGTAGACGGTGACGACGCCGGAGCCGTCGGAGTTCGCGGCGGTGCCGGTGCCGCCGCAGGCGGTCAGGGTCAGGGTTGTTGCGGCCAGTGCGGCCGCGGCGACGGCGGGGCGGATCCGGAAGGGGCGCATCGATTTCCTCGCTCGGGGTGAAGGGAGTGTGGGTGAATGCTTCGTAGGGCGGGCGGCTAGCGGTCGGAAAGGATCAGATCCGCGAACTCGCGAACCGACGGCAGTACGGCGGTGGCACCGGCGGCACGCAGCTGCGCCTCGTCGTGGGCTCCGGTCAGGGTTCCGGCGACGACGGACGCGCCCGCCCGCAGGCCCGACGTGATGTCGTTGGCGGTGTCGCCGAGAACGGCGACCTCGCGCACGTCGTCGACCTGCAGCCGAAGCAGCGCGGTGAGGATCAGATCGGGGTAGGGGCGACCGCGCCCGGCGTCGGATGGCGCCAGGGTCAGGTCGGCGAGGGCCCGCCACCCGAGCGCTGCGAGCAGCTTGTCCTGGGTGCCGCGGCTGAATCCGGTGGTCAGCGCCACCTTGATGCCGTTCTCGCGCAGCGCGGTGATCGTCTCGGCGGCACCGGGAATCGGTTCGGCGCCGATCTCGTCGATCAGCCCGTCGTAAGTGGCCTCGAACGCCGCGTTGGCGGCCTGGGCGCGATCCTCGTCCCCTCCGGTCAGCGCGCGGAACACGACGATCTTGGACTGACCCATGGTGTCGATGACGTACTGCCGGGCGGCCTCGGCCTCGGGACCTTCGGCGGGCAGGCCCGCGGCGTCGGCGGCTGCCGCGAACGCCCTCAGCACGAGCCCGTCGTCGGCGACGGTGGTGCCGGCCATGTCGAGGACGGCGAGTCGGATCTGGTTGTCGGACATGGTGTCTCCTGTTCCTGCAGGCCGACCTGGTCGGCGGCGTCCTAGCAGCCGACCAGGTCAGCGGTGTCCTAGAGGCCGAGTTGTTCGGCGGTCTGCTCGGCGAGCGCCGGTCCGAGGGTCATGCCGCGACCGCCCGGTCCCGCGACGACCCACACGTTCTCGGCCGGTTGACCGCGGTGAACCAGCTCGCCCGGGTCGAGGTGCTGGCTGTAGACGCCTGCCCAGCGCTTGACGACGTGGGGGAGCTTGCGGCCCAGCAGTTCCTCCGCCACCGATGTGAGGTGTTCGTAGGGCGCCTCGTCGACGTCGAAGTCGAACGGCTCGTCGTACTCGTGGGTGTCGCCGATGGTCAGGCCCCCGTGCAGTCGCTGCACGCACAACAACTGCATCCGGTGCGCCGCCGCGGTCGGGGTCTGCGCCTGCGCCGACTTCAGGGCGTCGAGGGCGCTGCCCGCGAAGCCGGGGTAGTAGCGCAGGCTGTCGCCGTCGGCGATCGCGGTGGTCAGCGGTTCGCCGAGCGGGGCGGTCTGCATCATCTGCAGCCGGACCCGCCGCAGCGGCAGTTCGCCTGCCAGGTCGCGGGCCAGGCCGCCGAGGGTGGCGCCCGGGCACACGATCGCGAGGTCGGCGTCGAAGGTGCGGCCGTGGTCGTCGCGGATGTGGACGCCGGCGGCGTCGCTGGTGACCTCGCGGGCCTCGGTGGACGCGTGGAACGTGTAGCGCCCGCTCGCCTGAAGGTGCGCGCGGATCGCGGGCAGGGTGACCCGGGACTCGACGGCGCCGTCGCGGGTGCAGTGCAGGCCCGCGAGGTACTTGCCGCGCAGGGCCGGGTTGACGGCGCGGACCCGCTCCGGGTCGAGGAGCGCGAAGCCGCGAGCGGCGGCGGCGGGGCGGGCGAGCACCTCCTCGGCGACCGCCACCTCCTCCGGGGTGCGGAGCAGGGTCAGTGAGCCGGCCGGTCGGAAACCGATGGCGGGGACGCGGGCGGCCAGATCGGCCCACAGTTCACGCGAGCGCAGTGCGGCGTCCAGTTCGTGTTCGGCCCGCCCGGACACCCAGACCAGGCCGAAGTTGCGTACCGTGGCACCGCGCGCCTCGGGTTCGCGTTCGAGGTGGACCACCTCGTGTCCTCTGCGGATCGCCTCGTCGGCATGCGCCGTGCCGAGGATCCCGCCTCCCACAATTGCAATTCGCATGGGGCACAGCCTGACCATTGGTCTAGACCATCTGGGAGACGCCCGGGAAAGGGCAGATGAACAATTGGTATAGACCAAAAACTGTGTACGCTGACGGACGTGAACGACGACACGTCCGTGCTCGAAGAGACTGCTGCGCTGTCTGATTCGCGTCGCAACGGGCTCGATGGCAGGGCCGGGCGCGGCGTCCGCGCAGTCGCGTCCCGCGTGGGCGCCGCGGCGGTGGCATCGTGACGGCCGAGAGCCTGCCCAAGCACTACATCGTGCGGACGCACGTCGAGGACCTGCTCGCGGACCTCGTCGCGGGTGACCCGGTGCCTGCCGAGCGGGAACTCGCGGCCACCTGCGGAGTCTCCCGGGAGACCGTTCGTCAGGCGCTGCACGAGCTGCTGGTCGCCGGCCGGATCGAACGCCGGGGGAGGGGCACCGTCGTCGCGCGCCCGAAGCTGGTCCAGCCCCTCTCTCTCGGTTCCTACACCGAGGGCGCACTGAGCCAGGGGCGCGAACCGGGCCGAATCCTGGTGCGGTGGGAAGAGATCGACGCCCACGAGAGACTGGCCGAGATCCTCGAGATCGCCGTCGGCGATCGGGTGATCCACCTCGAACGCGTCCTGCTCGCCGACGGCGAGCGCATCGGACTCGAGAGCACCTACCTGCCGCTGTACCGCTTCCCGGATCTCGCGGACACGTTCGACCCCGAGAGCTCCCTGTATGCGGCGATCCGCGCGAAGGGAATCGGGTTCGCGACGGCCACCGAGCGGATCGAGACCGCTCTGCCCACCCCGCGCGAGGCAGGGCTCGTCGAGTCGAGCACGGCGATGCCGATGCTGAAACTGCACCGCGTGTCCCGCGACGCCGCGGGGGTCCCGATCGAGCGCGTGCGATCGCTGTACCGGGGGGACCGGATGGCATTCGTGACCGAACTCCGCTGACTTCCGGGTGCCGCCGACACCTCGATGCGACGAATTCCGCCCGAGCGGTACCGCATCGGGGGAGCGCGACGGACAATGGGCACACGCGTTCCTCATCGACGAAGGGGTGGCGAAGTGAATCGGTTCGAGCTCCCGCAGACGTTGCGTCGATCCGCGAAGGAGGTGCAGGAGGCCTTCGCGACGGCCCACGAGACGGCGGTCAGGCGGTACGGCGAGGGTGAAGAAGCCCAGCGTGCAGCCTATGGAGAGCTCAAACAGAGCTACGAACTCGAGACGGATCACTGGGTACCCAAGTCGGGATAGTGCCCGCGCCGCTCACTGGGCCAGTAGACCGGATCCCATCGCGGCGTAGATCAACATGAACGTCATCAAGGCCCAGCCGGCGCCCTGCCACGCCGGCCAGGTGCCGCCGTGCCGCCAGACCGTGTAGGTGTGCACGAACGCGCCGATCCCGCCGACCATCAGTATCGCCGCGGGTGCGATCGCGAGCAGATAGCGGTCGGCCGTCGCACACACCATCGTCGACGCAGTGGTGCAGTCGCTGCGGCCCAGATACGCCCAGAGTGCGGCGAGTCCCATCACCGCCAGGGCCGCGGCGAGCACGACGACCGCGTAGCGGGTTGCTCGCCGGATCTCCGGCGGATCGTTCCACCGCTTCTCGACGTCGTCCGACATCGTTCGCCTCCCGCTGCCGGGACCGGGTCCCGCAGTCCACGCTACGCGCGGCCTGGTGTGGCGGCGTCGCCTCGGCTCAGGCCTGTGATGTCCCGTTGCCGTGTGTGACGGGGCGAGGCCACTCGCGACCCGTGTGCTGCTCGATCTCGAGGTTGAAGCGTTCGAGGAGGTTCGCAAAGGTTGTTCGATCGTCGTCGTCCCAGCTCTCGAGCATGCTGGCGACCCCGCCGGCCTTCCCCGCCCGTTCCTCCTCGAGGCGGATTCGGCCTTCGTCGGTGATCAGGAACTTGCGAGCCATTCCCCCGTCGGGATCTGGGATGCGTTGAACCAGGCCGGAATTGAGCATCGCGGTCGTCTGCCGGCTCAAGGTGGAGGTGTCCAGGCCGAATGCCTCGCTCAGTTCGCCGACGGACATCGGCCCCTGCGCGCTGATCCGGCTGAGCAGAAGGTACGCGCTGTTGTCGAGGTGGCCGGTGCCGCGGCGAGGATGGGTGAGGTGTCGCGTGAGCAGCATGGTCTCGAACTCGATGCGGTCCGCGGCCGTGGTCATGTGCATCCTTTCCTCTTCCCCCGAGCGTAGATCCTCTTCCTCCGTGCGGAGATCCCTGAAGTCGCCTTCTGTGTGGGTGCGGCCGAACGGGCGAATTGTGCTTTACATCCGATTTGTACCATACATGCGGGTTGCATGTTGCATGTGACGTGCATCATGCAACACCATTGTATCGTGCAAATTATGTGTATTGTGCAAGTAATGTGCACTGGGCACAGTCCGTGCCGGCCGCAACGGCCCCGCACAAAATTCTCGATTGTGAAGTAGTGAGGAGTGTCCTTTGGGAGGGCAGAAATCCGCCGTGAACCCCAACGGTCTCGTTGGGGTTCTGGCATTCACCGGCATCGTCGCCGCGCTCATGCAGACGCTGGTCGTCCCGCTGATCGGCGACCTGCCGCACATCCTGAACACCACCGCGTCGAACGCGTCCTGGATCGTCACCGCGACGCTGGTCGCCGGCGCGGTGTGCGTCCCGATCACCGGCCGCCTCGGCGACATCTACGGCAAGCGTCGCATGCTGCTGATCTGCACGGTGCCGCTGATCCTGGGCTCGGTCGTGTGCGCACTCGCGACGTCCGTGATTCCGATGATCGCCGGACGTGCGCTGCAGGGCATGGGCATGGGCCTGATCCCGATCGGCATCAGCGCCATGCGTGACCTGATCCCGACGGAGAAGCTGAACTCCTCCATCGCGCTGATGAGCGCGTCCATGGGCATCGGCGGCGCACTCGGTCTGCCGCTTGCCGCGGCCGTCGCCCAGAATGCCAGCTGGCGAGCGCTGTTCTGGGGTGCCGCCGCGCTGAGCGTCGTCATCGCGGTGCTGATCTGGAAGATCGTGCCTGCCATCCCGGCCGATTCCGATGCCGGCAAGTTCGATCCGGTCGGCGCCCTCGGCCTCGGCATCGGGCTGGTGTGCCTGCTGCTCGGTGTGTCCAAGGGTGCCGACTGGGGCTGGGGTAGCGGCACCATCGTCGGCCTGTTCGTTGCCGCGGTGCTCGTCCTGCTGGCCTGGGGCTGGTGGGAGCTGCGCACCACCGATCCGCTGGTCGACCTCCGGACCACCGCGCGTCCGCAGGTGTTGCTGACCAACGTCGCCGGAATGGTCGTCGGCTTCGCGATGTACGCGCAGTCGCTGATCCTGCCGCAGCTGCTCCAGCTTCCCGAGTCGACCGGGTACGGCCTCGGGCAGTCGATGCTGGTCATGGGTCTGTGGATGATCCCCGGTGGCGTCGTGATGATGCTCGTGGCACCCATCGGAGCCAAGCTCTCCTCGGCTCGCGGGCCGAAGATCACCCTGATCGTCGGTGCCCTGATCATCGCGCTCGGCTACGCCTCGTCGATGCTGCTGATGGGCTCGGCCTGGGGTCTGATGATCGTCGCCTCCATCTGCGGTGCAGGCACCGGCTTCGCCTACGGCGCGATGCCCGCCCTGATCATGAGCGCGGTGCCGCACTCGGAGACCGCCTCGGCGAACGCCTTCAACACGCTCTCGCGGTCCCTGGGCACCTCGATTGCCGCCGCGGTCGTCGGGCTCGTCCTCGCCCAGATGAGCGTCCAGGTCGGCGACTACACACTGCCCACCGAGAACGGTTTCCGCACCGGCCTGCTGATCGGCTGTGGCGTCGCGCTCGTCGCCGCCGCCGTCGCCGCGTGCATCCCGTCCCGTCGCCCGGTGCAGGCTTCTGCACCGGAGGCGGAACTGGTCGGTGCGCGCAGCTGACCGACGTCGCGCACCCGTGCTGATCGGCGCCGTCGCGCCGGGGCCCGGCGGGCATCCCTCGTGGATGTCCGCCGGGCTCGTCCCTTCCCGCGTGGGCACGGCGCGTAGCCTTGACGCCATGTCTGTGCGCGCATCCCTGGTCCCCGGAACCGTCTCGCCGACGCTGTCGGTCCCCGCGAAGATCGAGCGACCCGAGTACGCCTGGAAGCCCACCGTCAACGAGGGCAACGAGCCGTGGGTGCAGACGCCCGAGACCATCGAGAAGATGCGGCTCGCAGGCCGAATCGCCGCGCAGGCCCTCCAGGAGGCGGGCAAGGCGGTCGCGCCGGGGGTGACCACCGACGAGCTCGACCGGATCGCCCACGAGTACATGATCGACCACGGCGCCTACCCGTCGACCCTGGGCTACAAGGACTTTCCCAAGTCCTGCTGCACCTCGCTGAACGAGGTGATCTGCCACGGCATCCCGGACTCGACGGTCATCCAGGACGGTGACATCGTCAACATCGACGTCACCGCCTACATCGACGGCGTGCACGGTGACACCAACGCGACCTTCCTTGCCGGTGACGTCTCCGAGGAGAACCGCCTGCTCGTCGAACGCACCCGCGAGGCGACGATGCGCGCCATCAAGGCGGTCAAGCCGGGCCGCGAGCTCAACGTCATCGGCCGGGTCATCGAGTCCTACGCCAACCGATTCGGCTACGGCGTCGTCCGCGACTTCACCGGGCACGGCATCGGCGAGACCTTCCACAACGGGCTGGTGATCCTGCACTACGACCAGCCGAACGTGGACACCGTCATCGAGCCGGGCATGGTGTTCACCATCGAGCCGATGATCAACCTCGGCACCGTCGACTACGAGATCTGGGACGACAACTGGACCGTCGTCACCAAGGACCGCAAGTGGACCGCGCAGTTCGAGCACACCATCGTCGTCACCGAAACGGGCAACGAGATCCTCACGCTCCCGTGAGTGGTGGCAATTCCCACGCTCGGGTGAGCGGTGCGCTGCTCGTCGCCGGTACCACCTCCGACGCCGGGAAGAGCGTCCTCGTGGCCGGGCTGTGCCGGCTGCTGGCCCGTCGCGGCGTCTCGGTGGCGCCGTTCAAGGCGCAGAACATGTCCAACAATTCCGTCGTCACCCTGGACGGTGGGGAGATCGGACGGGCGCAGGCGCTGCAGGCGCGGGCCTGCGGGCTCGCGCCGAGTGTCCGGTTCAACCCGGTGCTGCTCAAGCCGGGCAGCGACCGCACCTCGCAGCTCGTCGTGCGCGGGAAGGCCGTCACCTCGGTCGGCGCCCGCGACTACATGGCGCACCGGCAGTGGCTGCGCGGGGTGGTCGCCGACGAACTCGCCTCGCTGCGAGCCGAATTCGACGTGGTGATCTGCGAGGGTGCCGGGTCGCCCGCCGAGATCAACCTGCGCACCACCGACCTGGCGAACATGGGTCTGGCCCGCGCCGCGGACCTCCCGGTGCTCGTCGTCGGTGACATCGACCGCGGGGGAGTGCTGGCCCACCTGTTCGGCACCGTCGCCGTTCTCGACCCCGACGACCAGGCGCTGATCGCAGGCTTCGTCGTCAACAAGTTCCGCGGGGACGTCGCTCTGCTCGAACCGGGCCTGCGCCAACTGGAATCGCTGACCGGCCGTCCCACCCTCGGCGTGGTCCCGTTCGCCGAGGGACTGTGGATCGATGCCGAGGACTCGCTGTCCACGGTCGCCGACGCACCGGTCGGCCGGCCCGCGCCGCCGCGGGGCCGGGACTGGTTGCGGGTGGCCGCGATCCGGCTGCCGCGGGTGTCCAATGCGACCGACGTCGAGGCACTGGCCTGCGAGCCGGGCGTATCGGTGCACTGGGTGAGCGAACCGTCCCGGCTCGCCGACGTCGACCTGGTGGTGGTGCCGGGCAGCAAGTCCACGGTGTCGGATCTGGCGTGGCTGCGGTCGTCGGGGATCGCCGACGCCCTCGGCGACCGGGCCGCCGCGGGACTGCCGATTCTCGGAATCTGCGGCGGCTACCAGATGCTCGGCCGGAGGATCGTCGACACGGTCGAATCCGGCGCGGGAACCGTCGACGGGCTCGGCCTGCTCGACCTCGACATCGAGTTCGCCGCCGACAAGGTGCTGCGACAGGCGACCGGGACCGCGGAGGGGATCGTGGTGTCCGGTTACGAGATCCACCATGGTCGGGTGACCCGCACAGGCGACGCCCCGCTGCTCCGTCACGACGACGGGACCCCGGAGGGCAGCGTGCGCGGGTCGGTGTTCGGCACGCACTGGCACGGACTGCTCGAGTCGGACGAGTACCGGCGGGCCCTGCTCACCCGGATCGCCGCGGCGACCGGACGCGAGTTCGCCGTTGCCCCCGACACCTCGGTTGCCGCCGAGCGGGATTCCCAGCTCGACCTGCTCGCCGACCTGGTCGAGCGCAACGTCGACGTCGATGCGGTGCTCGCGCTGATCGAAAGCGGAGCGCCGCGGGACCTTCCGACGATCACGAGCGGACTCGGGTCGGCGGCCGACGCCTGAGCTCGGGTCACAACGTCGAGCGGCGCAGCGCCACCCATCCACTCGCGAGGGCGAGCAGTGCGAGGACCAGTGGCAGCACCACCATCGGAACCACTCGCGGCATGTCCACGAACCACGAGCCGATTGCGGGCCACCAGCGTGCCCAGGTGATCACGATCGCTGCCAGTCCGAGTGTGCCCACGGCCCCGACGATCGCCGCGAGCAGTCCGGTGGTGCGCCATCGCTGGTAGATCGCTCCGGCGAGTACCGCGATCCCCGCGGTCAGCAGCATGATCGCGAACAGCGAAAGCAGCTGCACGAGCGGATTGTCCGTGAAGTAGCGTGCGATCCCGAACATCCGCATGTACACGCCCCACCCGTTGGTGGCGCTCTCGATTGCGGACAGCACCTGTACCGCGACCGCGAACACAGCCGACTGTCCGAGTGCCATCAGGACCGTCGCGCCGTAGAACTCGCGGCGGGTGACGCTCAGTCCCAGGGCGAACGGGAAGGTCTGGGTCAGGGCCTGGATGTAGAACGCGATCATGAACCCGAGCAGGGCCGTGACGCTGCCGGTGAAACCCTCACCTTCCTCGTTCCCGACCAGGAAGTAGATCGTCCAGCTGATCGCGAAGGACACCGCGAGGATCCCGACGGGCCATGCGATCAGCAGCGGCCAGGCGACGGTGTGCAGGCGGAGCACCGATCCGATCCGGGAAGGTCGGGTGGCGTGTGTGTCCGCCGTGGCGGTCAGGGTGGCTGCGGTCATGACGTCGACTCCTGCGTGGTGGTTCGGATGACGAGTTCCTGGAGTGATGCCGGTTCGAGCGTTGCGCCGGCGGCGATCAGTCGGGCCCGGTCGGCCTCGTCCGCGGTGACCTGGACCGTGGCTCGCGTGTGGGAACCGAGCGATTCCTGGTGCAGGACGGTGCCTTTCGCGGTGAATGCGTCGACCGCCTCGGTGGGGCCGGACACGATCACCGCCCGGCGGCGCAGCGTCTCGGCATCGTCGTCGAGTACGATCCGACCCCGGTCCACGAGGATGACGTGCTCGAGCAGGTTCGCCACCTCGTCGATGAGATGGGTGGACAGCACGATCGTGCGGGGGTGCTCGGCGTAGTCCGCGAGCAGGCGGTCGTAGAACAGATGCCGGGCGACGGCGTCGAGGCCGAGGTACGGCTCGTCGAACAGCGTGAGCGGTGCTCGTGACGCGAGGCCGATGATCACCCCGAGGGCGGATTTCATGCCACGGGAGAGCTTCTTGACCTTGCGGCACAGCGGAAGTTGGAAGTCGTCGAGCAACAGCTCGGCGAAGCCGCGGTCCCACCGCTCCATCAGGTGTCCGGCGGCGGAGAGGACGTGCCCGACCCGGAGGTCGTCAGGGTAGGTCTGGCTCTCCTTGATGAAGCTGATGCTGCGCAGCACGCCCGCGTTCTCGAACGGGTTGGCGCCGAAGACCGAGACCTCGCCGGAGGTCTGGAGGCTCTGGCCGGTCAGGATCGACATGATCGTGGTCTTCCCTGCGCCGTTGCGTCCGAGCAGGCCGTAGATCTTGTCGCGCTCGATGTCGAACGAGATGTCCGAGAGTGCGTCGACGTCCCCGTAGCGCTTGTCGACGCCGTGCATCGAGGCGACGACCTCGCGCCCGGTCGACTTCCGGTCGGCGATCTGGGTGACGGTCAGGCTCCGGGTCATCGGGCCACCTCCCTCGTGTCGAGCATGGACTTGAGTTCGTCGAGCGGAATGCCCAGCCGATCGGCCTCGGCGACGAGGGGCTCGATGTACTGGCGCGCGAACGCTTCTCGCCGCCGGAAGCGGAGCGCTTCGCGCGCCCCTGGACTGACGAACATTCCAATTCCCCGTTTCTTGTAGAGGATCCCCTCGGCGACGAGCTGGTTGAGGCCCTTCGCGGCGGTCGCCGGATTGATCCGGTGGAACGCCGCGAGTTCGTTGGTCGAGGGGACCTGGGTCTCCTCGGGCAGCGAGCCGTCGATGATCTCGCCCTCGATCTGCTCGGCGATCTGCTGGAACAGTGGCCGGCCGTCGTCGATCACGGGACCGACCTCCCGCCCAGGCTCACTGGTTCATTACTCATGTAATGAACCATAGAAGCGGTTCGCGTGGAGGGCAACCCCTGGCTCCCTTGCCTGGGCACGGGTCGGGGAGCAGGCTGAGAGTGTTCGCCGCGACGGCACTTCCGTCGACGGGCCTCGGATGCCGGTCGTGATCGAATCGGTGGAGGCTGTGATGGCTGCAACGGAAGAAGTGAACCCACGGGCCTACAACAGTGTGTGGCAGTTCCGCGCGGACGCGTGGTGCCGGCTGGAGGCGGCCAGCGCGCACCTGGCGGGTCTGGCCGCACGCGGCGCGCCGCTCGACGAGCTGATCGAGCGAGTCGAGGGGCTGCTCGGCCAGATGCGGCCGTTCGAGCGGTACTGGGCCTATCCGGGATCGCAGAGTTTCGCCCGCATCCAGCGACAGTTCGCGGGCGGCGGATACGACAAGCTCGCCCGGACCGTTGCGCGGATCAACCGGGCGCTGGTCACCGGCTCGTACCGGAGCGGCGTACCGGCGTCCCCTGCCGACGGCGAGCACGAGGCTCTCGACGCCGACTCCGCGCGCAGCGAGGAGCCGGGTGCGGACCGACCGGAGCGTCACTACTTCGAGGTGCTCGTGGTCGAAAGGATGACGGAGGCACAGGAACTCGCCCTGCGCCGGGAGCTGCGGGCCTGGCGGCGACCGGACGACGAGTTCATCTACGAACTGGTCATCGTCGGCAGTGGCGACGACGCCGTCATCGCGGCGCGGCTGAACGTGAATCTGCAGGCGTGCGTGATCCGGCGTCGATTCGGCCACCGGTCGCAGCAGGATCTGACCGCCCTGTCGGACTTCGTCTACTCCGGTGTGGCGGAGAAGCTGGCCGGGCAGCCGCCGGACGAACGGACCCGGATCCTGGCCGGGGAGCTCGCCGACACCCGTCCGGAGCTCGACCTGTACCTGATGACCGAGATCGCGGTCGAGGACACCGCGGGCCGGCTCGGCCGGTACTTCCGGCGGGTGTTCCATGCGGGGGAGGGCTCGCTCGACCTGCACCTGAGTCTGCTCGAGGGCGTCGCGGCCCGGTATCGGACCCCGTTCTTCAGTGCACTGCGCGAATACAGTCACCGCCCGACCGGGGTCTTCCACGCGCTGCCGATCTCGCAGGGCAAGTCGATCGTCAACTCGCACTGGATCTCCGACATGGTGGACTTCTACGGGTTGGATGTGTTCCTGGCCGAGACCTCGGCCACGTGCGGCGGACTGGACTCGTTGCTCGAGCCGATCGGGCCGCTGCGTGATTCGCAGCGGCTGGCGGCGAAGACGTTCGGGTCGCGCCAGACGTACTTCGTCACCAACGGCACGTCGACGGCCAACAAGATCGTCGTCCAGGCCCTCATCGCGCCGGGCGACATCGTGTTGGTCGACCGCAACTGCCACCAGTCCCATCACTACGGTCTGATGCTCGCCGGCGCGCAGGTGACGTATCTGGACGCATACCCGCTGAGTCAGTACTCGATGTACGGCGCGGTGCCGCTGAGGGAGATCAAGTCCAGGCTGCTGGCGCTCCGCGCGGCCGGGAAACTGGACCGGGTCAAGCTGTTGATGCTGACCAACTGCACCTTCGACGGGATCATCTACGACGTCGAGCGGGTGATGGAAGAATGCCTGGCGATCAAGCCGGACCTGGTGTTCCTGTGGGACGAGGCGTGGTTCGCCTTCGCCCGGTTCCATCCGGTCTACCGCACCCGCACCGCGATGCATGCGGCGCAGGCGGTGCGCGAACGGTTGCGCGACCCCGCATCCAGGGCGGCCTACGACGCGCACGCCGAGCAGGTGCGGGGCGCCTCCGACGAGGAGCTGCTCGAACGGCGCCTGATGCCCGACCCGGCACGCGCCAGGGTGCGGGTCTACGCCACCCAGTCGACGCACAAGACGCTGACCTCGCTGCGACAGGGCTCGATGATCCACGTGTTCGACCAGGAATTCGACCAGAAGGTGGAGGTGTGGGCCATGTACGCCTCGTGGAAGGTCTCCTCCACCTTCTGG
>NZ_JBSFRT010000068.1:0-18237 GCF_053589375.1 Rhodococcus sp. NPDC003348
CCGACGACATCGTCAGCGCCGACACCACGCTCGATCAACTCACCGGCCAGCTCCGACGACCGCCGATCCAACTCCGAGTAAGTGACCGACTCGCCGCCGCAGACCACTGCCGGCACATCCGGAACCGCGGCGACCTGGGCGGCGAACCGCCCGAGCAGGGACATCGCGGGTGCGGGGACGCGGGGTCCGCGCGACCATTCGAGGAGGCGCTCACGCTCATCCGCTCCGAGCAGTTCGATGTCGGCGACCGGGGTGGTGGCGTCTGCATGGACGAACTGGTCGAGGACCCGAAGGAACCGGCCGTGATGGGCCTGGAGTTCGTCCTCGGTGTAGCAGTGCGGGTTCGCCTCGAAATCGACCCGGGTGCTGCGCCCGACGACGCTCGGGTAGATGTTGATCGACAGGTCCTCGACCGGGCCGGTCGAGAGCACGTGGAACTTGCCCGTTTCCCTGCCGAGGGTGATCTCGGTGTGGAAGTTCATGATGTTGATCGCCGGGCCGAAGAACCCGCGCCCGCCGTCGAGGTCGCCGATGTCGCGGCGAATGTCCTCGTGCCGGTAGCGCTGATGCCGCAGCGCGCCGGTCATCTCCAGCCCGACCTGGGCGACGAGCTCGCCGACGGTGGTCTCCGGGGTGACGGAGATGCGCAGCGGAACGACATTGGAGACCATGCCGCCGGAGCGGCGGAGCACCGCGGTGGTGCGCGCGGAGACGGGCAGGCTCAGCACGATGGCGGTCGCGCCTGTCATGTCCGCGAGGTACACGGCCATCGCGGCCACGGTGATTGCGGTGTCCGCGGAGTTGTGCCGGGTGACCGCGTCGTCGAGTGCGGTGAGGATCTGGTCCGGCAGTGCGCCGCCGACCAAACGGGAGCGCACCTCCAGTCGTCCGGTCCGGTTGGACAGCGTCAGCGGCGCGGGCAGATCGGTGGCGCGCGACATCCAGTACTCGCGGTCGGACTGGAACCGGGTGGACTCGCGGTACTTGTCCTCGGCCTCGTTGACGGCGATCAGGTCACTGGCCACCGACGGCGCCGGATCCCGACCGAGGACCGCCGCGGTGTAGACCTCGGCCATGCGGGCCATGAACGTGACCGCACCGAACCCGTCGAGGGCGATGTGGTGGATGGCGAAATACCAGTAGTAGTGCCGGTCCCCCAGCTGCAGCACCGCGCCCCGGATTAGCCGCTCCGTGAGCAGATCCATCGTGGCGGAGTAGTCCTGGAGCATCCACTCCATGGCCGCGGCGTGCGGATCGATCTCGCCCCTCAGGTCCCGGTAGGGCATCTCGTCGTCGAGGGTGTCGTCGACCACCTGGTACGGCTCGGAGTCGATCTCGACGATCCGCAGCAGGGGGGTGCCGAACTCTCGCGCGACGGCGGGGCCGACGCGCCGAAGCACGTCGATGTCGAAGTCGCCCTCGATCTCGATGTACTGCGCGATGGTGACCGGGACGTCCGGCACCAAGTGCTGGGCGAACCACATGCCGCGCTGAGCGGCGGAGAGCGGGAACGGCTCGCTGCACCGGCCGACTGCGGGAGCGGCAGCCGACGCGGCGACGCCATCGGGGACCGAGCCGGATGCCGGGACGCGGGCGGTAAGGGACTCCGGAGGATTGAACACAAAAATCCCTTCGTACGACGCGCTCCGACGCGGAGCTGTGACGCGTTCACGAAGCGGAGTTGGCGCAGGTCAAGCGGCCGCCACCGAAACGGTGCGATCGATGATCCTGAGAATTCCTTGAGCGCCGAGAATACAACGGCATACGTGGTCTTGTTCACGAATCGAAACCACTTTGCGCTGGTGTTCGTGACCAACACATGCTAGGGAT
The DNA here is from genome assembly GCF_053589375.1 of Rhodococcus sp. NPDC003348. Taxonomy (NCBI): domain Bacteria; kingdom Bacillati; phylum Actinomycetota; class Actinomycetes; order Mycobacteriales; family Nocardiaceae; genus Rhodococcus; species Rhodococcus sp. NPDC003348. The sequence continues at coordinate 1,831 of NZ_JBSFRT010000068.1, forward strand.
TTGCTGTCGATTCCGCCGCGAAACCGGGCAACTCAGGGTATAACGCCATCCCTCTGGCGACTGCGAAACGGTGGTACCGCGATGACGCGGCACCCTCCTCCTACCCCTCGAGCTTGTAACCCAGCCCGCGGACGGTGACCAGGTGCTCCGGCTTGGCCGGGTTCGCCTCGATCTTCGAGCGCAACCGCTTGACGTGCACGTCGAGGGTCTTGGTGTCGCCGACGTAGTCGGCGCCCCACACGCGATCGATCAACTGGCCGCGGGTGAGCACCCGGCCGGAGTTGCGCAGCAGGTACTCGAGCAGATCGAACTCCTTGAGCGGCAACGTCACCGGTTCACCGTTCACCTGAACGGTGTGGCGTTCGACGTCCATCCGGACCGGCCCGGCCTCGAGCACACCGTCGGCAATCCCGCTGTCGGTGTCGTTGTCGGCGCCGCGGCGCAGCACCGCGCGGATCCGGGCGATCAGTTCTCGCGCCGAGTACGGCTTCGTCACGTAGTCGTCCGCGCCGAGTTCGAGACCGACCACCTTGTCGATCTCGCTGTCGCGGGCGGTCACCATGATCACCGGCACCCCGGAGCGGGCACGCAGTTGCTTGCACACGTCGGTGCCGCTCATACCCGGCAGCATCAGGTCGAGGAGCACGATGTCGGCCCCGGCGCGGTCGAACTCGGCGAGCGCGGACGGACCGTCACCGACGACCGTCGCCTCGAATCCTTCCCGGCGGAGAAGGAACGCGAGCGGGTCGGCCAGCGACTCCTCGTCTTCCACGATCAGCACGTTCGTCACCGGTTGGCCTCCATGTTCGTTGCGCCCTGACCGGGTCGCTCTGGGTGAATGGTCGTAATGGACTTGCCTGAGGTTGCGGCGGGGCGCCCGAGCGCGTCGGGCGCCGGTTGGTCGTCGGGTGAATCGGCTTCCTCGGTGTGCGCGGGCACGACCAGGGTGAAGGTGGAGCCGGTCCCGGGCTTGCTCCACAGGGTGATGGAGCCGTTGTGGTTGGCGGCGACGTGTTTCGCGATCGCCAGACCCAACCCGGTGCCGCCGGTGGAGCGGGACCGTGCCTTGTCGACGCGGAAGAACCGCTCGAACACCCGCTCCTGGTCCTCCTTCGCGATGCCGATCCCGCGGTCCGTGACGGCGATCGCGACGTCGTCGCCGCGCAGCGATCGGCTCACCGACACCGCCGACCCCTGCGGCGAGTACGCGATCGCGTTCTCCACCAGGTTCGACAGCGCGGTCACGAGCAGGGTGCGGTCGCCGAGCACCTCGAGGCCGCTCGGCTTGTCCGCGGTGACGGTGATGCCCGCGTTCTCCGCGGTCAGCGTGCTGCGCCGAATGGCCTCGTCGATCACCTCGTCCACCGCGACCGGCTCGAGGTCGGGCAGCTTCTCGGCGCCCTGCAGCCGGGACAGGGCGATCAGTTCGCCGACCATGTTGCCGAGCCGCCGCGACTCGGACAGCACCCGCTCACCGAAGTGCCGGACCGACGCGGGATCGTCGGCGGATTCGAGCAGGGCCTCGGCCAGCAGTCCCATCGCGCCGACCGGGGTCTTGAGCTCGTGGCTGACGTTGGCGACGAAGTCCCGGCGGGTGGCTTCCATCCGTGCCACCTCGGAGTCGTCGTCGGCGAACAGGACGACGAATCGGCGGTCCTCCTCGCTGAGCAGCTGGGCGAGCCCACGGACCGCGATCCGGCCGCGGCCGCGCCCGGGGTTCTTGACGCTGAGGTCGACCTCGACGGGTTCGCCGGTGTCGAGGACCTTGTTCGCCGCGGCCCAGGCGCGCGGTTCGATGGTCCGGTTGTGCACCAGGCCGAGTTCCTCGGCCCGCGGGTTGAACAGGACCACGTCGTGGAATCGGTCGACGACGGCGATGCCGCTCTGGCTGGCGAGCACGATCAGGTCGAGTACCTGGGACATCGTCAGGCCGGCCTGCTCGGCTTCGCGCCGGTTGTAGCGCGCCTTCAGTCGCGGGACGAGCACCCCGCCGACCAGGTAGCCGATCACCGCGGCGGCGGCGACCAGAACGACGACCTGAACAACAGTCACGAGTGAATCGTACGACCGCGAAAACACCGATCGGCGCCGGGTGCAGGCGTTTCGCTGCACGTCACGGCGCCGAACGGCACTGTTTTCCTGCTGTTCACCTGGCGTTCGACCCGGGTCCGCGGATCCGCGTGCGGGGCCCGGGTCGTCGTCATGGTGTTGCTACTTCGCGCCCTGGTTGGCGACGGCCGCGGCACCGGCCGCAGCGGCCTCGGGATCGAGGTAGGTGCCGCCCGGGTTGAGCGGCTTGAGGTTCTCGTCGAGGTCGTAGCGCAGCGGGATGCCGGTCGGGATGTTCAGGCCCGCGATGTCCTCGTCGGAGATGCCGTCGAGGTGCTTGACCAGGGCGCGCAGCGAGTTGCCGTGCGCCGCGACCAGCACGTTCTTCCCGGCGAGCAGCTCCTGGGAGATGGTGTCCTCCCAGTACGGGATCAGGCGCTTGACGACGTCGAGCAGGCACTCGGTCAGCGGGACCTGCTCGAGGTTCGCGTACCGCGGGTCGGCGTCCTGGCTGTACTCGCTGCCGGCCTCGATCGGCGGCGGCGGGGTGTCGTAGCTACGCCGCCACAGCATGAACTGCTCGTCGCCGTACTCGGCCTTGGTCTGCGCCTTGTTCTTGCCCTGCAGCGCGCCGTAGTGCCGCTCGTTCAGGCGCCAGTCGCGGACAACCGGGATCCAGTGCCGGTCGGCGGCGTCGAGCGCGATGTTCGCGGTGCTGATCGCGCGGCGCAGCAGCGAGGTGTACAGCACGTCGGGCAGCAGGTCGTGCTCCTTGAGCAGCTGCCCGGCGCGCTTGCCCTCCGCGACACCCTTGTCCGTGAGCGGGACGTCCACCCATCCGGTGAACAGGTTCATCGCGTTCCATTCGCTCTCGCCGTGGCGGAGCAGCACAAGGGTTCCGATAGTCATGCGCCCATCCTGGCACGCGCCCGCTCCGCCCCGGGCGGGCCACCACCCCGTCGGACCAGGCCATTCTGCGAGTCCCCCTCCTCGACACCCCGCCGCGTGAGATACATGTCACGGCGACAACGACCGTTGTCACCGTGGCGCACGGTCGAACGGGACCCTGACATGCGGGAAAGAAACAACACGATCAGGGTAACCACGGCGTGACGAGGCGGTCGGTGCTGACCGGAATCGCCACCACGTCCCCTTCCCCGGAAATCGCGAACGGCGCCGATCTGGGCCCGTTCGACACCTGACACAACTCTGACGCCGGGCCGGAGGGACGCTGTCGCATCCGCTGCACACCGAAAGACGTCCACAAGCATCCCGATTCGTGTCGCCGGTGGGTGAGTGCATTCGGAGGTAACGCTTCGAGCTCAGCAGCGCAGCAGAATACAAACTCTTCGGTCTGTTCGATTTCGTACGTGTGACGATTGTCGGACCGCACCGGCGCGTGTCCGAAGCCGGGCTTCCTGAGACTCGAGGAGTGCTGCCATGTCGGTTCCCCCGCAAGATCCTCAACAGTCCGGCCAGTACCCGCCCGGTGGGCACGTCGGCCAACCCGCTCAGTACCCACAGCCCGGGCAGTACCCACAGCCCGGCTACTACCAGCAGCCGCCATCCAAGCGGAAGAAATGGCCCTGGATACTCGGCGGCGTCGTGCTGCTGTGCGTCCTGGTATTCGGGGGCTGCGCCGCACTGTTCGGCGGCGCCGCGAACGAAATCGACAAGAATCTCAACGAAGTCGTCAACGTCACCTACGAAGTGACCAGTGACGGTCCGACCGCCAGCAACATCACCTACACGAGCGGCGATTCCGCGAACACCGCACAGGACAATGGTGCCGCCCTCCCGTGGAGCCGCGACGTGACGGTCTCCGGCCTGAAGATCGTGTCCCTGACCGCGCAGGCCGACGACACGGCCACCACGATCACCTGCACCATTCGGCAGAACGGCGCGGTGATCAGCGAACAGACCTCCACTGGTCAGTTCGCTGTCGTGTCCTGCTCCGGCACCGCGGAGTAGGACTCGACGACACCGGCGTGGCGTCCGAAGCGCTCGGCGCGCTCCGGTTCGGTCGGCGCCGGGCCGGCGGGCCGGGCCGTCGCCGCGGGCGCACACTGACGTGATGGACCGAGATCCGCGTGAGCGCTGGATGTTGCACGTCGACCTCGACCAGTTCATCGCCGCGGTCGAGGTGCTGCGCCGGCCGGAGCTCCGGGGCCGCCCCGTCGTGGTCGGCGGCCGGGGCGACCCCACCGAGCGGGGTGTCGTCTCCACCGCCTCCTACGAGGCCCGCGAGTTCGGCGTCGGGTCCGGGATGCCGCTGCGCGTTGCGGCCCGCAAGCTGCGGGACGTGTCCGACGCGGTGTTCCTGCCCGTCGACGCCGACGTCTACACGGCCGCCTCGAAGGTGTCATGGACACCCTCCGCGGGCTCGATGCCGTCGTCCAGGTGCTCGGCTGGGACGAGGCGTTCCTCGGCGTGCAGACCACCGATCCCGACGCCTTCGCCCGCACGGTGCAGGCCGCCGTCCTCGACGCGACAGGACTGCACTGCTCGGTCGGCATCGGTGACAACACCCTCCGCGCGAAGATCGCCACCGAATTCGGCAAGCCCCAGGGCACATTCCGGCTGACCGCCGACAACTGGTTCGCCGTGATGGGCGACCGCGACACGTCCGCCCTCTGGGGCATCGGCGCCAAGACCGCGAAAAAGCTTGCCGCGCTGGGAGTCCACACCGTCCGCGAACTGGCCGACACCGATGAGGCGACGCTCGCGGCGACCCTCGGCCCGACCACCGGGCCCTGGCTGCGGCGCCTCGCCCTCGGTTGGGGCCGCACCGAAGTCGACGCCGAACCGTATGTGGCCCGCGGGCACGGCCGCGAAACCACGTTCCAGCACAACATCACCGACCGCACCGCGATCACCGACGAGGTGCGCACCCTGGCCGGGCGGGTCGCGGCGGATGTGCGGGCGGAGGGCCGGCCGGCGGTCCGCGTCACCCTCAAGGTGCGCTACGCCCCGTTCGAGACCCATACCACCGGCAGCGCCCTGCCCGAGCCGACGCTCGACGAAGCGGTGATCGCCGAGGCCGCGGTCGCGTTGACCGACCGCCTCGACCCGTCGCGCGCGGTGCGCCTGCTCGGCGTGCGCCTGGACATGACCCCGCCGGGCACCTGACCCGGGGCCCGGCGGACATTCGGCACTGTCAGCCGAACGACCGACGCATCCTCGCGGTATGCAGTGGATCGTGTGGGCACTGCGCGCGTGGCTGGCGGTGTCGATGGTGACCGCCGTCGTGTTCGGCCGCGTCATCCCGGGCACGCGACCGGCACGAGACCTCGCCGCCGCTCGACTACGAGGACGACGAGCCGCCGGCCGCGCAGACTGAGGAGCGATGGGCCTGACGATCCATCCGGCACCTGAGCGCCCGGCGAGCACCCCGACTCGTCGATCGGTCTGTCACGAGGCCGCGCTGGAGTGACCGTCCGCTTGCCCGCCGAAGAAGGTCGCGAACCAGATCCTGGTGACGACCTCCGCAGCCTGCTCCACCGGCATCGTCCGGTCCTGGAGGGCATCCTGCGCGTACCAGACGTACGCGGACTGCTCGACCATGCAGGCCATCGCCTCCACCATCACCGAGGAGGGCTGGCCGGCGACCTCGACGATGCCGCACTTGGACTTCAACGCGGTGGTGAACCGGTCGATGTGCCGGTTGCGCATCTTCCACCAGAACTCCCGGAACTGCGGATCCACGCTGGCGGCCTCGACCAGGGTGCGCATGATGTCGCGGTTGTCGTAGTAGTGCGCCAGGTAGCCGGTGTTCGATTCGAGCAGGGCTTCGTACGGTTCGTCCTCGAGCCGGTGCTTCAGGTTTCCGCTCGCCCGGAACAGGTCGTCGTGGGTGTCGGCGATCAGCGCCGAGAACAGGTCGTCCTTGTCCTTGAAGTACCGGTACAGCCCCCCGAGCGACATGCCGGCCTCCGTGGCCACCCCGCTCATCGTCGTACCGACGTAACCATCACGCGCGAACACGGCCCGGGCCGCGTCGAGGAGGCGGGTGCGAGTCTGACGCCCCTTGGTGGTGTTCGGTACGTGCGGCATACCTCTCCTTTTCGTTGCGCGAATCGTAGCTGGTTAACAGACTGATGATCAGAGTTTACAAAAAAGCGACGTCACTCTCTTGACTGTGAGTCGGGTTACCCCACAGAATCATTCCATCGACGCCGCGATCTCCCCGCGTTGCGCTTCCCCCACCCGGCTTTTCACCGAAACGGAGTCGCTGTGAATTCCCGCGTAGCCACTCTCGCCACCATCGCCCTCGACGGGTGCCCGGCCGGCGAGTCCCCCACCACCGAGACTCCCCTGGCCCTCTTCCGCGGCCACCTGGCGCAGGATCCGCAGGCCGTCGCCGTCCGCGACGACCGCGACCACGTTCTGACCCGCCGCGAACTGTGGGACCTGTCCTCGGAGATCGAGGCCGAACTGATCGAACGCGGCCTCGTCGCCGGCGACGTCGTCGTGGTCTGCCTGCCGAACTGGACCGAGTGGATGGCCGCCTACCTGGCCGTCGTCCGCGCCGGACTGGTCGCGGGCACCCTCCCGGTGACCACCGACCCGAAGTCCGTCGCCTACACCGCGAACCTGGTCGGGGCGAAGGCCGTGATCCTGCCGCGAGCCCATCGTGGACGCGACTTCACTGCCGAATCCGATGTTCTTGCAGCCGAACTCGGGCGATTGGTCCATGTCCTGCTGATCGACGGCGACCACCGCACCCGCACCTGGCGCACCTTCGACGGGCCGGACGCCGCCGTCCCCGAGTACCCGGCCGGACTCGCGCACATCCTGTTCTCCTCGTCCACCACCGGCAAGTCGAAGGCGATCGCGCACTCCGAGGCCGGCCTCAGCGCCTACAACCGGATGGTCATCGACCGCTATCGGGTCACCGGCGAGCGCCCGATCTTCATGCCCTCCCCACTCGGCCACAGCACCGGCTTCTGGCACGGCGCCCGGATGTCGATGATGACCGGAGCGACGCTGATCCTGCAGGACGCCTGGGACCCGCGCCGGGCACTCGATCTGGTCGACCGGTACGGATGCGAGATCACGGTCGCTGCCACCCCGTTCCTCAAGGACGTGGTGGACGCCGAATGGGACTCGGACACACCGAAACTGAACGGATTGCGCTTCTTCCTCTGCGGCGGCGCGCCGGTCGCACCCAGCCTGATCGAGCTCGCCCAGACCCAGATGCCCGGCACCCGCATCGCCGCGATCTGGGCGATGAGCGAGGGCGGCGCCACCTCCAGCCTCCCAGGCGACACCACCGAACTCGTCGCGCGAACCTGCGGGAAGGTGATGCCCGGGGTGGCACTCGAAACGATCACGAAGGACGGCGCCATCGCCCCGCGCGGGACCGACGGCGAGATCGTGATGCGCACGCCCTCATTGTTTCTCGGCTACATCGGCCAGGATGAGCTGTACCGCACCTCGTTCACCTCCGACGGCTGGTTCCGCACCGGCGACACCGGCATCGTCGACTCCGACGGCTACCTGAGGCTGACCGGCCGGATCAAGGACCTGATCATCCGTGGCGGCGTCAACATCTCGCCGGTGGAGATCGAGAATGCCGTCGCCGGACACCCGCAGGTGGCCCGCGTCGCCGTCATCGGACGCCCCGACGACCGCCTCGGAGAACGGATCTGCGCCGTCCTCCAGCCGCTCGGCACCGCCCCCGGCTTCGACGAGTTCGTCGACTGGCTCGCCGAGCGCGGCGTCCCGCGCCGACTGTGGCCCGAGTCCATCGAAGTGGTCACCGAAATGCCCGAGACCCCCGCCGGAAAGATCCGCAAGAACGTTCTCAGAGACATGATCTCGACAGGAGCAGACATGACCAGCGGCACCACCGATCTCGTCACCGAGACCGTCACACTGCGCGACATCGACGTCACCTACACCCGCGCCGGCTCCGGGCCCGCCGTCGTGCTGATCCACGGCCTCGCCGAGGACCGCCTGAGCTGGCGCACGGTGCAGCAGGCCGGAATCGGCGAGTACACCACCTACGCCTACGACCTGCGCGGGCACGGCCGGAGCACCGCCGGCTCCGGCGACGGCACCCTCACGCAACTGCGCGACGATCTGATCGTCTTCCTCGAGCAGGTCACCGGACCGGCCGTCTGCATCGGTTTCTCCCTCGGCGGCACCGTCGTCCTGTCCGCCGCCGCGCAGCGCCCCGACCTGGTCACCGCGGTCGTCGCGCTCGGCACCTCCAGCGTCGTCGGCCGCGGCGCCGCCGGCTTCTACGCCGGCCGGATCGAACTGTTCCGCGGCAACGACGAGGCCGCACAGCGCGAGGCCCTGCACGCGGACACCGCTGCCGCCCTGCACAATCCGTCCTCCGACGTGGACGCCGTCACCACCGCGCGGCTGGCCGCCGTTGGAGACGCCGCGGGCTACCTCAACGCTTCCACCGCGATGGCCGCGCTCGTCGACGCACCGCTCACCCCGGCCCTCGCCGAGATCGGCACCGACACCCCGGTCACGATCATCGGCGCCGACCACGACAGCTTCTGTCCCAGGAAGGCCGCCGACATCATCCTCGGCGCGATCGGGCACGCGAGCTACACCGAGATCACCGAAGCCGGGCACCTGATGGTGGTCGACCAGCCCCAGCAGACGATCGCCCTCCTCCGCCGCACCCTCGCCGGCTGACCCCGCGCACCGCGCACCCCTTCCCCCCTCGAAAGGCCTTGCCATGCAAGAACGTCCCACTGCCCTCGTCACCGCCGCCGCCGGCGCCGGCATCGGCGCCGCGATCGCCTCACGCCTCGCCGCCGACGGCTTCGACGTGATCGTCACCGACATCCACGAACGCCGGTGCGGCGAGCTGGCCGCCAAACTGTCCGCCGAGCACGGCCGCGAGTTCTCCCACCACCTGCTCGACGTCACCGACGAGGCGCAGGTCGAGGCCGTCGTCGCGAAGATCGCCGAGACCAAGGGCCGCCTCGACGTGCTGGTCAACAACGCCGGCTGGTCGAAGATCGAGCCGGTCGCCGAGATGTCCTCCGAGACCTGGAAACGCTGCCTGGACGTCGACCTCACCGGCACCTTCCACACGATGCGCCACGCCCTGCCCCTGATGCAGCAGGCCAACTCCGGCGCAATCGTCAACATCTCCTCGATCTCCGCCTACGAGACCAGCACCGAGCACGGAGCCGCCTACTCCGCCGCCAAGGCCGGTGTCCTCGCGCTCACCCGCGTCGCCGCCGCCGAGAACGGCAAGTTCGGCATCCGCGTCAACGCGGTCACCCCCGGCCTGATCTACAACGACTTCCTCCGCAAGATCTACCCCGACGAGTTCTTCTCCGGCTACGCCGAGAACCGGTCCCTCGTCGGCCGCGTCGGCCGCCCCGAGGACGTCGCCGGCCTGGTGTCGTTCCTCGTCGGCCCCGACGCCGGCTACGTCACCGGCGAGGTGTACGGCATCTCGGGTGGGGTGCATCCGCATGGCTGAGTCTCCCCTGCACCTGCCGGTGCGTGAACTCACCAGCGCCTACGCCCGCGGCGACCTGGACCCGGTCGACGTCACCGAGGAGGTCCTGGACCGGATCGAGCGCCTCGACGGCCGACTCCACGCCTACGTCACGCTCACCCCCGCGCTGGCCCGCGCGCAGGCCGCCGACGCCGCCGCCCGCTACCGGGCCGGCGAGACCGGACAGCTGCTCGGCGTGCCGGTGTCCATCAAGGACGCCTTCCACCTCGCCGACACCGAAACCGGCCTCGGCTCCCTCACCCAGCGCGGCCGCGTCGCCCGCTCCGACTCCGGGGTCGTCGCCCGGCTGCGTGCCGCCGGCGCCGTCATGCCCGGCAAGACGAACGTTCCCGAGTTCTGCCAGTCCGCCACCAGCGACAACCGGCTCGGCCCCGACACCGGCAACCCCTGGGACGTCACCCGCACCCCCGGCGGGTCCAGCGGTGGCGCCGCGGCCTCCCTCGGCGCCGGCCTGGCCTCCCTGGCACTGGGCTCCGACGGCGGCGGCTCCATCCGCATCCCCGCCGCGTTCAGCGGCCTCGTCGGGTACAAGCCGACCACCGGCATGTGCCCCGACGAGCGCGGGTTCCGGGCGATGACCGACTTCGTCACCGCTGGCCCCCTGGCGTGGACCGTCGACGACGCCCGGCTGATGGTCGAGGTCCTCGCCGACACCACACTGGTGCGGCGCACCGGGCCGAAGCTGCGGATCGCGTATTGCCCACGGCCCGAGGGCCGTCCGGTGGATCCGCCGATCGCCGCCCGGCTCGACGTGGTCGCGGGCGTGCTGTCCGATCTCGGCCACGAGGTGGTGCAGCGGGACATCCCGATCGACGGATGGAGCGACATCTTCGGTCCACTCGTCCTCGACGACGAACTGCGCGAGCGTGGGCACCTGCTCGAAAACCCGGACCTGCTCACCGCATACGAGCACGCCAGTCTGCGGGCGGCGAACAAGCTGGCCAGTTCCGACGTCGCCCGGGCCAGGGAGGCGCTGCCGGAGTTCCGCCGCCGAATCGACCTGTTCCTGGGTCGTTTCGACGCGGTGCTCACCCCGACCGTTGCGACGGTGGCGTTTCCGCACGGCGACCGGCCCGAGGCAATCGACGGCGTCGAGGTGGACTGGCTGTGGGGAGCGTTCCCGTTCACCTCCCCATTCAACGTGGCCGGCACCCCCGCGATCACGCTGCCCGTCGGCCTGTCCGACGGACTGCCGATCGGCGCCCAGCTCGTCGCGGCGCAGGACCGGGACGCGGACCTGCTGAACCTGGCCGAATCCCTCGAATCCGCACTGGCATTCGACTACAGCCCACTGCGTGAGCGGTGGGCCGTCCCGCGCCTCGACGGCGTCGAGGTCATGCCACAGCCGGAGCCGGTGTCGTGACCGGCGCCCAGCTCACCCTGCGTCGGAACGGGGACGTCCTCGAGGTCGTCCTCGACCGGGCGGACCGCCGGAACGCGTTGTCCCGCAGCCTGCTGCGGGAACTGCGGGAGACGTTCACCGGCCTGCCGGCGGACGTGCGGGCGGTGCTGCTCACCGGCAGCGGCCGGGTGTTCTGCGCCGGCGCCGACTTCGCGGACCTGACCGGCACCTCCGCTGACCTGGACTACGACGTCGACCTCGACGCCGCAGCCGCCGCGATCCGCGGGGCCGCGGTCCCGGTGGTCGCCGCGATCGACGGACCGTGCGTCGGCGCCGGGGTCGAGCTGGTCACCTCCTGCGACGCCCGCATCGTCGGCGCCGGGGCCTGGTTCCGGGTCCCCGCCGTCGAACTCGGGCTGTTGTACAACCCGAAGTCGATCCGCAGGATCCACGCCACCCTGCCGCGGGCCACCGTCACCCGGCTGCTGGTGCTCGCCGACCGCTTCGACGCGGACGACGCCGTCGCCGGCGGCCTGGCGACCCACCGCGCCGACGGTGAGCCGCGCGAGCAGGCCCTGGCGCTGGCCACCCGGCTCGCGTCGATCCCGCCGGACGCGCTCGCCGCGACCCGCGCGCTGCTGCGCAGTCTCGACGACGGCCGCTACGACGACACCGAATGGCATGCCACCCGCATCGGCCTGCTCGACAGCCCGGCCCGGCACGCCGCCGTCGCGGCCGCCTCCGAAAGACACGGCGGCAGTGCCGCTGTCACCACCGTCCCCGAACCCACCACCGGCGGCACCGCCGCCCCCAAGCGCTGAGGACATTCCATGACGAACACCTCCCTCACCCCCGATCCCCGCGACTTCCTCGCGCTCGAGCAGCTGCTCAGCGAGGAGGAGCGGATGGTCGCGCACACCGTCCGTCAGCTCGTGGGCGAGCAGATCAAGCCGAACGTCGGCGAATGGTTCGAGAACCACGAGTTCCCGAAGGAGATGGCGCTCGAGTTCGGGAAGCTCGGCATGCTCGGCATGCACCTCGACGGCTACGGCTGCGCAGGCATGAGCGCCGTCGCCTACGGCACGGCCTGCCTCGAGCTCGAGGCAGGCGACAGCGGCGCCCGCAGCTTCGTCTCGGTGCAGGGCTCGCTGGCGATGTTCCCGATCTGGAAGTTCGGATCCGAGGAGCAGAAGCAGGAGTGGCTGCCGCGGATGGCCGCCGGCGAGGCCATCGGCTGCTTCGGCCTGACCGAACCCGACTCCGGATCAGACCCGTCGAGCATGCGCACCACCGCCAAGCGCGACGGGGACGACTGGATCCTGGGCGGCACCAAGATGTGGATCACCAACGGTTCCCTCGCCGACGTCGCGGTGATCTGGGCGATGACCGAGGAGGGCATCCGCGGCTTCGTCGTCGACACCAAGACCCCCGGCTACCAGGCCCGCAAGATCGAGAAGAAGCTCTCGCTGCGCGCGTCGGTGACCGCCGAGATCGTCCTCGACAACGTGCGCCTGCCCGGCTCAGCGGTGCTGCCGAACGTCGTCGGGATGAAGGGCCCGCTGTCCTGCCTGAACGAGGCCCGCTTCGGCATCCTGTTCGGCGCGGTCGGCGCCGCCCGCGACTGCTACGAGACCGCGCTCGAGTACACACTGCAGCGCACCCAGTTCGGCAAGCCGATCGCCGGCTTCCAGCTCACCCAGGGCAAGCTCGCCGACATGCTGATCCGGGTCAACCGGGCGCACCTGCTGGCGATCCACCTCGGCAAGCTCAAGGACGCAGGCCAACTGGCTCCGGCGCAGATCAGCTTCGGCAAGAAGGACAACGTCGCCCAGGCCCTGCACGTCGCCCGCGAGGCTCGCGGCATGCTCGGTGCCAGCGGAATCACGTTGGAGTACCCCGTGATCCGGCACATGAACAACCTCGAGTCCGTGTACACCTACGAGGGCACCAACGAGGTGCACACCCTGGTCCTCGGCCAGGCCGTCACCAACATCGGAGCCTTCCGGTGAGCGCCGTCGCCGCCCTCGAGGGCCACGACCTCGGCACCCGGGTCGTCTCCTACACCGAGACCGACGCGATCCTCTACGCGTTGTGCGTCGGAGCGAAGCCGGACCAGCTGCCGCTGGTCTACGAGCGGGACCTGCGCGTGCTGCCCACGTTCGGGCTCGGCCTGGGCCTGTGGGCCGTCGAGGACGCGGGCGGGCTCGGCGCCTACGACCGGCTCGAGTCGCTGCACGCGGCGCAGCAGTTGGTCGTGCACGCTCCGCTGCCGAAGGCCGGGAAGCTCGAGATGCGCGCCGCCGTCGCGCAGGTGTGGGACAAGGGCAACGCCGCCACCATCGACATCGCCGTCGAGTGCGAGCAGTTCACCGCCACCTACGCCATCCACCTGCCCGGCTCCGGCGGCTGGGGCGGCGAGCGCGCCCCGTCGAGCCCACGCGTCGATCTCGACGGCGCCGCCTTCGAGCGGCAGTTCCGGGTCGAGCCGAATCTGCCTGCGCTGTACCGGCTCACCGGCGACCTGCACCCGGTGCACATCGACCCCGAGGTGTCCACCGGCTACGGCTTCGACCGCCCGATCCTGCACGGCCTGGCCACCCTCGGCATCGCCGCCCGCACCGTCGCCGAGGCGGCCGGCGCCCAGCCCTGGGAACTGACCGAACTGCGGGCCCGGTTCGCCGCACCGGTCCTGCCCGACAACACCCTCACCATCCGCGCGCAGGCCGGCGATGGCGGCGTGGACTTCGACGCCCGCATCGACACCACCGGCGTGCTCACCGGCGGGCACGCCCGCTTCTGACCGCTCCCCCAGTTCGAACCGGATTTTCAGCTCTACCGAAGGACCCCCAAGTACCTCGAGAAGTCCCCGCTGAAAGGGCACCTCCCATGACCACACCCGCAGCCTCCAGCTTCGGCACCAAGCAGCAGAAGCGCGCCTTCCTCGCCAGCCTCGTCGGCACCACCGTCGAGTGGTTCGACTTCTTCATCTACGCCACCGCGGCCACCCTGGTCTTCAAGACGATCTTCTTCCCGGCGTTGGGGGGCAACGTCGGCACCCTGGCATCCTTCGCCACCCTCGGCGTCGCGTTCCTCGCCCGCCCGGTCGGCGCGTTCATCTTCGGTCACCTCGGTGACCGGCTCGGCCGACGCACCACCCTGATCACCACCCTCACCGTGATGGGTGCCGCCACCGGTCTGATCGGTCTGCTTCCCACCTGGGATCAGGTCGGCATCTGGGCGCCGATCATGCTGACCGCCCTGCGGTTCCTCCAGGGCGTCGCGGTCGGCGGCGAGTGGGGTGGTGCGGTGCTGATGAGCGTCGAGAACGCTCCGAAGTCCCGGATGCGCTTCTACGGCTCGGCGCCGCAGATCGCCAGCCCGCTCGCCCTCGTGCTCGCCACGATCGTCATGTACTTCGTCGCCCGGATGCCCGAGGACCAGCTGATGTCCTGGGGTTGGCGGATCCCGTTCCTGGCCGGCTTCGTGCTCGTCGTGATCGGCATGATCATCCGCCTCGGTGTCGAGGAATCCAGCGAGTTCACCGAGGTGAAGGAGACCGCCGCGGTCGTCGAGCATCCGATCCTCGAGGTCATCCGCACCATGCCCGGCAAGGTGCTCGCCGGAATCGGTCTGCAGGCCAGCGTGATCGTGCTGTTCTACCTGATCACCACCTACATGCTCACGATGGCCACGAACATCCACGGCTTCACCCGGAGCGACACCCTGATGATCCTGCTGATCGCCGCGACGGTCGACCTGTTCGCGATGATCGGGGTCGGCATCCTCTGCGACAAGGTGCCCGCGTGGACCGTCTTCATCGGCGGCGTGGTGTTCACCGGCGCCTTCGCCTTCCCGCTTTTCGCCCTGTTCAACACCGGCAACATGGCGCTGATGACGGTCGCGTTCACCTGCGCCCTCGTCCTCGGCCACGCCACCACCTACGCCGTCGTCTCCTCGATGACCGCGCAGCTGTTCCCGACCGAGGTCCGCTACAGCGGTGTCGCGCTGTGCAGCGCGTTCGCGGGTGTCGCCTGGGCCGCCCCGACCCCGCTGGTCGCTGCCGCACTGGTACCCACCGACGGCTCGAAGCACTGGTGGCCGCTGGCTGCGGGCCTGGTCCTGTGCGCGATCATCTCGTTCGTGTCCGCGTACAGCACCCGCCGCTCGTTCGTCACCGAGACCGAAGACGCCGACGGCGAACGCGACACCGTCGCCCGACCGGTTCCCGTCGCAGACCCGGTGTGACCCACCCCTCTGCGGCCGTAGGCCCATCTCGCCCATCCAGCCAGGAGTAACCATGACCGTCACGCTCACCGAGGAGCAGCGCGAATTCGCTGCCGCAGTCCGCGACTTCTGCCGCCGCGAGGTCGGTACCCGCGAGCAGCGCGACAAGCTCACCGACTGCGGCCGCGAGGGACACAGCCTCGAACTGAACCGGCGGATCGCCGAATTCGGTTGGGCCGCCATCAACGTCGCCGAGGAGTACGGCGGCGCCGGTGGCAACCACGTCGACCTGTGCGTGCTGCTCGAAGAGTTGGCCCGCGGGATGGCGCCGGTGCCCTGGCACGGCACCACGCTGATCACCGGCGGCATCTACTCCAAGTTCGCCTCCGAGGAGCTCAAGACACAGGTCCTCGGCCGGCTCGCCGAGGGTGCAGCGCTGGCGATCTCGATGTCGGAGCCGGGCGCCGGATCGGATGTCGCGGCCCTGACCTGCCGCGCCGAACGTACCGACGACGGCTGGGTGGTCAACGGCCAGAAGACATGGTGCACCAATGCGCACCTCGCCGACAGCATCCTGCTGGTGGCCCGCACCGAGCGCGGCGAGCTCAAGCACCACGGGCTCACCATGTTCCACGTGCCTGCAGGCACGCCGGGCATGGCGGTCAAGGGCATCGACACGATGAACGGCACCGAGGTCAACGACCTCTACTTCACCGACTGCGTGCTGCCCGCCGACGCGGTGGTGGGTGAGGTCGGGCAGGGCTGGGCCCAGCTGATGGCCGGGCTGGCCACCGAGCGGCTGATCCTGGCCGCGCAGCTGCTCGGCACCGCCGAACGGGCCTTCGACGACTGCCTGACCTTCGTCACCGACCGCACCCAGTTCGGTCAGCGGGTCGGCTCGTTCCAGGCGGTCAAGCACCGGCTGGCGGACCTGGCGACGGAGATCGAGTGCGCCCGGCTGCTGGTGTATTCCGTTGCGGCACAGGCCGACGACCCGGCGAGCACCGGAAATCTCGCGCGGGCGTCGTCGATGGCCAAGCTCAAGGCCACCGAGGTCGCCAAGGCGATGTCCCTCGAGGGCATGCAGATGATGGGCGGCTACGGCTACTCCACCGAGTTCGACATGGTGCAGCACGTCCGCACCGCCCTCGGTGCCACCATCTACGGCGGCACCAACGAGATCCAGCGGGAGATCATCGGAAAGTCGTACGGTCTCTGAGCCGCCCGCCGCCTCCCCGGGTGGCCGGAGACCGTCACAGAAGTGGGCGTCGGGCACGGGAAGCGATTCCCGTGC
>NZ_JBSFRT010000069.1:0-18136 GCF_053589375.1 Rhodococcus sp. NPDC003348
GCCGCCCTGCTGCGTTGTCGTCGGCGCCGATACAACCCCGGTATCGGCTTCTCCTCCGCCTTGCAGGACGACGATCGTGCTGCCGGGTGCATCCGAGGGGGTGGGGAGACACGCCCAGGCAACCCCGAACGGTGTCCACTATGCGGCGTCGTAGACCACCGGTCGGTCGGTTCCACCGGCTGGCTATGATCAGTGCACTTCCAGCCCATCTCGAAGGAGCGGTTTGATGGCCTTGCTTACCCGACGCGATTCGCAGACGACCCGGTCGGGCCGCGTGTCCCTGCGCGTCGTCGCCCCGATGGTTGCGATCGCAGCCGCGGGCCTCACCGCGTGCAGCCCGCCCAACCAGGTCGCGAGCGACGTCCCGGGCACCACCCCGGCGGTGTGGACCGGTGTGGCGGCCCCCGAGGGTGGTCAGGGTGCCGAGGGCCACGGCGCCGAGCATGCCGATCGTCTCAACACCGTGCTCAAGGGCGCGGACGGCAAGGCCGCCGGCACGGTGACCTTCGTCGGCTCCGGCGACAACGTCGTCGTGACCGTCGCCGCGAACGGCCTCCAGCCGGGCTTCCACGGCCTGCACATTCACACGGTCGGTACCTGTGAGGGCGACTTCGCGTCCGCCGGCGGACATCTCCAGGTCGAGGGGCACAGCGGCCACCCGTCGAGCGGTGACCTGCCCTCGCTGTTCGTTCGCGAGGACGGCAACGGGAACCTGACCACCACCACCGATGCGTTCACGATCGAGGACCTGCAGAACCACGGTGAGGGCCGCGCGATCGTCGTGCACTCAGGTGCCGACAACTTCGCCAACATCCCCACCCGGTACGCGCCGGCGCCCGACCAGACCACCCTCGACACCGGTGACGCCGGCTCCCGCGTCGCCTGCGGTGTGATCAAGTAACACCACCGCCGAGTCGATCGGGGGCTCCGCCCCGAACACCCGCGACGCCGCGGCCGGATGACCTCGACCACAGGTCGGTTCCCGGTCGCGGCGTTGTCGTCTGCACTGTGGTTGGATTCGGGCTGTGGCAGTCCATTTCGCCGGTTCGCCCCGGCCCACGATCGGCGTCGAATGGGAGGTCGCACTGGTCGACCCGATCACGCGCGACCTGACCAACAGCGCCGCGCAGGTACTGTCCGCCGCCGACGAGCTGGCGGACGGGGCCACGCCGCGGCTGCACAAGGAGTTCCTGCGCAACACCGTGGAACTGGTCACCGGGATCTGTGACACCACCGCCGAGGCGATGGACGATCTGCGGGAGACGATGACGCTGCTGCGCCGGGCCGCCGCCCGGGAGAACGTCGAGCTGATGTGCGCGGGCACACACCCCTTCGCGCAGTGGTCTGCGCAGCAGGTGACTCCCAACCCGCACTACGACGAGATGATCGAACGCACCCAGTGGTGGGGTCGGCAGATGCTGATCTGGGGTGTGCACGTGCACGTCGGGGTGTCCTCGGCGCACAAGGTGTTCCCGATCATCAACGCCCTGCTGGTCAAGTACCCGCATCTGCTGGCGCTGTCCGCGTCGTCGCCGATGTGGGCGGGCGTCGACACCGGGTACGCCAGCAACCGGGCGCTGATGTTCCAGCAGCTGCCGACCGCCGGGCTCCCGTTCCAGTTCGAGACGTGGGCGCAGTTCGAGGGCTTCGTGCACGACCAGATGAAGACCGGGGTGATCGAGCGGCTCGGGGCGCTGCACTGGGACATCCGGCCCGCGCCGCAGTGGGGCACCATCGAGGTCCGGGTCTGCGACGGCGTATCTACGCGAGCGGAGTTGGAGTCGCTCGTCGCGTTGATCCACTGCCTGGTCGTGCACTTCGACCGGCAACTCGACGCCGGTGTGGAACTGCCGGGCATGCCGCCCTGGCACGTGCAGGAGAACAAGTGGCGGGCCGCCCGCTACGGCCTCGACGCCGAGATCATCCTCGACGCCGACAGCAACGAACGCCTCGTCACCGACGACCTCGACGACCTGCTCGAGCAGCTGGCCCCGCTCGCCGCGGAACTCGGGTGTGCGGACGAACTGTCCCGGGTCGCCGACATCCCGCGGCACGGCGCGTCCTATCAGCGGCAGCGTGCGGTCGCGGCCGCGCACGGTGGTGACCTGACCGCGGTCGTCGACTCGCTGGTTCACGAACTGGACCGTTAAGGCGCTGTTCACACGCGGTTTACTATGTACGGGTGCTGATCGACGACTCACCCGTTTCCACGCCCTGGCGACGGCCGGGTGGAGCGAGAGTTGTCGCGGTCGGCGCGGCGGTCGCGGTGGTCCTCGCGATGCTGATCCTCCAGGTGATCGCCGCCCGCTCCGGCTTCGAGGGGCCGCTGCAGTCCCTGGCCCGTGACTTCGTCGGCACCCCCAAGTCGATGTCCGTGCCGTGGGCCGGGCTGGCGTTGGGGCTCGTCGGGCTGACCAACCGGCAGCGGATCGTCGCGGTCGCCGCCGCGATCGGCATCGACCTGGTGGCTCTCGCCGTCCGACTGCTCGACGGCGGCCCCGTCGCGGTCGGGAACGGACCGACCTGGGTGCTCCTCGGCATCGCCGTCGTCGCGGCCGCGCGCTGGACCGGGGACCGTCGGGGCAGCGCGTTGCTCGGTGCCGGGCTCGGGGCACTGCTGATCGTCGCCACCAAGATCGGCGACGTCTGGCTGCAGATCACGGTGATGACGCGGCCCGCGGTCCTCGACGAGTACGTCGAACTCGCCGACCGCGCCTTCGGTAGCCCGTCCTGGGTGCTCGGGCAGGTGGTCGATGCCCTCGGGCCGGTCGGCTACGGCGTCCTGCACTGGGTGTACATCGAGTTGCCCGTCGCGGCGATCGTCGTCGCGCTGTACCAGCTGCGGAACGGCTGGCCGGCGCACCACCTGGTCCGCACGTTCCTGGCGATCGGCCTGATCGGGCCGCTGTTCTACCTGATGTTTCCCGTCGTCGGACCGGATTTCGCGTTCGGTACCGCGGGGCAGGGCGCGCAGCTGGGTGACTACTGGCCCACGGTGATCCCGACCGGCACCGATCCGGCGTCGTTCGTTTTCGACAGTCCCGCACCCCGCAACTGCATGCCCAGCCTGCACACCGCGTGGGCGCTCGCGATCTTCGTGCACTCGCGGCGCGGGCCACGGTGGCTGCGCTGGGGTGGCACCTTCTGGCTGGTGTGCACGCTGATGGCGACCCTAGGCTTCGGCTACCACTACGGCGTCGACCTGGTCGCCGGTGCCGTGCTGTGCCTGACCATCGAGGCGGCCCTGCGCGACCCCGAACGCGGGTGGGACCGGTTCCGGATCCGGCTGGTGGTCGGCGGCGCCGTCGCGTTCGCCGCGCTGCTCGCGAGCTACCGGTACCTGGCCGCGCCGATCGCCGCCGTGCCGGTCGTGTCGGTGCCGGTGATCCTCGGCGTCCTTGCCGCCGTCGTCGTCGGCTTCTACTCCACCTTCTTCGCCGCACCCGAGTCGGCGCTGGGCAGGTGGGGCGGGCGGAGTGCCGGGCAGTTTGTGACGGTCTGAGGGCAACGTCGCCGGTCAGCCGTCGAACCGGACCGTCCCGCCGTCGAGGTCGACGCGGACCCCGGTGTCGTCCCCCGTCGCAGCGTCGTGGCGGAGCGACTTCTGCGTCCGCTGCTCGTCGACGACGTGCCGGTGCGACGGTGACAGCACCGACTGGATCTCGCCGAAGGCACCGGTGATCGCGCCCCCGTCGACCTCCGGCTTGCGTTTGCGCCAGTAGATCCAGCCGCGGCGCTCGGCCCAGAGCGCGACCCGGTCGAGGAACACCGCCCCGGCCACCAGCACGAGCACCCACACGACTGCGGTCACGGCGACCAGGTTACCGGCGGATCATCGGCGTGGCGGCTGCTCGCCGTCCAGTTCGCCGACGATGCCGAGACCGTCCTTGCCGCGCTGCTCCCGGTAGGCGACGCGGCCGACGGTGTGCGCGATGACGGGTGCGGTGAGCAGGGTGAACAGGCCGACGAGCACCAGCATCCAGATGTCGACGTTGCCGCGCAGCCGGATCACCGCACCGGCGAGCACCAGCACCAGGCCGATGACCTGCGGCTTGGTGGCGGCATGCATGCGGGAGAGGGTGTCGGGGAAGCGGACGATGCCGATCGCGGCGGTCATCGCGAGGAGCGCCCCGAGCAGGAGGAGGACGGCGGCGAGGGCGTCGAGTGCGGTCTTCACTGGTCGTCACGCACCCGGAACCGGGCCACCGAGACCGAGCCGACGAAACCGACGAGCGACAGCGCGACGATCGCGGGCACCAGCGTGGTGTCCATGCTGAACGCCGCCCACACCGCGAGGCCGCAGATCGCGACCGCGACCAGGGTGTCCATCGCGACGAGACGGTCGAGGGTCCCCGGACCCGCGAGCAGTCGGTAGGAGGTCATCACCGCGGCGACTGACAGCATCACCCCGGCGATCACGAGGACGGTCGTCACGGAATCTCCTTTCGGGCGGACGGGTCGTGGAGGGGATCGTCGACGTGCCACGGGGACGGTTTCCACTCCGCGTCGCGTTCGAACGACGCGATGAACAGCCGCTCGAGCTGGCGGACGGTCCGGTAGAAGTGCTTCACGGCCTTGTCGGTCCCGACGTCGAGGACGTGCACGTACACGGTGCGTTTGACCTGGTCGATTTCGAGCACCATGGTGCCGGGGATCAGGTTGAGCACGTCGATGCACAGGGTGAGCACGAGATCCGACTTGATCGACAGCCGCACCCGAAGCACGCCCGTCACGGGCGGTGGGCCGGGCCGGACGGCCAGCCACGCGACCTGGACGCTGGACTGCGCCGCGTACCAGATGCTGAGCCCGATGAGTTTCACGATGGACCACACGTGGATGCGTCCCTCGACGGGGACCCGCGGCAGCGGCAGCAGCACCGTGATCAGGACGGCGACGATCAGTCCGCCGACGACGTTCGCCACGGACAGGTTGCCCCACAGCAGGATCCACACCAGCACCAGCCAGGCCAGCGAACCGGCCCGCAACGCCAACTCCCGGGTCATCGGTCACCTCCGGACGCCGTCGCCTGTTCGTGGTAGCCGGGACCGAGGACCGCGTCGATGTAGATGGAACGGTCCTGCAGGTCGGTGGCCGCGCGGTCGGTGACGGCGATGATCTGGCCGGCGAACACCGTCAGTGCGATGCCGACCCCGACCAGCGCGACCGTCGGCAGCAGCATCAGCGCCGGCATCCGGCCGACGTCCTCGCGGTCGACGAACGCGATGTCCTCCTCGGACTCGTCGATCAGGGCGGACGGGCTGACGTCCGCGAGGTCGCCCTCGGGGGCGTCGGCGCGGGCCCGCCAGAACGCCTTCGTCCACACCCGGGCGATGACGTACAGGGTCAGCAGGCTGGTGATCGTGCCGCCCGCGACCAGGATCCAGGACAGCACGCTCGGGTGCGCGGCACCGGCTTGCAGCAGCGCGATCTTGCCGATGAACCCGGAGAACGGCGGGATGCCGCCGAGGTTGAGCGCCGGGATCAGGAACACGATCGCGAGCACCGGGCTGGCGGCGGCGAGGCCGCCGAGGCGGCGCAGCGACGACGAGCCGGCCTGGCGTTCGATGAGGCCGACGACGAGGAACAGTGTGGTTTGCACGATGATGTGGTGCGCCACGTAGTAGATCGCCCCGGACAGGCCCTGCTCGGTGGACAGCGCGATGCCGAACACCATGTAGCCGATGTGGCTGACCAGGGTGAACGACAACAGTCGTTTGATGTCGGACTGGGCGATGGCGCCGAGGATGCCGACGATCATCGTCAGCAGGCCGCACACCAGCAGCACGTCGTCGAGCTCGCCCTGCGGGAACAGCAGTGTGTGGGCGCGGATGATCGCGTACACGCCGACCTTGGTGAGCAGGCCCGCGAACACCGCGGTGACCGGCGCGGGTGCGGTGGGGTAGGAGTCCGGCAGCCACGTCGACAGCGGGAACACCGCCGCCTTGATGCCGAACGCGACGAGCAGGACCCCGAAGATCGCCATCCGGGTGCCCTCGGGGATGTCGTCGAGCCGGACCGCCATCTGCGCCATGTTCAGAGTGCCGGTCGCGCCGTAGGCGAGGGCGATGCCGATCAGGAAGATCAGCGACGACACCATCGACACCATCACGTACGAGACACCGGCGCGGACCCGGTCGGCGCTGGCCCCGAGGGTCAGCAGGACGAACGATGCCGCCAGCAGCACTTCGAACCCGACGTACAGGTTGAACAGGTCTCCGGCGAGGAACGCGTTGGAGATGCCCGCGGACAGGGCCAGGTAGGTCGGTAGGAAGATCGACACCGGTTGGCGTTCGGTGCCGTCGTGGATGCCCTGCCCGACGGCGAACGCCATGACCGCGAGCAGCACGGTGTAGGAGACGACCAGCATGATCGCCGACAGCCGGTCCACGACGAGGGTGATGCCGATCGGTGAGTCCCAGCCGCCGACCTGCAGCGTGGAGATGCCGTCCCGGTCCGCCAGATAGAGCAGCACGAGGGAGATGCCGAGCCCGACGACGAGAGCCGTCATGGTGACGGTGCGCTGGAACCGGGGCCGCCTGCCGCCGACGAGCGTGACCGCCGCGGCGAGCATCGGTACCAGCACGGGCAACGGCGTCAGGTACTGGACGAGGTTGTCCGGCCACGTCATGCGCCGTCACCGCCCGGGGTCCGCACCGACTCGCGGGGGTCGTCGTCGCCGTTGGGGTCGAACTCGTCGAAGTCGCCTTCGCGCAGGTCCTCGTACACCTCGAGGTCCTCGAGGTTCTTGAGCTGTTCGAGTGGGATGGGGTTGCCCTTGTCGTCGAAGGCGTCGCCGCTGAACGTGGAGTCGCCGGTGATCGGGTCGTCGGAGCGGTCGTGGTCGGGGGCCTCCGCGGGACTGCGGCGGGTCTTGACCTTGGTGTCCTCGGGGTCGTCCTCGACGGCGTCCTTGGTGTTGATCTTGTAGGACCGGTAGGCGAGCGCCATCACGAACGCGGCGATGCCCATGGTGATGACGATCGCGGTCAGGATCATCGCCTGCGCGAGGGGATCGGCCATGGTGTCGTACACGTCGTTGGTGCGGCCGACGATCGGGGCGCTGCCGGGCGGGCCGCCGACCGAGAGGATGAGCAGGTTGACGCCGTTGCCGAACAGCATCAGCCCCAGCAGCATCTTCGTGATCGACCGCTCGAGGAGCAGGTAGACACCGCAGGCGACGAGGACGCCGATGACGATGAGGAATCCGAGGTTAACGCTCATCGGACCGGTACCTCCTCGCCGGAACGGACCGGCAGGTTCTCGACCTCGGCGTCCAGGCGGGCGCCGAGGCTGCGCAGCACGTCGAGGACGAGGCCGACGACGATCAGGTACACGCCGAGGTCGAAGAACATCGCGGTGACGAGCTTGATGTGCCCGAGCAGCGGCAGGGTGACCTCGATCGTCGCCGACGACAGCGCGGGTGCGCCGAGGAACAGCGAGGCCAGTGCGGTGCCCGCGGAGAAGATCAGTCCGAGGCCGAGGATCTTGCCCGCGTCGATGGGGACGGCCTCTCCGAGCTCGTACCGACCACCGGCGAGGTAGCGCAGCACCAGGGCCAGACCGGCGGTCAGCCCGCCCGCGAACCCGCCACCGGGTGCGTTGTGGCCGGAGAAGAAGAAGTACACCGACAGCACCATCATGGTCGGGAAGATCATCCGGGTGGTGACCTCGAGGATCAGCGACCGGTGCCTCGGGTCGATCAGGTCGCCGCCGAGGAGCCACGTGGTCTCCGGCGTCGGCGCGAAGGACGGTGCGTCCGCGATGCGGGGTGCGGTGCCGAATCGGCGGGTGCGGAACACCAGCGAGGCGACACCGGTCGCGGCGACCAGCAGCACCGAGATCTCGCCGAGGGTGTCCCACGCACGGATGTCGACGAGGAGGACGTTGACGACGTTCTTGCCGTTGCCGACGTGGTACGCGAGGTCCGGCATGTGCACCGAGATGGGTTCGGTGGAGCGGGCGTTCATCGCGAACGCGCCGAGCGCGGTGACCGTCGCGCCGACCGCGACGCCGAGCAGCGCCCGCGCGGGCTTGAAGCCGACGGACTGGCGTTCGTCGATCTCGGCGGGCAGTTTGCGCAGCACCAGCACGAAGATCACCAGGGTCAGGGTCTCGACGAGGAACTGCGTCAACGCGAGGTCCGGGGCGCCGTCGAGGGCGAAGATGACGCCGCAGCCGTAGCCGGTGACACCGACGAGAATCACCGCGGCGAGCCGGTTGCGCATCACCGTCGTGGCGAGCGCGGCGGCGATCATGATGAGGCCGACGGCGAACTGGATCGGCGATTCCCACAGCCGCATCCGCGTCACGGTGTCGGTGCCGAGGACCAGCAGGATCGTCGGCAGCAGCACCAGCGTGACCAGGATCGTCGCCTGCGTCAGCGGCAGCGAACCGCGCTGGGTGACACCGGTCAGCCGCATGGACGCGGTGTCCATGCCCCGCAGCGTCGCGTCGTAGATCCGTTCGGCGTTGCCGAGCAGCGAGTGCTCGAACCGCAGCCTGCTGATCTTGCGGTGCATCAGGTACAGCGCGACACCGCCTGCGACCACCAGCACCGTCAACCACAGTGCGAGACCGAGCCCGTGCCACAGCGCGAGGTGGTAGTCGTGGTCGCCGCCGGGCAGGCTGCGCGCGTAGGCGCTGAGCAGGTTGTCCATCACCGGCGAGATCAGGCCGGTGACCAGGCCGGCGGCGGCCAGCAGGGTGGGCACCGTCAGGAACAGTGGTCCGGCCGGGTGCATGTTGGCGACCGCCGGGCTGGGCCGCTTGAGCTGCTTGCGGCCGAACGCACCCCAGATGAAGCGGATGCTGTACGCGACGGTGAGGATCGAGCCGGCGACGATGCCGGCCAGCTCGAGGGTGCGGACGGTCGGGTCGAGCACCGACGCGGTCGCGATCGCCTCGAGTGCGCCTTCCTTGCCGACGAACCCGAAGAACGGGGGTAGTCCGGCCATGCTCGCGGCCGCCGCGATCGCGACGACACAGAGCACCGGCGCGGCCTTGCCGAGGTGCGCGAGCTTGCGGATGTCGCGGGTGCCGGTGGTGTGGTCGATGATGCCGACCACCATGAACAGCGCGGCCTTGAACATCGCGTGCGCGACGACCAGCGCGATGCCGGCGAGGGCGGCGTCGCGGGTACCGGTGCCGACGAGGATGGTCAGGAAGCCGAGCTGGCTGACGGTGCCGAACGCGAGGATCAGCTTGAGGTCGAATGCGCGCATCGCGCGCCAGCCGCCGAGCAGCATGGTGCCGAGCCCGAGGGTCATGACGGTGACCCGCCATGGCCCGGAGTCGGCGAATCCGGGTGCCAGTCGTGCGATCAGGTAGATGCCGGCCTTGACCATCGCGGCGGCGTGCAGGTACGCGCTGACCGGGGTGGGGGCGGCCATCGCGCCCGGCAACCAGAAGTGCATCGGGATGATCGCGGACTTCGACAGCGCACCGGCCAGCACCAGCACCACCGCGACCCCGGCGAGCCAGCCGCCGGGCGGGTTCGCCACCAGCACCGACAGTTGGTAGCTGCCGCCGACCTGGCCGAGGATGATGAAGCCGACCAGCATCGCCAGGCCGCCCGCGGTGGTCACCAGCAGTGCCTGGGTGGCGGCGCGGCGGCTCGACGCGCGTTCGGCGTAGTGCCCGACCAGCAGGAACGACAGGATCGTCGTCAGTTCCCAGAAGGTGTAGAGAATGAGCATGTTGTCGCTGGTGACCAGCCCGAACATGGCACCGGCGAAGGCGACCATCTCGGCCGCGAAGATGCCCAGCCGCGGCTCGTCGCTCTCGAAGTAGCGGGAGCAGTAGATCAACACCAAGGCGCCGATACCGAGGATCAGCGCGGACATGATCGCGGCGAGGGAGTCGAACCGCATGTCGATGTCCATCGACAGCCCCGGCGCCCAGGTGATGTGCAAGGACTGTTCGGTGTTCCAGTTCGCGATCACCCACACCAGCGACGCGGCGGGCACCAGGGACAGTGGGAGAAATGCGTTGCGCCCCATTGTTCGCACGACAGCAGGCGCCAGGACGGCAGCGATTGCGTGGGCGAACAATATAGCGAGCAAGGGCACTCCGTCGGTGTCGTGTGCGGGTGGCGGCGGGGTGTCGATACGCCCGGGAGTATCCGGACGTCCGATGTCCAGTTTAGGGGACGCGAACTTTTTGCATGCGCCTACCCTGTGGTGATGGCCGAGATCAGAACCGTGGCGCTCGCCCACATCAAGGACCGGCGGATGCTGCAGGCGCGATCGGCGGGCAAGACCGCGTTCTACATGGCCGGCGGCAAGATCGACCCGGGCGAGACTCCGGAACAGGCCCTGCACAGGGAGATTCGCGAGGAGCTCGACGTCGGGATCGTGGCGGGCACGCTCGAACGCCTCGGGGTGTTCGAGGCCGAGGCGTTCGGGCATCCGACCGGCACCCGGCTGCACATGACCTGTTATCTGGCGACCCTCACCACCGAGCCGACCCCGGCGAGCGAGATCGCGGAGCTGCGGTACTTCACCACCGACGAGTACGCGGCGATGCCCGAGTCCGCGCCCGGATCCCGGTTGGTGTTCGAGCATCTCCGGTCGCGCGGCCTCGTGGACTGAGCGGCCGGGCGAGCGGAGCGACGGAGGGATGTGACGGATGATCTTCACGGCCGCGACGCTCGACGGGATCGTCACCGGTGCGGTGACGGTCGCGTACCGGCGGTGGGACCGGCCGCGGGTCCGAACCGGCGGCAGCCAGCGCACGTCGATCGGAGTGGTCGCGTTCGATTCCGTCGACCGGGTCGAGCCCGCCGACGTCACCGACGCCGACGCGCGGGCGGCGGGCTTCGGCTCGGCGGCCGCGTTGCTTGCGTTCGTGGAGAAGAAGGCGCACGGTCCGCACCTGTACCGGATCCGGGTACGCCTCGCCGGTCCGGATCCGCGCGCCGCGCTGCGGGAGGACGCAGAGCTGACCACCGATGACCTCGCCGTACTTCGCCGCCGGATGGCGCGGCTGGATGCGAACGGCCCGTGGACCGAGGCGACCCTGCGGCTGATCGCTTCCCGCCCGGCGGTCGTCTCGACCGAACTGGCTCCCGTCGTCGGGATGGACCGGCCGACGTTCAAACAGCGGGTGCGCCGCCTGAAGGAGCTGGGGCTGACCGAAAGCCTCGACGTCGGCTACCGGATCAGTCCGCGCGGACAGGCACTGCTGAATCGGTGGGACGGGGGAGGGCAGGCGCCGGGAAACTGCACGGCCTCATTCTCGGAGGACTAGATTCGGTTGACATGGACTCGGCTCGGATGTCGAGGCGTGCTCTGCGCGGTGGCGCGGCAATCGGACTCGGCGCCGCGGCGGTTACCGCCGCGGTGCTCGCGAACCGGCTCGCCGGCACACCGGTTCCGTTCCTGCGCTGGTCCGTGCTGCGGTTCCTGCTGTCGGGGCGCCGGTTGCTGCGGGAGGGCCGGGTCGGGGACGGTCGGGAGGAAGCCCTGGCCCGGTACGTCGCCACCGCCGCACCCGCCGGTGACATCGACGCGGTGATCGCCGCGATCGACGTCTTCGCGCGGCGCACCAGCTTCCTGATGAACGTCGGCGACGAGAAGGGCGTCATTCTCGAGGACGCGGTGCGGAGGGCGCGGCCTCGGGTGCTGCTCGAACTCGGGGCGTACTGCGGTTACAGCGCGCTGCGTGCCATCCGTGCCGCCCCGCCGGACGCCCACCTGTACTCGGTGGAGATCAGCGCGGCGAATGCCGATGTCGCGCGTCGGGTCTGGGCGCACGCCGGGATGGCGGACCGGATCACCGCGGTCGTCGGTTCGATCGGCGACGGCGGCCGGACCCTGGATGGGCTGGGTTTCGATTCCGGCGCAGTCGATTTCGTGTTCCTCGACCATCTCAAGTCGGCATACCTTCCGGATCTGCAGTCGATGATCGACGCGGACTGGCTGCACCCGGGGTCGGTGGTCGTCGCCGACAACGTCCGGATCCCCGGCGCCCCCGACTATCTCGCGTACATGCGCCGTACCGAGGGGTTGGAGTGGCGCACTCACGAGCATCACGCACACGTGGAATACCAACGGCTGCTGCCGGATCTGGTGCTGGAGTCGACGTACCTCGGCACCGGCGACGAGTGATCGCCGGTGCCGAGGTGTCGGTCAGTGCACCGTCGCCGGCTGCGTCGTGGTCGACTCGGGCAGCTTGCCCCCGGGCAGCAGGAACGCCGAGATGACGGCGCCGGCAACGAAGATCGCGGCCGCCCACCAGAAGGTCGTCGTGTAGCTGTGCACCGCGGCCAGCGCCTGACTCTCCGGACTCGGTGTCCGGCCCGACAGGAAGTTCGCCGCGGCCGTCGCGGCGACGGTGCTGAGCAGGGCGGTGCCGATCGAACCGCCGACCTGCTGCATGGTGTTCACCGTCGCGGACGCCACACCGGCGTCGTCCGGATCGACACCGGTCACCGCGCCCTGCATGCCGGGCGCGAAGACCATGCCCATGCCGGCGCCGAGCAGCACGAGGCCGGGCAGGATGTGCGGCGCATAGGTGCTGTCGATCTGGAGTTGGGCGAGCACCGCCAGACCGCTCGCGCCCAATGCGAGTCCGGTGGTCATCAGCGGACGCGGCCCGATCCGGGGTAGCAGGACCGCGGTCGAGGTGGTCGCCGAGATCACCATCGCGGCGACCATCGGCAGGAACGCCACCCCGGTGACGATGGGCGAGTACTGCAGGTTCGTCTGCAGGTAGAAGGTCAGGAACAGGAACACCGCGAACATGCCCGAGCCGGTGAGGAACATCGCCAGGTAGGACCCGCCGCGGGTCCGGTCGAGCACGATCCGCAGTGGCAGCAACGGGTGGGCCACGCGGGTCTCGATCACCACGAACACGGCCAGCAGGATCGCGCCCGCGACGAGCCAGGCCACGGTGGCGGGGTCGGACCAGCCGTGCGACTCCGCGTGCGAGAAGCCGTAGACGATGCCGAACAGCGCGGCGGACACGGTGATCGCGCCGGGCAGGTCGAGTTGCGGACGGTGCTCGGACCGGTGCGGCGCCATCATCGTCAGGGCGCCGACCAGGGCGACGGCCGCGAAGATCAGGTTGACGTACAGGCTCCACCGCCACGATGTCCATTCGGTGAGCGCGCCGCCGAGGAGCAGGCCGATCGCCCCGCCTGCGCCGGCGACGGCGCCGAAGATGCCGAAGGCGCGGGCCCGCTCCTCCGGTTGCGTGAAGGTCGTCGCGAGCAGCGACAGGGCGGCCGGGGCCAGCAGGGCCGCGAACACGCCCTGTCCGGCACGCGCGGCGACCAGCATGGGGAAGTTCACGGCTGCGCCTCCGACCGCCGACATGGCCGCGAATCCGACCAGTCCGACGACGAAAGCGTTTCTGCGGCCGAACAAGTCGCTGATTCGTCCGCCGAGGAGCAGGAGGCTGCCGAAGGCGAGGGCGTAGGCGGTGACCACCCATTGCCGGTCGCCGTCGGAGAAGCCGAGTCCGCGTTGGGCTGCGGGCAGTGCGATGTTCACGATGGTCGCGTCGAGCACGACCATCAGCTGGGCCAGGGCGATGACCGCCATGACGAACCAGCGCAGGCGGTGTTCCCTTCCGGTGGATCCCGATGCGGCCGCCGGCCGGTCGAGTGTGGTCGTGGTCATGATCTGCAGCCCCCTAGAGGTGGGTCGGCGTCGTCGATTCGAACGAAGTGGAGGAGTAGGCTCCACTTGGGCCACCGTACGCCTAAGTGGAGGAGATGTCTCCACTTAATTTCGGGGGGTCGCGAGGTTTGCCCGGGTTTGTCGGATTCTCGGGCCGGGTTTGTCGGATTCTCGGGGATGACAGAATGAGTTTCGTGAGCACCGTCACAGGAGGGCGCAAGCTGCGCGCCGACGCCGAACGCAACCGCCGCAAGATCCTCGATGCGGCTGCCGAGCTGTTCGCGCTACGCGGCATCGACATCACGCTCGACGACGTCGCACGGCACGCCAAGGTGGGCGTAGGTACCGTCTACCGGCGCTTCAGCTGCAAGCAGGAGCTCGTCGACGGCGTCTTCGAGCAGCACATGGCGGACATGGCCGCGGGCGCCACCAAGGCTCTCGAGGTCGAGGACCCGTGGCAGGGGCTGGTCGACTTCCTGGCCTTCACGTGCGAACAGATGGCAACCAATCGCGGCATGGGCGAGGTCTTCTTCAGCTGCGACGTAGGCCGCGAGCAGATCGCGTGCGCCCGCGAACGCGTCGCACCTCTCGCCGAACAGCTCGTCACCCGCGCCAAGGACGCCGGCGCGCTGCGCCCCGACGCCACCACCAACGACCTGTTCACGGTCGCCAAGATGGTCGAGGCCGTCATCGACTTCGCCGGACCCGTCGCACCCGACGCCTGGCGCCGCTACCTCGGGATCGTGCTGGACGGCCTGCGGGCCGAGGGTGTGCCGCGTGCGCCGCTGACCGAACCGTCGCTGACCGACGAGCAGGTCGAGG
Organism: Rhodococcus sp. NPDC003348; assembly: GCF_053589375.1. Classification (NCBI taxonomy): domain Bacteria; kingdom Bacillati; phylum Actinomycetota; class Actinomycetes; order Mycobacteriales; family Nocardiaceae; genus Rhodococcus; species Rhodococcus sp. NPDC003348. The sequence continues at coordinate 14,445 of NZ_JBSFRT010000069.1, forward strand.
CGGCCAAGGTCGCATCCGCCGCTCGGGGCTGAACGCCCAGGGGTCGACCGGCGTGAGCGGTCAGTCGACCCGCTGTCGCAGCACCCCGGCCGCGGCGATCGTCGCCAACACGACCACCGTCATCGTCAGGTTCAGGGCCTGCGGGTCTGGTGGCGCCGCCGCCATCATCCCGCGCGGCAGTGACCTCAGCGGCGACAGTTCGCCCAGCGGGTCCAACGCGGCCTGCCCCGCCACCGTCAGGGCGCTCGGCACGAACAGGATCGACAGCCCGATGACGGTGGCCCCCGACCGGGCCGGGCTGCACGAGCCGAGCGCGTAGCCGGCGATCGGGGCGAGCGCCAGCGAACGGACCGCACCCCCCATCCCGTCCGCAACGTCCGGGAGGAGACCGGTCACCGAGACGGCCGCGAGGAGGGTCAGCCCGACAATCACGCTCGGCCAGCGCATCCCGATCACCGCGCCGACCGCGAGGCCGGCGGCGAGGAGCGCCGTCCCGATCCAGGTGGTGTCCGACCACCCGGACAGTGGGGCCGCCGTCGCGACGATCGCTGTCGTCGTCAGCAGCAGCGTCCCGTCCTGCCCATCGAGGGCGATCGCGGCGGCGATCGCGACCGCAACGAACACCGCGAGCAGCACCCCGGTGAGTGGCCGGTTGTCCGGCGCGGCACCGATCGCCGCGTTCGTCGCCAGAGCCGTCACCACCACTGCTGCGGCGGCCGTGACACCCCGGGTGGACGGGCGTGCCGCCCGACCTCCGCCGAGAACCGCGGCGAAGAGCGTGGCGGCGGCCGCCGGCAGCAGTATCCACCAGGCCGGCGCCACGGTCAGCGTGCCGGCATCGGTCAGCGGGGTATATGCGGTCCACGCGCGCTCGGGGATCGAGCCCAGGCGCTCCGCGACCGTGGGAAACAGCAGGAAGGCCGCGAAGGCACCGCCGCTCAGAGCGACCGCCTCGGTGTCGTCGGTGACCACGGCGGCCGCACCGCCCAGTGCGAGGCCCGCGGCGAGGCCCGACACGCAGTTCGCCGCGATCAGCCATTCGATCTGCCGCGCACCGTCGTTCACGTACAGCACCGCCACCAGCAACCCGAGACCGATCAGCACCACCACCCGCGCGGTCCGCGTCGACCCGCGGCGGGACAGCGCGCCCGCGACCGCGGCGGCGAGCACGGTCCCCACCGCCGCGGCGAGCGGACGGCTCGTCATCAGCGCGGTCAGCTGGGCGTTGGACCCGCCGATCGCAAAGCTCGACGCGAGCGGCGCGACCAGAGCCCAGCCCGCGGCCGCGCCGACCAGCAGCGCCGCGAGGAGTTCGACGGTGCGGCGGACCGTCGTCATCGCCGCACCCGCCGCAGGCTGCGGACGCCCCAGGCGCAGAACGCCACCGCGATCGCCAACGCGACGCCGGCGACGCGGTCGTCGTAGTGGGGGACACCGAGCAGGGCGGCGTCGTGGAAGCGCTGGTCCAGCTCCGCGTCATAGGCCCTGTTCATCTCGACCCCGGGGAGCGGCTGGTACGCGCCGTTGTAGATGATCTCGGTGGCCTCCGCGGGCACGATCACCGTCGCGGCCGCGTGAAACACCATGGACACGAACGGAATCGACAGGCCCACTGCCGCGATCGCCGCGGACCCCGGCAGAGCGGCGGCGACCGCCCAGCCGGCGCCGACACCGAGCACGCCCAGTCGCACCAGCAGCCACGGGCCGTGATCGCCGAAGTCGGGGAAGATCGCGCCGACCACCGGAATCAGTGCCGCCACCGCCAGTCCCGCGATCGGGGCCGGGCGGCGCGCGGCGACGATCAGACCGACGAGTACCGCGACACCGGCGACCGCCACGGCAGCCCACGCCGGCACGTCCCGAAACGGGCTGCGCAGGTCCACCAGCACCGGCATCGCGGCCGCCGCGACACCGGTGGCCACCAACACGATCACACCTTCGCCGGGGCCCGTGCGGCGGGCGATCAGCCGGGCGCACACCTCCGTCGCCACCAGGACCACCACCATCGCCACCGCGACGACGACCCACTGGTGGGTTCGGGTCTCGTTGCCGTCCTGGCCGATCCACGCGATCTGCAGCCTGTTGATCACGGCGATCGCCGCGACCGTCAGCAACGCGGCCCCTGCCTCGGGACCGGTGACGCGCTGGATACGTGAAGCCGTGTTCGCGGCCGCGGCGGCCGCCGCCGTCGCGACGAGCGTTGCGCCGAGCAGCCACCAGGCCGGTTCCCCCAGCGTCGACGTGCTCTTCACGGACACCGTCGCACCCCACGCGGACACGGACAGGAAGCCGGTGACCGCGCCGACGGAGAGCGCGAGCTGTGCGCCCCGATGGCCCCAGACCGCGGCGACGGCCGCGCCGAGCAGGGCCCCGGCGGCAACGGCCTTGACGATGTGCAGCGCGATCAGGGCGTCGACACCCGCGACGTCGGGCACCGCGAACCGGACCGCGGACAGCACCGCGGTCGCAGCCGCACCGACCACCCACGCGGTCCGCCGGGAACCGCCCCGCTGCAGCACGGCGCACCCGGCGACGGCCACCACCACACCGACCACGATCCCGGTCGGCTGTCCGCTCAGCCACCGGTCGAGTTCACGGCCGGAGGTGCGGACGGCCCACCGCCCGCCGGGCGGGTCGGTCAGCACGAACGCCGCGAGGAAGGCGCCGAGCAGTCCGGCGAGCGCCGGGACTGCGGCACGGGGAGTGACGGGCATTGCCCGACGCTAACCGACGACGACCGTGCACGCGCTGAGCCGAACGCCCCGGCGTGCCACGATGTTCACACCACAAATACGAGGCGAGGAACCCACCATGGCATCGATCACCGAGAAGGCCACCACGCTCCTTGGGCTGCACCGGCCCGGGGAACCGGTGATCCTCCCGACCGTCTGGGACGCCTGGTCGGCGAACCTGGCCGCACAGGCCGGTTTCGCCGCGCTGACCGTCGGCTCGCACCCGGTGGCCGATTCCATCGGTCGGCCCGACAACGAGGGCATGACGTTCAGTGAACTGCTCGCCCGCGTCGCCCAGATCACCGGGGCCGTGGAGCTGCCGGTGTCCGTGGACATCGAGTCCGGCTACGGCCAGAGCCCGGAGACCCTGATCAACGGTCTCGTCGAGGTCGGGGCGGTCGGGTTGAACATCGAGGACACCGTGCACGGTGAGGGAGGGCGGCTGCGGGAGGCGCAGGAGCACGCCGACTTCGTCGGGGGACTGCGTCGCGCCGCGGACGCGGTCGGTGTGCACGTGGTCATCAACGCCCGTACCGACCTGTTCCTCAAGCAGGTCGGCGACGAGTCCGATCGCACCGCACGCGCCATCGCCCGGCTCACGCTCGCGGCCGAGGCCGGCGCCGACTCCCTGTACCCGGTCGGCTTCCACACCGACGAGGTGTACCGCGAGCTCACGGCGGCGCTGCCGCTGCCCGTGAACGCGATCGCCGACCCCGTGCGCGGTGACAAGGCGAATTACGCGGCGCTCGGCGTGGGCCGGGTCAGCTTCGGGCCACTGCTGCAGGCCGCGCTCGCGGTGCGGGCCAACGAGATCCTCGCCCGCTGGAGCTAGGGCATGTCTCCCAATCCCCGTTTCGGCGCCCCTGGCGCCCAATCGCCGCCCTGCTGCGTTGTCGTCGGCGCCGATACAACAGCGGTATCGGCTTCTCCTCCGCCTTGCCGGACGACGATTGTTTCGCC
>NZ_JBSFRT010000070.1:0-15034 GCF_053589375.1 Rhodococcus sp. NPDC003348
GCCCCCGCCCCCCCTGTCGTGCGTGGGGGGGGCGGCACCGATCGCGGCCGCCCCGCCACCTCGTTCATCGCAGGCCCACGAGAATCCTGTCGATCGCGCTGCCGGAGAGCGACTTCGGCAGACCGGGCACCACCCTGTCGTAGAGGCCCTCACAGCGCCGGCGCAGCAGCGCGGGAATCTCGTCGACCTGGCCCACGACAGCGATGGTCTCCAGCATCTCGTCGTCGATCAGCCCGGCCATGGCCTCCCAGTCACCCTGCTTCGAGAGGGTGTGCAGCTCGGTGTGCAGGTCGCCCCAGCCGTGCAGGTCGAGCACGCCGCGGTAGGCGGGCGTCGAGCCGTAGAACGCGATCTGGCGCCGCACCGCCGCCGCGACCGCCGCGTACTCGGCCTCGTCCTCGCCGGTCACCACGAACACCGGTCCGGCCAGCTCGAACTCGTCGCGTGTCCGACCGGAGCGCTCGAGCCCGCCGTCGACCGTCGGGCGGGTCACCTCCTCGACGTACCGCCGGGTGCCGAAGGGGTGCACGAGCAGCCCGTCGGCGATCTCGCCGCACAGCCCGGTCATCGCCTCCCCCACGGCCGCAAGCAGGATGCGTGGCGACGGCTGGGCGGACGGCTCGGGAGTGAACATCGGCGTCATGATCTTGTGGGTGTAGAACTCCCCCTCGAAGCGCAGCGGCGTCCCGTCCCGCCAGCAGGACCAGATCGCGTGCAGCGCGTCGACGAATTCGCGCATCCTGCCGACCGGCCGGCTCCACGGCATGGAGAAGCGCTTCTCGACGTGCGGCCGGATCTGCGTCCCGAGGCCGAGACAGAAGCGGCCCCGGGAGTAGTCCTGCAGGTCCCAGGCCAATCCGGCGATCGTCATCGGATTGCGGGCGAACGCGACGGCGATGTTGGTACCCAGGCTCAGGCGCTCGGTGTGCTCGGCGGCCAGGACCAGCGGCAGGAAGGGATCGTGGTTGGTCTCCCCAACCCAGCACCCGTCGTAACCCCGTCGCTCGAGTTCCGCGGCCTTCGCGGGCACCTCCGCCAATCGGTTCGGGATTCCTCCGTCGATCCGGAGAGTGCGCGGTGCGCTCGTCTCCGCCGCGGCTCCGGCCAGGTCCGTGCTCATGGCTCGCCTTCTTCCGTGTGTCTGCGCGCAATGCCTCGCGGGTGGTTACGGTAATGATTACCGTATGGCATCGCAGCCATTGATTGCGGCCCACTTCGGTATCCCCCCGGCCCCACCCGCGACGAAAGGTCCGAGCGTTGAGATACGTCCTCGAATACCCCAGCGAACTGCCATCCGCGCCGGACGATTTCCTGCGTCCCGACGTCATCCGCGCGGTGGCCACGGCCGCGGAGTCGGCCGGATTCTCGGCGGTCGCCCTCAGCGAGCATCCCGCCCCCTCGCTCAAGTGGCGACGGAACGGCGGGCACAACACGCTCGACCCGGTGGCGGCGCTCGCGTTCGCCGCGGCGGTCACCACCTCGATCCGGCTGATGACGAATCTGTACGTGCTGCCCTTCCGCAACCCGTACCTGTCCGCGAAGGCCCTCGGCAGTCTCGACATCGTCTCAGGCGGTCGCCTGATCGCCGGAGTCGGCGCGGGCTACCTGAGGTCGGAGTTCTCGGCCGTCGGCGTCGACTTCGACCGCCGTGCGGAACTGTTCGACGAGGCGCTGGCGGCACTGAACGCCATCTGGACCGACCCGCAGACCCCGGTCAGCGGAAAGGGATTCGCGGCCACCGGCGCGTTGTGGCTGCAAGCCGCGCACCAGCAGCCGCGTCCGCCCATCTGGATCGGAGGGAACTCGGACGCCGCGCTGCGCCGGGTCGTCGAGTTCGGCAACGGCTGGATGCCACTGATCACGGACCGGGCGATGGCAGCCGCCATCCGCACCCCGGCCATCGAGAACGCGGACCGCTTCAGCGAGCGACTGGGCCGGTTGCGCTCCGCCCTCGAGGCCGCCGGACGCGATCCGGAGACCATCGACGTCCAGGTGGTGTGCCCACCCGTCGACTTCGGTGACGCCGACTCGGTGCGCGCCGCCCGCGACTTCCTCCGGGACATGTCCGAGCGGGGCGCGACCTGGGCGGTCATCCACGCCGACGGGTCCACCCCGCGGGCCGCACTGGACTTCGTCGAGACGTTCGGCCGCCGGTTCGTCGACGACACCCTGTGACGGATACGGGCCGGAGCAAGCGGAATTGCACCCGGTATTGAATTCGGCAGTTCTCGGCTAGAGCGTGTCTCCCAAATTGAGGCGCCTCGATCAACGACACTGGCCGTAGTGCCACGTAGCGAGTACCTGTCCGACGCCCAGTGGGCGTTGATCGAGCCGATGTTGCCCTCGTCCGACGGACTCAAGGGTGGCCCTTCCGGTACAACCGCAAGGTCGCCGAGGGCATCGTGTACCGGTATCGAGCAGGTGTGCCATGGCCGGACCTGCCTGCCGAATTCGGTCCGTGGCAGACGATCTTGAAAAGGCACTGCCGTTGCGCCGGCGCCGACACCTGGGACGAAATTCTCGCGAAACTGCACGCGCACGCCGACGCAGTCGGTGACATTAACTGGACCGTGTCCGTGGACTCGACGATCTGCCGCGCCCATCAGCACGGCACGAACGCACCCCGGGGCACAGGGGGATCTGTCGAATTACAAGAACCTACTCACTGAGCCCGCCGATCACGGACTCGGTCGCTCTCGAGGCGCTCTGGGAACGAAGATCCACCAACTCTCCGACGGTAATGGCCGACCGCTCGTCGTTCTTGTCGGACCAGGTCAGGCGGGCGACTCTCCGGTGTTTCCGATGCTGATGGAGGCGCTGTGCGTCCGCCGAATCGGCCTCGGGCGTCCGCGAAGGCGTCCCGACCAGGTGCTCGGAGACGAGGCAGGCTCGTCGAAATCCAACCGGACCCTGATGCGATCGCGGGGTATCAAAGCGGTAATCGCCGAACCGGACGACCAGAAACGTAACCGACTTCGCGAAGGTAGTCGTGGTGGTCGTCCGGTCCGGTTCGATGCCGAGAAGTACAAGGGCCGCAATGTCGTCGAGCGGTCTTTCGCCACCGTCAAGCAGTGGCGAGGGTTGGCCACCTGATACGACAAACTCGCCCTCACCTATCGAGCCGGCGTACTCCCATCCGCGGTGTGAACTTGGCTCAAGCGTCTCGCCAATTAGGAGACACGCTCTAGGCCAATCCCCTTGGCGAAGTTTGCCGCAAACTCATGCAGGTCAGCTTCAGCGATCTCGAAATCACCGTGGAATGGGGTTTCCCAGTTGCCGGTTCGTAGCAGTTCAGTTTCACCAGGCGCATTGCCTGTGGTGTCAGTCTTGATCGATACCTTTGTTAATAGGTGGTTGCGATGCATATGTCGTTAATTTCCTCCACCGAAGGCTGAATGACAATAGGCCATAGCGTCACTTATAGGCGCGATGTCGCGCAGACAGTCCAACAAAGGGTGTCGGGGTCTACCTATACGATTTGAAGTACGCACTTCACTGACGAAGGAGACACCCGTTGGGTAAGAAGCCGGGCCGGAAGAATCAGGACCGAGCGCCAAAGCCGGCACAGCCTCCCAAGAGGCAGCGTCAGTCCCTCCCCGAACTTCCTCCGCAGCCCCGACGCCGAAGCGGCGGCACTCTGGAAGCCAAGTTCATCACCCACCAAGATTCGATCCTCCCGGTGCCTCTCAAGTTCCCACCGCCGCTGATCGAGTTCGCGGCTGATCCCTCAACCTTCGAGTACAACTGGCAGCACCTCACCTATGCGTTCGCCCTCCCCGCACCGACAGACTTCGCGCCGCTCACACAGGTCGTGGACGCGGTAGACCGTAGAAACCTTCTGCGCTTCATCCAGGTGTGCGAGAAGACGGCCACCTACACGGTGGTCAGCCATAAGGGCGGTGTCACCCTCTCGATGGAGGGTGGTGAGACGACGATGACCTTCGATCAAGTCGAGGACGAGGAAGCCGTTGGTTTCTCGGTCAGATTCCGGCAGCTGCATAAGTCGAGTGCGGGAGACCCGGACTTCGAGAACGTTGCGAACATCCTGTCCAGGTACGCCAAAGCTGAGCCGGAAGGTGCTGACGAGCGCATGTCGATCCTCAGCGCGTGGCGGAAGGCTCGCGGGCAATTGATGAACCGCCCGCTCCAGAACATCGTCTGCCGGATGGTTCTGGAGAAAAACGGATGCCCTGTCAAGCAGATCGCCGACCACGAGATGTACGGGGAGGTGAACCCGACGGACGTCATCAACCTGTTCAACTACGGCGAGCTGATCCACTTCGGGAAGAGGAGCGAGGACTACGACCAGCTGGCCGAAGATCCGGACCAGGAGGGGCACGAACACCACAACTTCATAATTTCGATGCTCGGCCTGGTGCACCTCTATTTCGGATTCTCCCAGGTAATCCGCTCAGCGTTGGGAGACTAGGCGCAACTGATGGTGGCATCGACAACGGTTGGTGCCGCCATCGCCTGCGACGCTAGGACCCGTAGATCACCCCGCACCGACACCTCGGATGAGCGCTCGGTCGATCCTTCCCGTTGCTGAACAGCTTGTCGATGCCGACAGTCTCCCCCTCGATCGGCCCACACAGCGTGCGGGCACCAGCCAACGCTTCCCAAGTCTTCGTCTAGGACCCGGTCTCCACGGCGAAGTTCTTAAACCGGACTGGTAAGCGTTCACACTCTCCGTCTGCGCGATCATCTCCATACGCACCGGGTTGTTGATTACCGTCTTGATGCGCGCCATCGTGGCGGTGTCCGGAGACTTCATCTCTTGGGAAGGATGGAGTCACGTCAGGTTCGAAGAGGTATCCGGCCGAGTTGCGTGAGCGGACGTGCGGATGGTCGCCGAGTTGCGTCCGGAACATTCCTCGCAGTGGGGAGCGATCGGGTCGGTTGCCGAGAAGCTGGGAATCGGAAACACGCAGACGTTGGCAAACTGGGTGAACCAGGACCAGGTCGACCGGGGCCAACGCCCGGAGGTGACCACTGACGCGGCCGAAGAACTTCCGAAGCTTCGCGCGGAGAATCGAGAACTCATGCGGACCAACGAAATCCTGAAGTCCGCATCGACTTTCTTCGCGGCGGAACTCGACCGCCGCAATCGGTGATCGTCGCCTACATCGACGAACACAAGCAGAAGTACGGCGTCGAGTCGATCTGTCGTGTGCCCACCGCGCACGGATGCAATATCGCGCCGTCCACCTACTACGACGCCTGCACCCGCCGGTGGCAGCCCAGCAGGCGGCAGGTCCGCGACGAGGAACTCAGGGTAAAGATCGCCCGGGTCCATCGGGAGAACCACTCGGTCTACGGTGCCCGCAAGGTGTGGCTCCAATGCCACCGCGAGGACATCGAGGTGGCCCGCTGCACGGTCGAACGTCTGATGAAGGAGTTGAGCCTCGAAGGTGCCCGTCGCGGGAAGAAGAAGCGGACCACGTTCCCCGATCCGCAGTCCGACCGCCCCGACGATCTGGTGCACCGCAGGTTCTGCCCTGAAGCTCCAAATAGGTTGTGGGTAGCCGATTTCACGTATGTGTCGACGTGGTCGGGATGGGTATACGTGGCCTTCGTGATCGATGCGTACGCCCGGCGGATCGTGGGGTGGCGCACTGCACCCCACCATGACCGCGCATCTGTTGCTCGACGCGATGGAGCACGCAATCTGAACCCGGCAACGGGAAGGGATCGACGACCTGACCGGCCTGATCCATCATCACGACCGCGGATCGCAATACACATCCGTGGCCTTCACCGAACGGCTCGTCGAGGCCGGTATCGACGCCCCCATCGGCGCCACCGGCAACAGCTACGACAACGCTCTCGCCGAGACGATCAACGGGCTCTACAAGACCGAGCTGATCAAGGCGCAGGGGCCGTGGCGGACCGTTGACCAGGTCGAAGTCGCCACCCTCGAATGGGTCGACTGGTTCAACCACCGACGACTGTACGAGCACTGCGGGGACCTGCCGCCAGCCGAGTACGAGTCTCTCTTTTACCGTCGTCCCGAACCTCAGCCGATAGTTGAGCTCTCACATCAGTAGGTTTCCAAACATGCCCGGGTGATTCAGTCCACCTCAACTACACCCAAGAAGCCAAGAGCCCAGCTAGCTTGCGGAGAGAACCGCCCGTCCATCGGCCCCTATGATTCACCACGTGTCGGCAGTCCTGTGCGCACACCTGGAAGTCTGTGACAAGCTCAAATGATGGTATGGAGCCAACGGATCGTGCCTCCAGACGCAGCCGAGATCGGTGCAATCGCACATGGTTCTGCGGTACTTGCACGAACTGCCCACATTATCGTGGGACTGCGTGAGATCGTCGCCTACTCGTCGGGGCTCGACCTAGCCATAGTCGTTGTCGCCGCGGGCCGCCAAGCGGAGCGCATGAAGGCTCAGTTCGTTGCGGCTGCCGAGCGCGACCCCGATACTGGACAGCCCAGGCGCGGGGACTACCGGGGGGAACAGCTTCAGCTGAGGGCCCTCGAAGACCCTGCACTTCAACCCACCCGACGCCGTAGCACGGAAGGCTGGCACCAGCATCCCGGCACCTATCGGCGTGAGTTCCTTTTCGAAGTTTCACCGCTCCCAGCCTCGAGCAACCTACCGCTGGTCACATCGTGGCCAGCGATCGGTTTGGAACCAGCCACCAGCCACCTGACGCTTCCGACCCCAGAGGTGCTCCGTGAAGCAATCACGCCTCTGCTGTAGGTCGCTACGGCGGCAAGGACTCAGAACCTGAAGTCACAAACCCGAGCCCGCGAGAGATCTACTCCCACTCCGGGTGCCGAGGTGGAATACCGAACGGTTAGATCGAGTGATGCCCGCCGACTTTCGGGTTCGCTGCCCTCCACCCGAACGAGCGGCCCGAACGGTCCGTACCCATCCCGAGGCCTACCCCTTCCAGGGCACGTTCTTGACGTACCCGCCGGCGTCGATGCGCAACTGGGTGCCGGTAATGAACTTCGACGCATCGCAGGCCAGGAAGACGACCGCGTCGGAGACGTCCTGCGGCGAGATGTACGGCACCGGCATCGCCTGCATCGCGGGGAACGCCAGCTCCGCCTCCTCGCGGGTGGGTGCCTCCAGGTCGGGCCGGAACACCTTGTACATGCCCTCGTTGTGCAGCATGTCGGTGTCCACGTTGGTCGGGTGCACGGCATTGACGCGAATCATCCTGCGTGCCAACTGGATCGACAGATCGTTGACGTAGCGGGCGACCATCTGCTTGGCCAGGCTGTAGGCCGATCCGCCCGGCCCCTGGTTGGTCGCGCTGCCCAACTGGGCGGCGAGCGAGCCGGTCGCGATGATCGACGAGCCCTCCTTCAGGTGCGGCAGGCTGCCCTGGATCACGTTGAACACACCGCCGAGGTCGGTGTCGATGGTGTCCGACCAGGACTGGATCGTCTGGCCCTTGCCCATCGGGCAGATACCGGCATTGGCCACCACGATGTCGAGCCCACCGAGTTCCTCGACGCCATCCGCGATCGCCTTCCAGACGGCGCTGCGCTCACGCACGTCGACGATCGCGGTGTGCACCCGCACACCCTCCTTCTCGATCAGCCGGGCGGTCTCGTCGAGATCCTCCGGCCGGGCCAGTGGATAGGTGTTGCCGTCGAGGTCCGCGCAGACGTCGAGGGCGATGATGCTCGCCCCTTCCGCGGCGAGGTTCACCGCGTGCGAACGTCCCTGGCCCCGTGCCGCTCCCGAGACGACCGCGATCTTGTTGTCGAGCTTTCCCACCTGTTCCGCCTTTCTGTGTCGGCCCGTGGTCACCGCCTGGGTGTCCGCCAGCCGATGGTCTTGGTTTCCGTGTACTGCGCGAATCCCTCGATGCCGCACTGCCGTCCGAGGCCGCTGTTCTTGTAGCCGCCGAACGGCGCGTCGGCGCCGTAGAACATGCCGCCGTTGACGCCGAAGGAGCCGGTCCGGATCCGCCGGGCGAACGCCATTCCACGCTCGTTCGACCCCGACATCACCGCGCCGGCGAGACCGAAGGCGCTGTCGTTGGCGATGCGTACCGCGTCCTCGTCGTCGTCGAACGGCACCACCACGAGGACGGGGCCGAAGACCTCGTCCTGTGCGATCGCCGCGCCGTTGTCGACGCCGACCACGACCGTCGGCGTCACGAAGTGGCCGCCGGACAGGTGCGCGGGCAGCCCGGTCGCGGGTCCGCCCCCGGTGGTGATCTCGGCGCCCTCGCTGCGGGCCCGGTCGATCATCTCCAGCACCCGCCGCTGCGCGCGGGCGTTGATCAGCGGTCCGACGAAGGTGCCCGGGTCGGCGGGGTCGCCGACGGGAACCGCGGAGAACGCCGTGGTCACGTCCGCGACCGCCCGGTCGAACAGGGAGCGGTGAACGAGCAGGCGGCTGTTGATGGCGCAGCCCTGCCCGGCGTGCGAACAGGCTCCGATGGCGCCCATCACGATCTTCGACGGGTCGGCGTCCTCGAGAACGACGAGCGCCGACTTTCCGCCGAGTTCGAGGAAGGTGCGCTTCATGGTGCCGGCGGCGTCACGCATGAGGCGGCGGCCCACCTCGGTGGAGCCCGTGAACGAGATCAGGTCGACCCGGGGGTCCACGGCCAGGCGTGCCGCGACCTCGTTGTCGGGCGTGGTCACCACGTTCACCACGCCGGCGGGGATGTCGGTGCGCTCCGCGATCAGGCGACCCAGCCGGGTCGCGTTCCACGGTGTGTTCGGATCCGCCTTGAGGACGACCGTGTTGCCGGCCGCCAGCGCGGGGCCGAGCTTGTTCAGGATCACCTCGACCGGATAGTTCGACGGGGTGATCGCCGCGACCACACCGGCCGGTTCCTTCACGACGGTGCGCTGGGTGTGTGCCCCGAACAGGGCGCTGCCGCCGAGTTCCCGCTCCCACTCGAACTCGCCGATCAGGCGGGCCGGGTAGCGCAGCGCGTCGGCGAGCGGCCAGTCCAGCTGAGCGTTGGTGGTCGACATCAGCGGGGCTCCGACCTCGGCGACGAGTTCCTCGCGCAGGTCTTCGCGTTCGGACTCGAGGGCTTCCTGCAACTGCTCGAGGCAGCGGGCGCGCAGTGCCCGGTCCGTCGCCCAGACACCGTCGTCGAAGGCGCGCCGGGCCGCCCCGATCGCCCGGTCCATGTCCTCGGCGCCGGCCGCCGCCGCGTCGCCGAGCACCAGCCCGGTTGCCGGGGAGACGTTCGGGTAGGTGGCGCCGGAGGCGGCGCCGACCAGGTGCCCGTCGATCAACATGCGGGGCTCGGCCCGGCCCGCCGCCCGCTCTCCCAGCGCGACGCTGGGGGCGGCGGCGTCCGACACGACCTCACTCACGATTGCTCCTCACGTTTGCTGGTGTCGATCTCGCGGTTTCGGTGCGGCAGGTCGCCGCGGTGTGCGCCGTCGTCGCGGCGGTCCGGATCATCGGGTGAGCACCATCGACGCGCACTGCGGTCCGAAACCGTTTGCGACGACGGCCACCTCGGCACCGGGCACCTGCCGGGCGCCGGCCTGGCCGCGCAGCTGCACCACCGCCTCGGCCAGGAAGCTCAGTCCGTGCAACCGGCCCTCGGCCAGCTGCCCGCCGGTGGTGTTGAGGGGCAGGCGACCGCCGGGCGCGATGGTCCGGCCCTGGTCGACCCATTCGCCGAACTCGCCGATGCCGCACAGGCCCATCGCCTCGACCCAGGAGATGGTGATGTGGGTGAATCCGTCGTACAGCTCGGCGACGTCCACGTCGGCCGGGCCCACGGATGCCTTGCGCCACATGTTCTCCGAGCAGCGCCGGGTTCCACCGAAGACGAAGTCGGGGGTGAAGGTCCAGTCCGGATGGGCGCCGGTGCCCATGGAGCTCGAGTCGATGGTCACCGGAACCTGCGCGAGGTAGGCGGCCCGTTCGGCCGTGGTCACGACCACCGCGCAGACACCCGTCACCGGATAGTCGCAGTCCAGCAGCCGCAGCGGCTCCGCGACGAAACGCGAGGCGTGGTAGTCGTCGAGGGTGATCGGATCGCGCAGCACGGCACGATCGTTGAGTGCGGCCCACTTGCGGGCGCCCACCGACAGGTGTCCGTAATCGTCCTCGCTGCCACCGAATTCGGCCAGTCGGCGCTGTTTTCGCATGCCCATCACCGGGATCACACCGCCCATGACCCCGTACGGGACCTCGAACTGCGATCGGCCGACCGCCGCGGGCACGGCGCGTCCGCTCTGGGTACCCCACTCCCGGGTCACCGAACGCACCACCAGCGCCACCTCGCACGCTCCGGAGAGCACCGCCATCTCGGCACCGAGTGCGGCGGTGATCGCCGAAGGGCAGCGCGCCGTGTAGTCGGCGTAGGTGACGAGATTGTCGACGCCGAGCATGCGCGCGACGTCGTGGGCGCCCTCGTCGCCTGCGTACTCGAAGATTCCGTCCACGTCGGCCACACTCAGCCCGGCGTCGTCGAGGGCGGCGCGGGCCGCGTCGACCACCAGTGGCCGGCAGTCGACTCCCCGCTCGCGATGGATGGTCGAGTAGCCGACCCCGACGACTGCGGCGCGGGCGCGGCTCACGAGGCGGCTCCGGCCGCGACCGAGGTGGTGCCGCCGGCAGGCCGGAACTGCGGGATGCTCCACTCTCCTCGGGGTTCGAAGGTGACCTCGAGGGGCATGTCGATCCGCAGCTCGCCGGGATCGGCGCCGAAGATGTTGGTCAGGATCCGCACGCCGGGCGCGTCGTCGAGTTCGGTCAGCGCGATGATCAGCGGCCCTTCACCGACGTATGCGGGATGGAAGGCCTGGTGCAGCACCGTGTACGCGTAGAGGCGACCGCGTCCGCTCACCGGAACGGCCCGGCTCGGGCCCACCGGGCCGAGATGCCCCTCGGCGACCGGTTCGGGCGGGTACTGCAGGTGGTCGGTCCCCTCGAATCCCTGGACGACGAGTTCGCCTCGGGCGGCCGCCTCCCAGTAGAACGCCGTCACGGGATCCGGTACCGGGCGCGACTTCTCGGCCACCGGACTTCCTCCGGCCGGGCTCCCGGCCGGCGACTCCTCCGCGGTCCTCACCGTCCTCATCCCACTCCCATCCACACCGATTGGGTGACTCACTGTAATTCTTACAGTACGCTCCATCGCAAGGGCCACGCCAGCGATTCCGCCGGCGTCTTCCCTCTCGAACTCACAACAGACACGCACACTCACAGCAGAGAAGGGAACGCGGATGTCCGGACTGATGGACGGTGTCACGGTCGTCGAACTGGCCTCCTGGACCTACGTCCCCAGCGCAGGCGCGGCCCTGCACGACTGGGGCGCCGACGTGATCAAGATCGAAGACCCCCACGGCGGCGATCCGTGCCGGTACCTCACCGTCGGCGGGCTGACGCCCCAGGACTCGCGCGTGCGCGCCAACTTCATGATGGAGATCGGCAACCACGGCAAGCGCAGCATCGGTCTCGACATCAAGACCCCCGGCGGCCGGGAGATCTTCGCCAAGCTCGTCGCGAAGGCCGATGTGCTGCTCACGAACTGGCTCCCGGGTCAGCTCGAGCGGGCCGACCTCTCCGTCGACATCATCCGCGAGATGAACCCGAACATCATCATCGCGCGCGGCAGCGGACAGGGCAGCCGTGGACCGGACCGCGATCGCGGCGGTTTCGACGGGTCCTCGTACACCGCCCGCGCCGGCGTCGCCTACGCACTCACTCCGGACGGGCAGGAGTTCCCGTTCGCCCAGGGCCCGGCCTTCGGCGATCTCCAGGGCGGGATCACCCTCGCCGGCGGCATCGCCACGGCACTGTTCCACCGCGAACGCACCGGGCACGCCGCCATCGTCGACAGTTCCCTTCTGGCACAGGGCATGTGGGCGGTGGCACCGGACATCGCCGCCGCCGACTACTACGGCATCGACCGCATCCCCCCGTACGCGCCGGGAGATGCACCGAACCCCGCGGTCAACCGGTACCGCACCCGCGACGACCGCTGGGTCCAACTGATGTTCCTACAGGCCGACCGCTACTGGAAGGGCTTCTGCGAGCGCATCGGGCGTCCGGACCTGGGCGTGGACCCGCGCTTCACGCCGCTGGCCAACCTGACCCTCAACAAGGACGAGGCCACCGCGGAACTGCGCGCGATCTTCGCCGAACGCGACCTCGCCGAGTGGCAGAAGATCATGGCCGACGAGCCCGGCGTGTGGGCCACGCTCACCTCACCGGCCGACGTGCTCGAGGACCCACAGGTCGAGGCGAACGGCTACCTGATGACCCTGACGGACGACGCGGGCAACCCGTACCGGACCGTCAGCGCACCGGTGCAGTTCGACGAGTCTCCGGCCGTACCGTCGCGCTCCCCCGAGCACGGGGAGCACACCGAGGAGATCCTGCTGGAGCTGGGACTGGACTGGGACGCCATCATCGCCGCGAAGGAGTCCGGCGCCGTCCTCTGACAGCTCGGGCTCCGGCTCGCCGCCGCGGCCGCACCCGGCCGTCGTCCCCGCGACACCCTTACCGGGCCGCTCACGGTAAATCCGTGCGAACCGATAGGATCGCGGGGACACAACGGAGGTGCTCGGGTATGGCCACGCAGGACACGGAACCGAAACGGCAACGCCGGGAGCGGGGTTCGATCGATCCCGAGGACATCATCGCCGGTGCGTTCGAGCTCGCCGAGCAGGTCTCGCTCGACAACCTGAGCATGCCGATGCTCGGTAAGCATCTCGGAGTCGGCGTGACCAGCATCTACTGGTACTTCCGCAAGAAGGACGACCTGCTCAACGCGATGACGGAGCGGGCCGTCGCGCGGTACATCGGCGCCGTCTCGGTCCCCGAGGACGGCGACTGGCGCGACCGGCTGACCGCGTTCGCCCGCGGCATGCGAGCCACGTTCCTGGCCAACCCGATCCTGATCGACCTGATCCTGATCCGCTCGACCCTGAGCCCGACCCATGGCCAACTCGGCGCCCGCTACATCGAGCGGATCGTCGCCGACCTCGTCGACGCCGGCCTCCCCCTGCCCGAGGCATTCGACACCTTCGCCGCTGTCCAGCTGCATGTGCGCGGATCCGTCGTCCTCGCCCGACTGGGCGACAAGGCGAAGGCCGCCGACCCCAATTCGCATGCCTACTACGAGGACCTGAGGATCACCGCGGAGGACACCCCGCTCCTCGCGGAGGCCGCCGCCCAGGGACGCAGCGGTGCCGCCCCGGACGACAGCAACTTCGAGTACGGCCTCGAGTGCATCCTCGACCACGCCGCATCGGCGATCGGCGCCCAGCGGCCGCCGGCGAAGGCAAGCCGGCGCCCCGCGCGCAAAGCGAAGTAGCCCGCTCACCCGAAGCGGGCTCGGCCGCAAGGCTCCCCGACTCCACGCCACGCCGGTCCCTCATCCCGCGCACAACCCTGCTGTGCGATCAACCCTGCTGCGCGGTCATCAGGTCCTGCCAGGCGGGAGCCTCCCGAGCGGCTCCGCCGGGGGCGATGCCCGGCTGCGTGTAGCGGCGTCCGTCGGGGCCGACGTAGACACCCGTCTGCGGGTCGTACAGTCGCGCCGCGGGCTGGGATCCACCCGACTCGCCGTACGAGGACGGCTGCACCTGCACCCCGTCCGCGGCGCGGCCACTTTCCACGCCGGACGCGGCGCGGCCACTTTCCACGCCGGACGCGGCGCGGCCACCTTCCACACTGGGTGCCGGATGAGCCGAACGCCAGGGGTTGTCCCCTTCGGGGACGTAGGGCTCACCGCTGCGGCACTCCTCCACCGTCGCGGCGCGCCTGCCCGGATACTCCATGCAGGGCGCGTTGCGTGCGCCGCGCACCACCATCGGACTGTCCTGCGGAACCTTGCAGAACAGGTTCGACGGCGTGTCCGGCACCGACAGGTCGTCGGGTGATCGCCACTGCGTGGACGACAGGAACCCGGTGGTGCACGCCGGCGGGTCGCCGAACTGCAGGTGGAAGTCGACCAGGGCACCGTCCTCGAGCGGTCCGCGCACGACGGTGCCGAGGGCCGCGATCAGCGGTGGGAAAACGACCAGGACCTGTTCGATGCTGGGGTTGTAGATGCTGGTGACCTGACCGACACTGACCAGATTCGCCAGCAGCAGCGGCAGGGTCGGCTTCAGTTCGGCGAACAGCCGGTCGGCCTCGTGCACCGCGGCGGGACCGTGCTCGATCAGCGACCGCAGCTGTGGTTCGCTCTCCCGCAGTTGGTCGGTGACGCGTGCGAGGTCGGCGGTCCAGGACCGGATCGCGTCGGCGCTCTCGACCTGGGTGTCGAGCAGTGGACCGGCCTGCTCGATCAGGGTCCGCGTCGGCTCCGCACCGTCCAGGGCCTCCTGCACCAGCAACTGCGCGGAATCCAGCAGCCGCTGCAGGTCCGGCCCCGTGCCGTTGAAGGCCTCGAACGCCCCCTCGACGAGTTCGTGCAGTTTGGTGTCGGCGATGGCGTCGAGCAGCCGGTCGGCCTGATCGAGGATCGCGCCGACATCCTGCGGGAGCTCGGTCCGCTGCACCGGGATCACGGCACCGTCGGACAGATCCCCGGTATCGCTCGCGGCGCCCGGATCGCCGGCAGTGCCCTGCGGCGGGACGAGGTCGACGTACTGCTCGCCGATCGCCGACACACTGCGGACCCGCGCCAGCACGTCGGCGGGGATCGGGTGGTCACGGGAGATCGTCAGGTGGGCGTCGACGCCGCCCGGGCCAAGCACGACGGAGTCGACCGTGCCGACGTTCGTACCGAGATAGGCGACGTTGGCGTGGGGGTACAGACCGCCGCTCGCCTCGAGTTGCACAGTGACCCGGTAGCGGCCGATGCCCACCATTGCGGGCACCCGGACGTAGGAGGTCGCCATGACGACGAGGCCGATGACGGTGAGGACGGCGAAGACGACCAGCTGGCCGCGCACGAATCGGGTCAGGGTCACGGTGCGCCTCCGGGGGTGGCACCGCCCACGGGCGCGCGCAACGGATCGGTGGCGTGGGGGGGCACGCCGGCCCCCGGGGGGGGAAGCCCCCCCACCCCCCCCCCAACGAAGAAGCGCGGGGTGGGGGAAGGGGTGGTGTTTGGGGGGGTGTAG
>NZ_JBSFRT010000071.1:0-14527 GCF_053589375.1 Rhodococcus sp. NPDC003348
TCCTCCACCCCCCTCCCATTTCCCTTCCGGCCCCGCCCGGCGCCGCGGCGGCCGGCGGCCCGCGTCCCGACGACATCGCGTTCGCGGCGTCCGACGCCACCAACGTGCTGATCGCGCTGTGGACGAAGCTGCGCCCGGACCAGATCGGCCCGGCGGACACCATCGAGGCGCTGTGCGACGGCGTGTCCTCGCGCCGCAACCAGCTGCTCGTCGACCTCGGTTCCGAGCTGTCGCTCGGTGCGATCGACGGTGCGGCGGACGCCGACATGGGCTCGCTCGCGGTGACCGTCAACAAGCTGGCCCGCACCTACAAGCCGTTCGGCCCGGTGCTGTCCGACTCGCTCAATGACCACCTGCGCAAGGTGTTCGGCCCGTCCGGCAAGCGTCCGGCGGCGATCGCCGAGCGCGTCACCAAGGTGTGGGAGCTCGGCGCGGGCTGGGCCAGCCACGTCACCGCAGAGGTGGCGCTCGGCACCCGCGACGGCTCCAGCGTCCGCGGCGGAGCGATGGGCGGCCTGCACGAGGGCGCACTGTCCGACGGCGGCGCCGTCGACGCGGTGATCGACGCGGCCGTGCAGTCGGTCGCGGCGCGCCGCGGGGTCGCGGTGTCCATGCCTGCGGCAGGCGGCGGCGCCGGTGGCACCGTCGACGCGGCGGCACTCGGTGAGTTCACCGAGCACATCACCGGACGCAACGGCGTGCTCGCGTCGGCGGCCCGGCTGGTGCTGGAGCAGCTCGGCCTGGCCGATCAGGCCGCCGCGGCGGTCGCCGAGGCCGACACCGAGCTGGTCGACCTGGTCTCCGCGGAGCTCGGCTCCGACTGGCCGCGCCTGGTCGCGCCTGCCTTCGACGCCCGCAAGGCGGTGCTGTTCGACGACCGCTGGGCGTCGGCCCGTGAGGACCTGGCCCGGCTGTGGATCGGCGACCATGCGACCGTCGTGTCCGTCACCGACTCCGACTTCACCGGCGCAGGCAGCGCCGTGGCGTCGCACGCCGACTTCTGGCGGCGTCGCGCCGAGGCCGAGGGCCGCGAGGAACTGGTCGGCGTCTACGCGACCATCGCCGAGGCGGCGCAGGTCAAGGACGCGCTGTCCGGTCCGTGGTCGGACCAGGTCGCGGTCGTGACCGGTGCCAGCAAGGGGTCGATCGCGGCGTCCGTCACCGGACAGCTGCTTCGCGGCGGTGCGACGGTGTTCGTCACCACCTCCCGCCTGGACGAGGAGCGGCTCGGCTTCTACCGGAAGCTGTACCGCGACAACGCCCGTGCCGGCGCGTCCCTGTGGGTGGTGCCCGCCAACATGGCGTCGTACACCGACGTCGACGCACTGATCGACTGGATCGGCCAGGAGCAGACCGAGACCGCGGGCGGTGCCAAGAAGCTGGTGAAGGAGGCCGTCACCCCGACGCTGCTCTTCCCGTTCGCCGCACCGCGCGTGATGGGTGAGCTCTCCGACGCCGGCGCCCGCGCCGAGATGGAGATGCGGGTCCTGCTGTGGTCGGTCGAGCGGCTGGTCGCCGGGCTGTCCGCGATCGGCTACGACCGCGACGTCGACACCCACCTGCACGTGGTGCTTCCCGGTTCGCCGAACCGTGGTCTGTTCGGCGGCGACGGCGCGTACGGCGAGTCGAAGGCGGCGCTCGACGCGCTGGTCGGCCGCTGGAACGCGGAGCGCAGCTGGGCCGAGCGCGTCACGCTGGTGCACGCGCTGATCGGGTGGGTGCGCGGTACCGGCCTGATGGGCGGCAACGACCCGATGGTCGACGCCGTCGAGGCCAAGGGCGTGCGCACCTGGTCGACGGACGAGATGGCCGAGCAGCTGCTCGGTGCCTGCACCGCGGAAACGGTGAAGCAGGCCGCGGCCGCACCGGTCACGATCGACCTCACCGGCGGACTCGGTGACGCGCAGCTGGACCTGGTGGCGCTCGCCCGTGCCGCCGCGGAGGCCGAGCAGGAGGACGCGGACGTCGAACCCGAGGGTGAGACGATCGCGGCGCTGCCCGCACCGCCGCGGATCATCGACGAGCTGCCCGCCCCGGCGTGGCCCGAACTGGACGTCACCCCGGCGGACCTGGTCGTCATCGTCGGCGCCGGAGAGCTCGGCCCGTACGGCTCGGCCCGCACCCGCTTCGAGATGGAGGTCGACGAGCAGCTCTCCGCGGCCGGCGTCCTCGAGCTGGCCTGGAACACCGGGCTCGTCGCCTGGGAACAGGATCCGCAGCCGGGCTGGTACGACGCCGAGACCGGTGAGCTCGTGCCGGAGGAGGAGATCGCGGACCGCTACCACGACATCGTCGTCGAGCGCTGCGGCATCCGCCGGTACGTCGACGAGGGCGCCATGGTCGACAACACCATGCCGCTGATGACGTCGGTGTTCCTCGACAACGACCTGAGCTTCGTGGTCGGATCCGAGGCCGAGGCGCAGGCGTTCGTCGACTCCGATCCGGAGCACACCGTCGCGTCGCAGGACCCGGAGAGCGGCGACTGGCAGGTCACCCGCCGCGCGGGCACCGAGATCCGGGTGCCGCGCAAGGCGAAGCTGACCCGCACCGTCGGCGGCCAGATCCCGACCGGGTTCGACGTCACCACGTGGGGCATCCCCGCGGACATGGCCGGGTCGGTCGACCGGGTCGGCCTGTGGAACCTCGTTTCCACCGTCGACGCGTTCCTGACCAGCGGCTTCACCCCGTCCGAGCTGCTGCGCTGGGTGCACCCGTCGACGGTGGCCAACACGCAGGGCACCGGCATGGGCGGCATGACGTCGATGCGGTCGCTGTACATCGACACCCTGCTCGGGGAGTCGCGGCAGAACGACATCCTGCAGGAGGCGCTGCCGAACGTCATCGCCGCGCACGTCATGCAGTCGTACGTCGGCGGCTACGGCGCGATGGTGCACCCCGTCGCGGCCTGCGCCACGGCCGCGGTGTCCGTCGAGGAGGGCGTCGACAAGATCCGCCTCGGCAAGGCGACGTTCGCGGTCGCCGGCGGCTTCGACGACCTCGGCATCGAGGGCATCGTCGGGTTCGGTGACATGTCCGCCACCGCGAAGTCGGAGGAGATGACCGCCAAGGGCATCGCCGACCGCCGGTTCTCGCGGGCCAACGACCGCAGGCGCGGCGGGTTCGTCGAGTCCGCCGGTGGCGGCACGATCCTGCTGGCCCGGGGTGACCTGGCGCTCGCGATGGGTCTGCCGGTGCTCGGTGTGGTCGCCTGGGCGGGTTCGTTCGCCGACGGTGTGCACACCTCGATTCCGGCTCCCGGCATCGGTGCCCTCGGCGCCGGTCGCGGCGGCCAGGATTCGCAGCTGGCGCTGTCGCTCAACGCGCTCGGCGTCACCGCGGACGACATCTCGGTGATCTCCAAGCACGACACCTCGACCGCGGCGAACGACCCGAACGAGGCCGAGCTGCACGAGCGGCTCGCGGCGGCCCTGGGCCGCAGCGAAGGCGCCCCGCTGTTCGTCGTCTCGCAGAAGACCCTCACCGGGCACGCGAAGGGTGGTGCGGCGGCGTTCCAGCTGATCGGCCTGTGCCAGGTCCTCGGACAGGGCGTCGTGCCGCCGAACCGCAGCCTGGACTGCGTCGACGACAAGATGGCCGAGTACTCGCACCTGGTGTGGCCGCGCGAGGCGCTGAAGTTCGGTGAGCAGTTCCCGCTCAAGGCGGGCCTGCTGACCAGCCTCGGCTTCGGCCACGTCTCCGGTCTGATCGCGGTTGTGCACCCGCAGGCGTTCGTCGAGTCGGTCCCCGCGGCCGAGCGGGAGGCATACCTGGAGCAGGCCCGCACGCGGACCGTCGAGGGTCAGCGCAGGCTGGCATCCGCGATGTGCGGTGGCGCGGACCTGTACGAGCGGCCCGCGGACCGGCGCTTCGGCGGCGACTCGGTGCCCGCGAAGGCGGCCCGTGAACTCGAGGCGAGCGTGCTGCTCTCCGAGGCCGCGCGCCTCGGTGCCGGCGACGTCTACCGCTCCGAGATGCCGGGGTGCAAGTAGATGGCCATCCTGGGGATCGGTTTCGACCTGGTGACGGTGTCCGAGTTCGCGGAACAGCTGTCCCGGCCGGGCACGGCGATGAAGTCGAGCTTCCGGCCGGGGGAGCGTCGCTACTGCGAGGCCAAGGGCGACCCGGCCCGGCACTACGCCGTCCGTTGGGCCGCGAAGGAAGCGGTGATCAAGGCGTGGGCGTCCTCCAGGTTCGCCCGGCCACCGGCCGTCGGTGACAACGCCTACGTGCAGGTCGAGGTCGTCAACGACGCCTGGGGCCGGCCGTCGATCAAGCTGCACGACGAGGCCGCCCAGTTCCTGCCGGGCGCGATCATCCACCTGTCGCTGACCCACGACGGGGACATGGCCGGTGCGATGGTCGTCATCGAGGAACCCGACCTCGTCGCGCCCGTCACGCGCTGACAACTGGCACAACCGGCGGGGCCGGACGGTGGAGTGGATCCGCCGCCCGGCCCCGCCGCTGTGTTCGGCTCCAGGGTTTCCGCCGCGGGTGAGTGTGTGATTCGCCCCGCACGAGGGCGGGGATCGGCGTAGAACGAAGGGGAAGACTGCTCGGTTCAGTTCACTGGGAGGAGCGTCATGGTCGGCTTCACCCCGATTCGGCGGGGCGGGCCACAGCGGCTCGCGACCGCCCTCGCGTTCAGTGCACTTCTCGCCGTGGCCGCCGCAGGCTGCAGCAGCAACTCCGACGAATCCTCCACGACCACCACGCCGGCGGCGACGACCCAGGCGACGGCGACGACCCACGAGACGGGGACGGCCCACGCGACGGGGACCGCGGCCGGCGCCGCCGACACGGACGCGGTGACGCACGCGTTCGTCACGTTCTTCTCCGGCGAGACGCCCGGCGCCACGAAGATCACCCTCGTCCAGAACGGCGACGCGTTCGCGGACACCATCAACGCCCAGGCGAATTCCCCGATGGCGACCGGTACCACGGCCACGGTGTCGCATGTGGACGTCGATGCGCCCGGGCACGCCACCGTCACCTACACGGTGCTGATCAACGGGCAGCCGGTGCTTGCCGACCAGACGGGCGAGGCCGTGCAGGTCGACGGGACCTGGAAGGTGGCGGAGTCCACGTTCTGCTCGCTGCTCACGCTCGAGGGCAACCCGCCGCCGGTGTGCACCGCGACCTCCCCTATGGCACCGCCGGTACCGACGAGCTGAGAGTTCGATGGAGCCGGTGGCACTGACACCGGCGACCGCGCGGACGCGGCCGCGGCTCGCGCTGGCGACGTTGTGCGCGGTGCTGTTCCTGACCTTCCTGGACACCACGATCGTCAGCGTGGCGCTCGGGGACGTGCAGGCCGACCTGCATGCCGGTGTCGTGCCGCTGCAGTGGGTGATAAACGCCTACACGCTGGTGTTCGCGAGCCTGATGCTCATCGGTGGCTCGTTGGGTGACCGGTGGGGCCGGCGCCGGGTGATGGTCGCCGGGATGGTGGTCTTCTGCGCGGGATCGGTCGTCGCGGCCGCGGCACCGACGACCGCCTTCCTGATCCTCGGCCGTGCCGTCATGGGTGTCGGTGCGGCGGCGTCGGAACCGGGCACCCTGTCGGTGATCAGGCACGTGTTCCCCGACCGCGCGGATCGCGCGAAGGCGCTCGGCGCCTGGGCGGGCGTGTCCGGTTTGGCCCTCGCGCTCGGACCGGTGGTCGGCGGGCTCCTTGTCGGCGCGTTCGACTGGCGCGCGGTGTTCTGGTTCAACCTGGCGCTCGGCGCCGTGCTGGTCGTCGCCGCGATGCGGTACGTCCCGGAGAGCTCGGATCCGCAGCCCGGTCGGCTCGACGTCGCGGGCTGTGTCCTCGGCGCGGCGTTCCTCGGCTGTGTCGTCTACGCCGCCATCGACGGGGAGACCGTCGGGTACGGCGCGACCTCGTCGGTGGTGCTGTTCACGATCGGTGCGCTCGCGCTGGTGGCGTTCGTGGCGGTGGAGTCGCGGACCCGCAACCCGATGCTGAACCTGCGCTATCTGCGGCCGCCACTGGTCCGCAGCGCCCTGATCGTCGCGTTCGCCGTGTACTTCGGGGTGTTCTCGATCTTCTTCTTCACCGCCCTGTACATGCAGCAGGTGTTCGGATATTCGGGGGAGCGGACCGCCGCGGTGTTCGGTCCGATGGCCGCAGCCATCGTGGCGGGCTCGGTGCTGTGCGGGTTCTGGGTGGCGCGCAGCGCGCCCGTGGTGCCGATGATCGTCGGCTGCCTGCTCGGCGCCGTGGGCATCCTCCTCACCCGTGGGGCGCTGGAGGGCACTCCCGCCTTCGGGACGCTGGCCGCCGCACTGACCGTTGCCGGACTCGGCTTCGGCATCGCCGTGGTGCCGTTGACGTCGGCGGTGTTGACGGGCGTGCCCGCCGCTCATTCCGGGATGGCCGCCGCGGCCACCAACACGATGCGGCAGATCGGTGCGGTGGTCGGGGTGGCGGCGCTCGGTTCCCTCGTCAACGCGCACCTGCACACGGACCTGACGACCAGGCTCACCGACCTGGACGTACCGACCACGTTCCAGGGGATCGTCGTCCATGCCATCGAGACCGGCGCCGTTCCCGAGGGCGGGGACGCGTCCGCGA
The DNA here is from genome assembly GCF_053589375.1 of Rhodococcus sp. NPDC003348. Lineage (NCBI taxonomy): Bacteria > Bacillati > Actinomycetota > Actinomycetes > Mycobacteriales > Nocardiaceae > Rhodococcus > Rhodococcus sp. NPDC003348. The sequence goes on from NZ_JBSFRT010000071.1 coordinate 6,575, forward strand.
CCGCCGCCTACGGGCCGATCGTGCAGAAGGTCATCGACGCCGCGTTCGCCGCGTTCCACGCCGGCCTCGACACCGCACTCCTGGTGTCCGCGATCCTGATCCTGGCGGCGGCAGTGGTCGCGGCGACCTCGGTGCGGCGCGGTGCCCGGGGTGGCTACGAGCCTGTGACGGCCGACTAGGTGCGGGTCATGCCGGCGCGGCGTGTCGCCCGGTTCGGCTGCCGCCGTGGGCCGCCTGCCGGACCGCCGCCACCCACTGTGGCCACATCTGCACCCCGTCAGGGCGGTGGAGCACCGGATCGAAGTCGGCTTGCTCGGTGTCCTCGCAGGTCGTCGGAGGATCGAGCGACAGACGGCCCGCCGGTGTCGGATCGGAGCGTGCGGTTGCCAGGGACAGCGTGAAGAACAGCTGGTCGCCGCGTGAGAGCGCCCTGAGTGAACCGGTCCGGGGCTGCCCCGCCTCCGGCTTCGCAAGCGCCCACGTCAAAGCATCGTTCTCGGTGGTGCGGAACGCAGTGAGGCTGCTGTATCGCGCGCTGGACCAGCCGCGAGCGGGCAACGGCACCACCCTGGTCGTCGGTTGGGCCGACACGAGCAGAAGGTCCCAGGGGCCCGCGGCCAGGTGAAGTCTGACCGACAGCCCGAGCACGTCGGGAAGGGCGTTCGGGAGGCCGAGGGCACGCGACAGCCTGGCGGTGACCGGTATCCGTCCCTGCACGGGCCACCAGTGCGAGCCCAGTTCCGCGTGGCCCTGAGTCGCCACCCCGTTCGAGTGGAACAGCGGCACGCGGCGGAGTGCAGATGCGAACGTGGAGGGGACGCGGAGAACAGCGTCGATTTCATTCATGCCGGAGGCGGTACCCGATTCGGTCCGGCTTCAATCCAAACCGAGCGTTCAGTGCTCCTGACTGGTCCGCGATTCCTTCTCCGCGACAAGGAGATAGGCGGCCATCAGGCGCTTGAGCTCGGCGACCGCGTCGGAGTGCGACTGGCCGTCCTGCACGGAGAAGTTGAGCATCGAGTAGACGACGTGTACGAGCACCTCGGCCATCATGATCCGGCGGTCGCGGCGAGTGCGGGGAGTCAGCGGTGCCAGCATCGTCGCGATCTTCTCGGCGAGTTGCTTCTCGCTGATCTTGCCGGTCGCCCGCGTCGACGGTGTGGACTGCATCGCCAGCCACACCTCGCGGCGGGACGGGTCGGACGTCCACAGCTTGGCCAGGTGGTCGACGAAGCTGTCGAGGAACCGCAGCCAGTCCAGCGAGGGGATGACGCCGTCGAACTGCTCGAGCTCGTCGCGCACCGACGCGAAGTCCTGCCGGTTCAGCTCGCACACGATGACGTACTTGTTGGCGAAGAACTGGTACAGGGTGCCGATCGGAACGTCCGCGCGGGACGCGACCTCCTCGCAAGTGAACGACTCGAATCCGACCTCGGTCAGCAGGTCCCTTGCGGAGGCGAGCAGTGCGTCGAACTTGCGCCGGCTGCGCTCCTGCGTCGGGCGTTTGCGCGGCAGCAGCTCCTGCGGCGCGTCCGCGGCAGCGTCCGGGTCGGCGGGAACGGAAACCAGTGCCGGGTCCGCACGACGCGAGGCTCGGCTGCTGGTGATGGACTCCACCCACCAAGGTTAACCGGCAGGTGGACCGGATTCGATCAACCGCGGATTCTGGTGTTTCCTCCGGTACCGGCAATCGCGTGTCAACCCCGCACGCGGCGCCGATACAGCACGGTCGCCCATCCGAATCCGGCCACCGCGATGGCGGCGCACCAGGCGACCGCCTGCCAGCCGCTGTGCCCGATCGGAGTGCCCATCAGCAGTCCCCGGACCGTCTCGATGACCGGGGTGACCGGCTGGTTCTCGGCGAACCACCGCAGCCAGGACGGCATCGTCTCCGCGGGTACGAACGCGCTCGACACGTACGGCAGGAACATGATCACGAAGGTGAACCCGGCGGCCGCCTCCGGGTTCTTCGCGAGGAGGCCCAGTGCCGTCGACAGATAGGACAGTGCGAACAGGAACAGGGCGAGGACCGCGAGCACGCCGAGCCAGCGCACCGGGTCGGCGGTGGGTCGAAAGCCCATCACGAGGGCGACGCCGATCACGACGGCCGTGGTGATCAGGTTTCTGACGACACTGGCGAGCACGTGTCCGGTCAGGAACGCGGACTGTGCTGTCGGGAGAGTGCGGAAGCGGTCGACGATGCCGTCCGTCATGTCGGTGGACACGCTGACCGCGGTGGTCGAGGCGCCGAAGGCCGCGCACAGCAGGATGATCCCGGGAACCACGTAGTCGAGGTAGGCCGTGCCGGTGTCGATCGCGCCGCCGAAGACGTACACGAACAGCAGCATCAACGCGATCGGCAGGGCGAGCGCCATGATCATCGAATCCGGGCTGCGGAGCAGGTGGGTCAGGTTCCGTCGCAGCATCACCGTCGAGTCGGTCACCGTGATCAGGCGCGGCAGGGCGGGAGTGGTCATCGCGAGCTCGCTTTCGTGGTGGGCTCACCGGCGGTGCGTCGAGAGCCGGTGAGGGCGAAGAAGACGTCGTCGAGGTTCGGGGTGTGCAGCGCGACCCGGTCGACGGTGATCGAGTCGTCGACCCGGCCGAGCAGGTCCTGGAGGGACGCGATGCTCCCGTCGGTGGGCACCGCCAGGGTCAACGCGTCCGCGTCCACCGACGCGGTGGGCAGGGAGTCGGCGGCGCGCAGGAGATCGTCGGCATCGGTGAACTGGAGTTCGAGATGCCCACCCGGAACGAGCGCTTCGAGTTCGCGTGCGGTGCCCTCCGCGACGATCCGGCCACCGTCGAGGACCGCGATCCGGTCGGCCAGTTCCTCCGCCTCGTCGAGGTACTGGGTGGTCAGGAAGACGGTGACCCCGCCGCGCACCAGTTCGCGGACGATCTCCCACATGTCCCGGCGGCTGCGAGGGTCGAGGCCGGTGGTCGGTTCGTCCAGGAAGATGACCGCGGGATCGGCGACGAGGCTCATCGCGATGTCGAGTCGCCGGACCATGCCGCCCGAGTAGGTGTCGACGCGACGGTCCGCGGCGTCGACGAGGTCGAACCGCCCAAGCAGTTCGGCTGCGCGCCGCCGTGATTCCGGTCGGCCGAGGTGGTTCAGTTCGCCGACGAGGACGAGATTCTCGCGGCCGGTGAGCAACTTGTCGACGGCGGCGTACTGGCCGGTGACGCTGATGTTGCGCCGCACCGCCTGGGCAGATCCGGGGAGGTCGTGCCCGGCGACGACAACCGATCCGGAGTCGAACGGCAGGAGCGTCGACAGGATTCGCACAACGGTCGTCTTGCCGGCGCCGTTGGCGCCCAGCAGGGCGAAGACGGTGCCCGCGGGGACGTGAAGGTCGAGGTCGGCGAGCACGCTCCGGCCGCCGAAGGATTTGTGGAGGGCGGCGACGTCGATCGCGCCGCCGGAACGCGGGGTCATCTGGGGGCTCCGATTCGTGAGTACTGCACGGACCTGAAAAACTGCGTATGCCATAAACTGTGTTTACAACATACGCAGTTTTAGGATGAGCGCAAGAGGTGACCGGACGAGAGGGTGGATGTGGACAGCAGTGAGGTCGTGCCGGGGCCGGACCTGCCGCGCGCGGTGAAGCTCGCCTGGGGCCTGCTCGAACCCGGCTCCCGAGGTCCGCGACGCGGGCTGAGCCTCGACCGGATCCTCGACACCGCAGTCGAACTCGCGGATGTCGAAGGCGTGGAGGCGCTGTCGATGGCGCGGCTGGCGAAGCGGCTGGGCTTCACCACGATGTCGCTCTACCGCTATGTCGCGAGCAAGGACGAACTCGTCGACCTGATCAGCGACCGCGTCATCGGACCGCCGCCGGACATCCCGGCCGGCGGACCGTGGCGCCAGGCGCTCGGGGAATGGGCGCGGGCCGAGTACGGCGTGCTGATGCGTCACCGGTGGTGGCTGCGGTTGTCGCTGGGGGCGGTGCCGCCCACCGGGCCGAACAACATCGCGTGGCTCGACGCCGGGCTCGGTGCGCTGGCAGGCACGCCGCTTCCTGCGGGACTGCGGTTCCAGGTCGTCCTCAACACGTCGCTGTACGTGATCGGCCGGGCCAGGTTCGCGGCCGACTTCCTCGACGCACAGGAGGGGCCTGCGGCGCAGGCAGCCGCCGAACTGGACTACGGCGCGGTCCTCGGGAAGCTGATCGAGAAGGGGAACTACCCGCACCTCTCCGAGGCTCTGGCCGGAGGCGCGTTCGATTCCGAACCCGATGTCGAATGGAGCGACGCGGATTTCACGTTTGCGCTGGATCTGTTCCTGGACGGTGTGGAACGGCTCGTCGACGCGTACTCCTGACGTGGCCGCCCATTCGCGGGTTCATCCGATCCGGGTGAACTGCGCGTTCCGGGCTGCCGCACCGCGACCGCACGCGCAATAGTGCAGGGAGGAAGCCTGCGCCGTCGAATGACGGCCCGTCCGACGGGTGGTGGAGCCGATGAGTGTGGAAACTGCCGGAGCCGAGAGGTCCGAGCCCGAACGGCAGAAGCCGATACTGCCGGTGGGGCCGCGCCAGCAGTACATCACCTGGATAGCGCTGGCCATGATGACCACCAGTTCGGTGGCGAGCCTGCGGTCCGCGCCGTCGATGGCCGTGTACGGACTCGCCTGCGTGTTCCTGTACATCGTGCCTGCCATCGTGTTCCTGCTACCGACGTCGCTGGTCTCCGCGGAACTGGCGTCGGGCTGGTCCGGCGGCATCTACCGCTGGGTGGGGGAGGGGATCTCCGACAAGGCGGGATTCCTGGCCGTGTGGTGCCAGTTCGCGATGACGATCTTCTACTATCCGACGCTGCTCGGTTACGTGGCGAGCACCTTCGCGTACGTCATCAATCCCTCGCTGGCGTCGAACGGTCTGTACACCGCGATCATCATCGTCACCCTCTTCTGGACGGGGGTGTTCGTCTCCTCACGAGGCATGAAGGCGGTCGCGGGGTTGTCGAGTGCCGGACTGGTGCTCGGCACCCTCATTCCCGGCGCTCTGCTGATCGTGATGGGCATCGTGTTCCTCGGACAGGGCAATGCCTCGGCCGCGCCGATGGAGTTCTCCGCGCTGCTCCCGGCGTGGACCGGTATCGCGTCTCTGGTGCTGATCGTCAACAACTTCCTGTCCTACTCCGGCATGGAGATGAACGCGGTGCACGTCTCGAGCCTGCGCAAGCCGGGCTCCGAGTTCCCGCGGGCGATGTTCGTCGCCATGGGGTTGGTGCTCGCGATCTTCATCCTGCCCGCGGTCGCGATCAGCTGGGTGGTGCCCGCGGACAAGCTGTCCCTGACCGCCGGCGTGATGCAGGCCTTCGACACCTTCTTCGCGTACTTCGGGTTCGGCTGGGCCACACCGATTCTCGCGATGATGCTGATCGCCGCCTCGCTCGGCGGAATGCTGACATGGCTGGCGGGGCCGTCGAAGGGCCTGCTGATGATCGGCAGGCAGGACGGCTTCCTGCCGCCGTCGATGCAGAAGCTGAACAAGCACGGGATCCAGCAGAACATCCTCGTCGCGCAGGGTGCGGTGACCACGTTGATCGCGCTGCTGTACGCCTTCATTCCCGAGGTGTCGAGCGCCTACTGGATCCTGTCGGTGATCACCACCCAGGTGTACCTGGTGGTGTACCTGCTGATGTTCGTCGCGGCGATGCGGTTGCGCCGCAGCAAGCCGGATCATCCGCGTGGCTACCGCGCCCCGGCACTGTTCCTGCTGTGCTGGGTGGGCCTGATCTCGAGCGTGGCGGCGTTCTGCATCGGGTTCGTCCCGCCCTCGCAGTTCGGCGGCGGCAGCGTGTTCGTCTACGTGCTGATCGTCGGCGGCGGGTTCGGGATCGTCGGGCTCGGGGTGCCGCTGCTGATCCTGGCGATGCGCAAACCGTCGTGGAAACAGGACGTGACCGTCGACCCGCTCGAGGAGATCGCCGGACAGGAGGCGTGAAATGAGCACCACACCGACAAGCGGGTCCGTGCCGGAGGACGCCGTGAGCCTGGCACCCGGCGACGATCTGTACAAGCGCCCCGAGAACTCCCATCTGACCCTCTATCTCGTCGCCTTCGCCCTGTTCGTGGGGTTGGCGGTGTGGGGGCTGGTGGCGTTCAACCAGGACCAGCGCAGCGAGGAGGCGAACGCGATGGCCACCGAACTGGCCCTGCGCTTCTCGGCGGCCGGGCTGGATCCGCTCGACATCGACGCCACCGCCCGGGTGCTCGGCACCGACGGTGGGGCGGTCTGCGCGGACCCGGCCGCTGCCCTCAACAAGGCGACACTCGACCAGCAGATCGTCAGCGGCGCGGCCGGACCGGGGATGCGTCCGATCATCGCGACCCGGAACCTGCTTGTCGGTGAGCGGCTGGTGCTCGAGGTCTACTGCCCGGAGAACCTGGCGGACTTCGACGCCGCGGTGAGCGATCTGAAACTCGCGGACGACGAATGAGCAGGCGGTCAGGGAGAGGAGCGGACGTGAGCAACGATGTGACGACGAAGGACGGTGTCCGGGAAGCGGTCCGGGGGTTGATGCCCACCGCCCGTGAGGAGCTGGCCACCCTCGTGCGCTTCCGGTCGGTGGCCGATCCACGCCAGTTCCCGCCCGAGGAGTGCCTGGCTGCGGCGAACTGGGTCAAGGACGCGTTCATCGCGGCCGGGATCGGATCGGTGGAACTGATCGAGACCCCCGACGGCTCGAACGCGGTCGTCGGGCACCAGCCCGGGCCGCCGGGTGCGCCGACGGTCCTGCTCTACTGCCACTACGACGTGCAGCCGCCCGGTGACGAAACCAAGTGGCACACCGACCCGTTCGAGCTCACCGAGCGCGACGGCCGGTGGTACGGGCGCGGCGCCGCCGACTGCAAGGGCAACATCGTGATGCACCTGCTGGCACTGCGCGCGCTGCGCAGCCCGGAGACGCCGCAGACCCCGTTCCCGATCGGGATCAGGGTCGTCGCCGAGGGCACCGAGGAGATGGGCACCGGCGGTCTCGAGGCGTTGGTGGAGTCGAGGCCCGAACTGTTCCAGGCCGACATGATCCTCGTAGTCGACACCGGCAACGCCGAGGTCGGCGAGCCGACCGCGACCATCACCCTGCGCGGCGTCGCGAACGTAGTGGTGCACGTGGAAACCCTGGCGAGCGAGGTGCACTCGGGGATGTTCGGCGGGCCCGCCCCGGATGCCCTTGCGGCATTGGTCCAGATTCTGTCCACTCTGCGGGACGCGAACGGGGACACCGTCGTCGACGGACTCGACACCGGGCAGAGCTGGGACGGTGCGGCGTACGCGGAGGAGCAGTTCCGTACCGACGCAGGTGTCCTGGACGGCGTCGAGCTGGTGGGGACCGGCACTGTCGCGGACCGGGTGTGGGCGCGTCCGGCGCTGACCATCCTGGGCATCGACTGCCCGCCGGTGGTCGGGTCGGCGGCGGCGATCCAGCCGCGGGCGTCGGCGCGACTGAACCTGAGGGTGCCGCCCGGCATGGATCCGCAGGTCGCGCAGGACGCGCTCACCGCGCACCTGCTCGCCCGGGCGCCGTGGGGTGCGAAGGTGACCGTCGAGCCCGAACAGCTCGGCTCGCCGTTCCGGGCGCGCACCGACGGTCCCGGGTACGCCGCACTCGGGGCGGCGATGGCCGAGGCGTTCGGGAAACCGCTCGGGACCGTCGGGCAGGGCGGGTCGATCCCGCTGTGCAATGTGTTCGCCGAGCAGGTTCCCGGCGCCGAGATCGTCATGCTCGGCGTCGAGGAACCGCGCTGCCTGATCCACGCCCCGAACGAGAGCGTCGATCCGTCGGAGATCGAGAACCTTGCTGTCGCCGAGGCGTTGTTCCTGGGCCGCTTCGGTTCCTGAGCCTTCCGGCGCGACGGGCCCCTCAGGGGGGGGGGTGCCCCGCAAGTGGCCCGTCCGCCGTTACTGTCACGTGGCGGGTGAGACTCCAATATTTCGGGTG
>NZ_JBSFRT010000072.1:0-14431 GCF_053589375.1 Rhodococcus sp. NPDC003348
TTTATTTGGTGTGTAGTTACTTAAGAACAGCGGGGGGCGCGGCCGGGGCCGGTGCGGCCCACCCCCCCCCCCCGGGCCGCCCGGCCCGGCCGCCCCCGGGCCCGCGGCGGAGATCGAGGTCGACGAGCTGGCCAAGGCCATCGTGGAGCGGGACCAGGCTGTCAAGGACCTGGGCTACGCGAAGGCCGATCACGCCAACGACCTGCGCAAGTTCAAGATCCGTCAGGCCGAGGCGGTGGACAACGCCAAGGTCGCGATCGTCACCAAGTTCCTCGACGTGGCCGACGACCTCGACCGGGCCCGCGCCCACGGCGACCTCGAGTCCGGTCCGCTGAAGGCACTGTCCGACAAGCTGTCCGGCGTGTTCGACGGCATCGGGCTGATCGCGTTCGGGCAGGAGGGCGACGTCTTCGCCCCGGATCTGCACGAGGCCGTGCAGATGGAGGGTGAGGGCCACAACCCGGTGCTCGGCACGGTGCTGCGCAAGGGATACAAGCTCGGCGATCGCGTGCTCCGGCACGCGATGGTGACGGTCACCGACGGCGAGCCCGCCGCGGACGAGTCCGCACAGTAATCACACAAGTAACAGTGAGAGGAGGAGGCACCCGGTGAGCCAACGGGAGTGGATCGAGAAGGACTTCTACAAGGACCTGGGTGTCTCCTCCGACGCCTCGGCCGACGAGATCAAGAAGGCCTACCGGAAACTGGCGCGGGACCTGCATCCCGACGCCAATCCCGGTGACACCGCCGCCGAGGAACGCTTCAAGGCGGTCAGCGAGGCCAACGCCGTGCTGTCGGACCCCGCCAAGCGCAAGGAGTACGACGAGACCCGCCGGTTGTTCGCAGGCGGTGGCGGCGGCTTCGGTCGCGGCGGTTTCGCGCCCGGCGGCGAATACACCACCGGCGGTACCGGCTTCAGCGGCGAGTTCAACATCGGCGACCTGTTCGGCGGCGGCGCCGGCGGTGACGGCGGCCTCGGCGACCTGTTCGGTGGCCTGTTCGGCGGGCGCGGGGGCACCCGCACCACCGCGGCCCGGCCGCAACGCGGCTCCGACGTGGAGGCCGAGACCACCCTGCCCTTCCGCGAGGCGGCGACCGGCGTCACCGTGCCGCTGCGCCTGACCAGCCCCGCGTCGTGCACCACCTGCCACGGCAGCGGCGCCAAGCCGGGCACCAGCCCGCGAGTGTGCCCGCGCTGCAACGGTTCCGGCATCGTCAGCCGCAACCAGGGCGCCTTCGGATTCAGCGAGCCCTGCGACGACTGCCGCGGCACCGGCTCGATCATCGACGACCCGTGCTCCGACTGCCACGGCACCGGCGTGCAGAACCGCACCCGCTCCCTCACCGTCCGCATCCCCGCCGGCGTCAGCGACGGGCAGAAGATCCGCCTCGCCGGCCAGGGCGAGGCCGGCATGCGGGGCGCACCGTCCGGCGACCTGTACGTCACCGTGCACGTCAACCCGGACAAGGTGTTCGGCCGCAGCGGCGACGACCTGACCGTCATCGTGCCGGTCAGCTACGGCGAACTGGTGCTCGGCACCACGCTGTCGGTCCCGACCCTGGAGGGACGCGTCGGGGTGAAGGTCCCCGCCGGCACCGTCGACGGCCGCATCCTGCGGGTCCGCGGGCGCGGCGTACCCAAGCGCTCCGGTGGCGCCGGCGACCTGCTGGTGACCGTCAAGGTCGCGGTGCCCACGCATCTCGACGAGAAGGCCACCGAGGCACTGGCCTCGTACCTCGAGGTCGAGAAGGCGAGCGGATTCGATCCGCGCGCAGGCTGGGCCGGTGCCTGATGGCCCGGTACCGTACCGACACCACACCCAGGACCGTGCGGAGGTGAGTCATGGCCAAGGATCAGAACCAGGACGGCGCGCTCGACCCCGATGCACAGGTCTTCGTCATCTCGGTGGCGGCCGAACTGGCGGGGATGCACGCGCAGACGCTGCGTAACTACGACCGGCTCGGACTGGTCACCCCGCACCGCACCACCGGCGGCGGACGCCGGTACTCGCCGCGGGACGTCGCCCTGCTGCGGGAGGTGCAGCGGCTGTCCCAGGACGAGGGCGTCAACCTCGCGGGGATCAAGCGGATCATCGAACTGACCAACGAGGTGCAGGCGCTGCAGAGCCGCGTCACCGAGATGGCCGCGGAGATCGCCCGGCTCGCCACCGGTTACCGCCGCGACCTGGTGCCCGTGCCCCGCAACAACTCCATCGTCGTCTGGAAGCCGCGCCACGAGCGCTGACACCACCGCCCACCAATGACCGAATGTGGGATTCGATCAGTCCAACTGATCGAATCCCACATTCGGTCATTCTTGGATAGGGGTGGCGGCTAGCTGGAACCGAAGAGGGGACGCGGGCCGACGGTGTACCCGGCGTTGAGGTATGGGAAGCCGGTGTCCATCCGGCTGTCGAGGCGGTAGCGGCCTGCGGCCTGCCCCTCGAGCCGGGTGCCGTTCAGGTCCCCGCCGTTGTACGAGTAGTTGTTGGCCATGAAGACCGCGTCACCACCCGGCACCGAGTACGTGACGTCGACCCCGATGCCGCCCGGATCGCTGTTGGCCGCGGTCACGATCGACTGCGAGTGCGCCGGAATGATCGCCTGCGGCCCGTTGATCCACCGCCCGTACGGGTTGTCCGACCCCTGCAGGATCATCGGGTCGTTCGTGTCGTTGGTGATGGTCATCGCGACGGTCGGGCCGGTGGCGGGGAGGGTGCCCGCGGTTGCGGTGCCGCCGACGGCGACGGCGGTGCCGACCGCGACGAGTGCGGCCAACGGCAGGACCGCATAGCGGGCGAGGTGGCGGGACGGGGTGCTGATCATGTCTTCTTCCTTTGCAGTGGTGAGGATTTCGGGATCGAGGGGTGAGGAAGCAGCCGCGCGCACCTGCGTCGCACGGCCGCCCCCTCCGGCCTGCTGGTCTGTCTCGTCGTCACGGCGTCCCGACGAGGGTGTAGGTGGCGGACATGTCGGGGTGACCGGCATGCACCGTGCGGCCCAGGCTCCAGCGGTCGCCGCCGGTGACCTCGGTGCCGTCGAGGTCGACGCCCGTCCCGAAGTTGTTGGCGGCGAACGTGGCCCGCGCATTCCCGGGCAGCTGGTAGGTCGCCGAGATCGCGCCGCCCGGATCCTGGGTGAGTGCCGTGACGACCACCGTGGTGTGGGGCGGGATCGTGTCGGGCGGGGCGGAGCGCCACCAGCCGAACCCCGGTGACCGGTCCACGAGGTGGATCGGGACCGCCGAGCGGTTGGTGATCGCCATCGCGATCGTCGGACGTGTGCTCGCGGTCGCGACCCCACCGAACGCGACCGCGGCGCCGGTGGCCGCGAGCGCGGCGGCGGGCTGGGTGAGAAATCGGGTGACCCGACCGGTGGTGGTTTTCATGACAGCTCCTGTGGTGCCGTGGTCTCTTGGTTGGTGCCGGACTGTCGTTCCCGGCGATGTGACCAACTGTGCGCCGGACCGCGCGCCCGGCGCGTCCGCCGTCCGGTCCACGTTCGGGACGACATCGGTGTCCCCCGATCGGGGGAGGACGAGCATCCGTCCAATCGGGTGCCTGTCCGACGGGACCGTGAGACAGTGAGCCATGGCCGGTTCCGGCTCCGCGGGAACGAACGTCGCGAAGGTGCGGGTGGTCGTCGGGGACGATCACCCGATGTTCCGTGAGGGCGTGGTGCGGGCACTGACCGGCAGCGGCCTGGTCGAGGTGGTCGGGGAGGCGGACGACGGCATCGCGGCACTGGACCTGATCCGCGCCGAGCACCCGCAGGTGGCACTGCTCGACTACCGGATGCCGCACCTGGACGGCGCGCAGGTCGCGGCGGCGGTCCGACGCGACGAGCTCGGCACGCGGGTGCTGCTGCTGTCGGCGCACGACGAGTCGGCCATCGTCTATCACGCGCTGCAGTCGGGGGCTTCCGGGTTCCTGCCGAAGGAATCGACCCGTGCGGACATCGTCACCGCAGTCCTCGACTGCGCGAAGGGCCGCGACGTGCTGCCCGTGGATGTCGCCGCGGGCCTGGTCGGCGAGGTGCACCGTCGGGCCGAGCCGTCCGGGCCGGCGCTGAGTGCTCGCGAACGGGAGGTGCTCGCCGGCATCGCCCGTGGGCAGAGCCTCCCCGCGATCGCCGCCGACCTGTTCCTGGCCCCCTCGACCGTCAAGACCCATGCGCAGCGGCTGTACGAGAAGCTCGGCGTCTCGGATCGGGCCGCTGCGGTCGCCGAGGCGATGCGTCGAGGGTTGCTGGAGTGACCGAGTTCGCGGACCGGGTGATCGGACGGTACGAGGCGCAGACCGTCCGGGTCGCCGCGGTGCTGCGGCTGCCGCTGATCGTCCTGATCGCGACGCTGGGTCCCGTTGTCCCGGTGGAGCACTGGATGCCGGCGGTGTTCTGGACCGTGCTGGCCTGCTACGCCGTCGTGGCGGTGGTGTGGCTGGCGATGGTGTGGCGTGGGCGGGTCGGATCCTGGGCGGGCTGGGTCTCGACGGCCGTCGACATCACCGCGCTGCTTGCGCTGTGCGTGGCGTCCGGCGCCGGGACCGCCCAGCTGCTGCCGGTGTTCTTCGTGCTGCCGGTGGCGGTGGCGTTCCAGTACCGCCCCGGACTCACCGCGGCGCTCGGGTTGTGCACGGCCGCCGGGTTCTACGTGGTGTGGCTGTTCTACGCGGTGCGCGACGACACCGTCGACCTGCCCGGCGTCGTCTACCTCTACGTCGGGTTCCTGCTGTGGCTGACCGCCGCGACGACCGCGCTCTGCACGGTGCTGGTGCACCGCTCCGGGACCGTGGTGGGGCTGCTCGACGTCCGTCGCCGACTGCTGGCGGAATCGATGGATGCCGAGGAACGCGAGCGTCGACGGCTCGCCGAGCACCTGCACGACGGTCCGCTGCAAACGGTGCTCGCGGCCCGGATGGATCTGGAGGAGGCGCTGGAACGGACCGCGGACCCGGCGGTGGCCACGGCGGAGGCGGCGTTGCGAGTGGCGGCCGGGCAGCTGCGCTCCACGGTCACCACGCTGCATCCCCAGGTGCTCGAGCAGTTGGGACTGGCGGCCGCGCTCCGGGAGCTGGGGGAGGCGTCCGCCCGTCGGTCGGGACACGCCGTGCGCCTGGACCTCGACGACGTGGGGCGCCACCCGGAAGGCGAGGCGCTGCTCTACCGCACCGCGCGGGAGGCGTTGGCGAACGTGGAGCGGCACGCTCGTGCCGGCACCGTCGAGATGCGCCTGACCCGGGATGCCGACTCGATCGGACTGGTCGTCGCCGACGACGGCGTCGGATTCGACCCCGCCGTCCTCCCGGAACGGGTGGGACAGGGACACATCGGCCTCGCGTCGGCGGCACTGCGCGTCGAGGCGGTCGGCGGCACTCTCGACGTGGTGTCTGCGCCCGGCGCGGGAACACGCGTCGAGGTGCGGGTGCCCGACGGCGGCGGGTGAACCGACCCGGGACCGACGAGGCCCTCTCGCGCCGTCAGCCGCCGGTGACCGGGCAGCCCGAGGCGCCCGTCCGGGTCACGAAGTTCGGCCGCACGTCCAGGTCCGGCGCGTCGTAGAGCCGGTGGTAGGTCGGCGTCAGCGATGCCGACATCGGCGGATTGATCCAGGACCAGTCGGTCGGGCAGGTTCGACCGGCCGCCTCCTCCCGCCCGACGAAGTCGAGGAACTGCTCGGCGACGGTGTGGTGGTCGACCATGATCACGCCGGCCTCGCGGTAGCTGTGGATGACGGCCCGGTTCAGCTCGACCAGGGCGCGGTCGCGCCACAGCGTGCGGTGCGAACTCGTGTCCAGGCGGAGCTTGGCCGCGATCGTCGGCAGCATGTCGTACCGGTAGGTGTCGGAGAAGTTGCGCGCCCCGACCTCAGTGTTGACGTACCAGCCGCTGAACGGTGCACACGGGTAGGTGAGGCCGCCGACCTCGAGGTCCATGTTCGACACCGCCGGCACCGCGTGCCACTTGAGCCCGAGGTCGGCGAACCATTTGTAGTTCGGGTGGGTGAGCGGCACCTCCAGCACCAGCTCGCGGGGCACGTCGAACCAGCGCATCGGTTCGTCCGGTGTGGAGATCAGCAGCGGGAGGACGTCGAACCGGGTGCCCTCGCCCCGCCAGCCGAGCCGGGTGACCAGTTCGGTCAGCTCCACGTGCGCGGGATCGCCGGTCACGGAACCGTCGGCGTGGCGGTAGCCCGCGTAGCGGATCAGCTGAGGGCTGAGGATGCGGTATTCGCGGCCGTCGTCGAGGGGGCGCGGTCCGATCGTGATGACGGACTGCAGCGCACCTCCGTTCGTCGCGACGCGCAGGTGCTCCCAGCACGCTTCCGCCAGTTGCTCCGCCGTTGCCGCGTCGCGAGCATCGATCAGCTTCAGCGTGCGCCAGTGCTTGCGGCCGACGCAGCGGGCGTGGTTGCGCCAGGCGAGCTTGGCGCCGACCAGCAGCTCCTCGGTGGTGTGTTCGTAGCGTCCGGTCAGCGTGAACTCGTCGATCGCCTCCCGCGCCCGCGTAGCGGGCAGATGGGACAGTTCGGGCAGGGCGTAGAACTCCGCGCACTCACGCAGCCGGCGTTCCGACTCCTGTACGGCCTGCGTCCCGATCGCTGTTCGTTCGCTGTTCAGTGACTCGTCCCCAACGGCAATGGCCACGACCTCGAAGCTCCTTTCTTACGCTGTCCGAAACAACGTCGGGCGCAGCCTAGTGGGATCGCTCACAACCGTCGATCCAGCGTGGGGGCCCCTTCGATTTTGTGAGATCCGCCGCATAGAATCACTCAAACCCAATCGGCGGCCGCCGAGTCTGCGCTCTGTCAGGACGCCGACGGTCGCCGTTCGCGCGCGGAACGGGGACAGTGCGGTGGACGCAACGAAGATTTCGCTAGTCCGGACGACTTTCAAGGCAGTCGCCGCGGTCGACGACGGACCCGAGCGGCTGGCCCGCTCGTTCTACGCGATCCTCTTCTCGCACTACCCGGGCACACGCGAGTTCTTTCCCGCGGCGATGGACGTCCAGCGCGACCGGCTGCTGCGGGCGATCGGCTACGTCGTCGGCAAGCTCGACGAGACCGACCAGATCGTGCCGTTCCTCGCCCAGCTCGGCCGCGACCACCGCAAGTACGGCGTAACCGACGAGCACTACATCGCCGTCGGCAACGCGCTGATCACCGCGCTCGAGGACTTCGCGGGCAACGAGCTGTGGACCGAGGAGGTCGACCAGGCCTGGCGCGAGGCGATCGCACTGATCGCGTCCGTGATGATCGAGGCCGCGCACTCGGAGTCGGGACCGCGGACCTGGGTGGGTCGGGTCGTCGAGCACAACCAGGTGCTTCGGGACGTCGCCGTGGTCCGGCTCCAACTCGACCAGCCGATGCACTACAGCGCCGGCCAGTACGTCAGCGTCAGCGTCCCGGGACGGCAGAGGATGTGGCGGTACCTGTCGCCGTCGATCCCGGCCAACGACGAGGGCCAGATCGAGTTCCACATCCGCCGCGTCTCCGGTGGCTGGGTCAGCCCCGCCATGGTGGGGCAGACCGCGCTCGGTGACGAGTGGCTGATCGCCTCGCCGCTGGGCGCGCTCGGCATCGACCGGGCGTCCGGGCGCGACCAGTTGATGATCGGTTCCGGCACCGGCATCGCGCCCCTGCGCGCGCAGGTGATGGAGATGGCGATGCGGGGCAGCAACCCCCGCGTGCACCTGTTCGTCGGCGGCACCTACCCCTGCGACCTGTACGACCTGGAAACCCTCTGGCAGCTGGCGCGGACCAACCCGTGGCTGACGGTGATCCCGGTGTCCGAGCAGGACACCGACCCGTGGTGGCACTTCGACCCGGTCCCGACGCCACCGCCGGGCATGCACCAGCGCCTGACCGGCAAGCTCGGCGAGGTCGTCGCGGAGTTCGGGGCCTGGGAGGACCGCGACATCCAGATCGTCGGATCGCCGTCGATGGTGAAGACCGTCAAGTACCGGCTGCAGGCCAAGGGAACGCCGATGGAGAACATCCGGCACGATCCGCTCTTCTGATCGTCCGCGGGGCGGGGGGCGGGTCAGCCGACCTGGATGGCGCCGGCCGGGGTGCCGGTGTCGACGAGGGCACGGACGGTGGAGCGGACCATCGCGGGCGACCCGACGACGAGAACCTGGTGGTCGACGTAGGCGCCGTACGAGCTCACCACCTCGGCGAGGGTGCCCTGGATGTAGTGGTCCTCGCCGTACCCGGCGGCGCCGCGGACCCGTTCGTACCACTGGTCGGCCCAGGCGGGGTCGACGATCTCCTCGACCACCGGGATCACGGTCAGCCACTCGAGCTGCTCGTCGAGCAGCCACAGCATGTCCGAGGCGTACAGGTCACGCGGGTACCGGCCGCCGATGAACAGGAAGACCCGCGGCGGCTGCGGGCGCCGCGTGAGGTCGAGGATCAGGGCCCGCAGCGGGGCGAGGCCGGTGCCGCCCGCGACCATGATCACCTCGCGGGCATCGGGGTCGATCGACAGTCGTCCGCTCGGTGCGCCGACCTGCCACTCGTCCCCGACGGCGGTGTCCGCGACGATCGCGCCGCTGAGCCATCCGGCGGGCACGGTCCGGACGTGGAACTCGAGCTTGCCGTCCAGCGACGGCGGCAGGGCCGGGGAGTAGCGCCGGCCCAGGTTCGGGTTCTGCGGCACGATCACGCCGATCGACTGGCCCGCGGCGAACGGGACGAACTCGCCCTCGAGGCGGATGACGGCCAGGTCCTCACGCAGCCGGTGGTGCTGCACCACTGTCACCGTAGTCAGTTCCACCTGCTGCTCGTCCGCGGTCTGCATGAGGTCTCAGGGTAGTCGGATCGTGGCCCCGCTCAGCACAAACGAAACTGGCACTAGAACATGTGTCAGTTTTCGATCTACTGTGTGAGGCACACCACGCGCACCGGCGCCCACGAGAGCGGAGCATTCATGACCACCGACGTCCTGCATCGGCCGCAGTTCCTTGCGGATCTGCTGATCACGGCGCTCGAGCGCAACGCCGACCGTCCGGCGCTGTACCTCGGTGACGTCGTCCTGACGGGCGGACAGATGCGTGACCAGATCAGCAGCTTCGTCCAGGCGCTGGCCTCGCAGGGTGTCGGCAAGGGGTCGACGGTGGCGATGCTGTCGAAGAACCGGCCCGAGGTGCTCATCAGCGTCGGCTCGCAGATGATCCTCGGCTGCCGCAACACCGCCCTCGCCCCGATGGGGTCGATCGACGACCACGCCTACATCCTCGGCGACGCGGAGATCGAGACGCTGATCTTCGACCCCACCGCATTCGAGGAGCGGGCCGCCGAGCTCAAGGCCACCGTCCCCACCCTGAAGAACTTCTTCTCCCTGGGCCCGTCCGAGGTCGGCACCGACATCCTCGCCCTCGCGGAGGGATTCCAGCCCACCCGTCTCGTCGCCGCGGACGTCGACGGCGACGACCCGTCGAGCATGGTCTACACCGGCGGCACCACCGGCAAGCCGA
This sequence comes from Rhodococcus sp. NPDC003348, assembly GCF_053589375.1. Classification (NCBI taxonomy): domain Bacteria; kingdom Bacillati; phylum Actinomycetota; class Actinomycetes; order Mycobacteriales; family Nocardiaceae; genus Rhodococcus; species Rhodococcus sp. NPDC003348. Next base: position 9,475 of record NZ_JBSFRT010000072.1, read on the forward strand.
AGGGCGTGGTGAACACCTTCGCGTCCGGTGTGACGCTGCCGCAGATCCAGATGGCCGAATGGCAGTGGCCGGACGAGATGCGCTTCCTTGCCTGCACCCCGCTCTCGCACGCGGGCATGGCGTTCTTCGTGCCGACGCTGATGCGGGGCGGCTCGCTCGTCGTGCTGCCCGCCTTCGAGCCCGGCGCGGTGCTCGAGGCCATCGAGAAGCACAAGATCACCGCCACCATGCTGGTGCCGACGATGATCTACATGCTGCTCGACCACCCCGACCTGAAGACCCGCGACGTCTCCAGCCTGCAGACCCTCTACTACGGCGCCTCGGCGATGTCGCCCGCGCGACTGCGGGAGGGCATCGAGAAGCTCGGGCCGATCTTCTTCCAGTACTTCGGCCAGTCCGAGTGCGGCATGACGATCTCCGTGCTGCGCAAGGAGGAGCACGTCCCCGACGATCTCGAGCGGCTCGCGTCGTGCGGTCGGCCGGTGCCGTGGCTGAACGTCAAGCTGCTCGACGACGACCTGAACGAGGTCCCGCAGGGCGAACTCGGCGAGATCTGCGTTCGCGGCCCGCTGGTGATGAAGGAGTACTGGAACAAGCCCGCCGAGACGGAGGAGGCGCTGCGCGGCGGCTGGCTGCACACCGGCGACATCGCCCGCGCCGACGCCGACGGTTTCCTGTTCATCGTCGACCGCAAGAAGGACATGATCGTCACCGGCGGCTTCAACGTCTTCCCCCGCGAGATCGAGGACGTCATCTCCGCGCACCCCGCGGTCGCGTCGGTCGCGGTTGTCGGTGTGCCGGACGAGAAGTGGGGCGAGGCGGTCAAGGCGTGCGTCGTGCTCCGCGACGGACAGACCGCGTCCGCGGAGGAACTCGCCGGGATGGTGAAGGAGGCGAAGGGCGCCGTGCACGCCCCGAAGTCGGTGGACTTCGTCGACAGCCTGCCGCTCACGCCGATCGGCAAGCTGGACAAGAAGGCCCTGCGCGCCCGGTACTGGGAGGGCTCGGCCCGGGCGGTGTAGGCGCTCCGCGCCCGTGAGTTCTTGTGGCCCCCGTACGGGCCAGAAGGACTCACGGGCGGCGCAGCCGCGGTAGCGTCGGCGCATGGCGACGTACCTGTTGCTTCCCGGCGCCGGATCGGATTCGTCGTACTGGCAGTTCGTGACGCCGCTCCTGCGTGCGCGCGGGCACGAGGTGATCGCACCCGACCTGCCCAGCGACGACGACTCGGCCGGGCTGGTCGAGTACGCCGACGTCGTGGTGGCCGCGGTCGGCGACCGCCCGGGGGTGATCCTGGTGGCGCAGTCGATGGCGGGTTTCCTCGTCCCGCTGGTGTGTTCGCGCATCGCGGTGGACCTCGTCGTGCTCGTTGCGGCGATGGTGCCGACCGCCGGCGAATCCGCGGGCGACTGGTGGGCGAACACCGAGCAGGCGGCCGCGCAGCGCGCCCTCGACGAGCGGGACGGCCGCGACCCGGACGCCGAGTTCGATCCGATGGTGACGTTCCTGCACGATCTTCCGCCCGAGACCCGGGCCCTCGCGATGACCGGTGCCCGTCGCCAGTCGAACACGCCGTTCGAGCAGACGCTGCCGATGCCGCCGTGGCCCGACGTGCCGACGCGGTTCCTGCTGTGCACCCGGGACCGGATGTTTCCCGCCGACTTCCTGCGTCGGCTGGTGCGGGACCGCCTGGGCATCGAACCCGACGAGATCGACTGCGGCCACCTGCCCGCGCTGGCCCGGCCGGACGAACTCGTCGAGCGACTCGAGGGGTACCGGGCCGCTCCCGTGTTCACGGAACCCGTCGACGATCAACGTTAGGCTCCCTCACGATCCGGCGGTGGACGCCGTCCGGTACGGAAGGTGGTGTGGACACGGTGGTGGCGGTGGGGACGGACCGCGCGAGCGCTGCCGCCGACCCGTCACCTCGTCCGACCTCCCGACACGCGCGCCGGATCCTGGCGGCCGCCGTGATCCTGGTGGCCGTCCAGACGGTGGTACGGGGCGTGCTCGCGCTCGGCGGCGACCTGTACTGGGACGACCTGATCCTGACCGGGCGGTCGGCGGCGCTGCCGCTGCTCTCGCCCGAGTTCCTCCTCTACAACCACGACGGCCACCTCATGCCGGCCGCATTCCTGACAGCCGGGGTGACGACGGCGCTCGCACCGCTGCAGTGGTGGGCGGCCGCGACGACCCTGATCGTCCTGCAGGTGGTGGCGGCGTTGGCCGTGCTGCGCGTGCTGTGGTTGCTGCTCGGACCGCGGCCCGCCGTGCTCGCCGTGCTGGCGCTGTACCTCTTCGCGCCGCTGACCGTGCCGTCGTTCGCGTGGTGGGCGGCCGGGCTGAACTCGCTGCCGATGCAGGCGGCGCTCGCCTGGGTGGCCGGCGACGCGCTGCTCCTCGCCCGGACCGGCCGGCGCCGGTACGCGCTGAGCGGCACGGTCGTCACCGCGGTCGCGTTGGCCTTCTTCGAGAAGTCGGTACTGGTGCCGCTGGTCGCCTTCGCGGTCGTGGCGCTCGTGTCGCGGGTCGACGGCGTCGCCGCGCCGCTGCGGACCGCGTGGCGGACCGGTCGTCGGCTGTGGCTCCCGGCGGCGGCCGTCGTCGCGGTGTGGGCGGGGGTGTACCTCTCCGTCGCCGAGACGGGCATGCGCGTCCCGTCCCGCGACGAGGCCGTGAGTTTCGTGCATCACGGGACGTCGCTGGGAGTGCTCCCGACCCTGCTCGGAGGTCCGTGGCGGTGGGAGCGGTGGCCGCCGGGACCGCCGTGGGCAACGCCACCGACCGGCCTGGTCGTGGCGAGTTGGATCGTCGTTCTGGCCGCGGTGGTCGTCACCGTGCGGTGCAAGCAGCGCACCGGCTGGGTGTGGACGGCGATGGTGGCGTACGTGGCGGCGTCCGAGGTCGCGATGATGCTCGCCCGGTCCGGCCCGGACACGACCTACGAGATCGCGCAGACCCTGCGATACACCAGTGACAGTGCCGTCGTGCTGGCGCTCGGGCTCGCCCTGCTGGCCCGCGCGCCGAGCCGGCCGGACACCGGGCGCACCGGCGCCGCCGCCCGGTACCTGGCGACACCCGCAGTGGTGACCGCCGTCGTCGCGGGGCTGGTGGCGTCGAGCCTGTGGTCGACCGTCACCTTCACGCGCACCTGGCGGGACAATCCCGGCGCCGACTACCTGGACACCGCCCGCGCGTCGCTGGCCGCGCACCGGGACGTGCCGCTGCTCGACCAGCCGGTGTCACTGATGACGCTGCTGCCGGTCGCCGCGCCGTGGAACGGTGCCGCGCACGTCTTCGCCCCGTTGTCCGACCGCCCCGAGTTCGCCGACACCACACCGGAACTGCGGGCACTCGACGAGTCCGGCAGGCTCGTGCACGCGACGGTGGAGGCGGTGCGGTGGACGGTCCAGGGGCCGGAACCGGGCTGCGGCACCCGAATCGGGTCGTCCGGTGGGGACGTGCCGCTGGGTGGGCCGCTGATGATCTGGCAGTGGACCGCCCAGCTGAACTACTGGGCGTCCGGGGACGGGACCGTCGCCGTCGGCCTCGGCGCAGGCGAGCCGGTCGTGGTGCCGGTGCGGGACGGCCTGAACCGGGTGTACGTGCGGCTGTACGGGACCGGCTCCCGGCTGTCGGTGCGGCCCCTGACGCCGGGCCTGGACCTGTGCCTCGGGGTGGGCCCGGTCGGTGTGGTGGTGCCGGGCACCGAGGTGATCCGGTGACCGCGCCCGGGACCCGGGACCGAGCACCGACCGACCGGCGGGCGTTCGCCGCGCTGCTCGTCGTCGGCACCACGCCGGGTGACCGGCAAGGCGCCGGGTCGTGAGCGTCCCCACGCGAAAGGCCCGCAACCCGGAGCGGGTGCGGGCCTATCGTGTGGGGGCGGTGCGACTCAGCCTCGCGCGGCCGCCAGGGCGTCGTTGAACGTGTGGCTCGGGCGCATCACGGCCGCGGTCTTCTCGGCGTCGGGCTGGTAGTAGCCCCCGATGTCCACCGGGTTGCCCTGCGCATCGCCCAGCTCGCCGACGATGGTGTTCTCGTTCTTCGCGAGCGCCTCCGCCAGCGGCGCGAAGTGTGCGCGCAGTTCCTCGTCCTCGGTCTGAGCGGCGAGTTCCTGGGCCCAGTACATGGCGAGGTAGAACTGGCTGCCGCGGTTGTCGAGCTCACCGGTGCTGCGGGACGGGCTCTTGTCGTTCTCGAGCAGCTTGCCGGTCGCGGCGTCGAGGGTCTTGGAGAGCAACACCGCCTTCTTGCTGCCGGTCTTGATGCCGAGATCCTCGAGGCTGACGGCGAGAGCGAGGAACTCGCCGAGCGAATCCCAGCGCAGGTGGTTCTCCTCCGTCAACTGCTTGACGTGCTTGGGGGCCGAGCCACCCGCACCCGTCTCGTACAGGCCGCCACCGGCCATCAGCGGCACGACGGACAGCATCTTCGCGCTCGTGCCCAGTTCCAGGATCGGGAACAGGTCGGTGAGGTAGTCACGCAGGATGTTGCCGGTGGCCGAGATGGTGTCGAGCCCGCGGATGAGCCGTTCCATCGTGTACCGGATCGCGCGGACCTGCGACATGATCTGGATGTCGAGGCCCTCGGTGTCGTGGTCGGGCAGGTACTTCCGCACCTTCGCGATCAGCTCGTTCTCGTGGGGGCGGTACGGGTCCAGCCAGAACACGACCGGCATCCCGGAGTTGCGGGCGCGGGTGACGGCGAGCTTGACCCAGTCCTGGATCGGCTCGTCCTTGACGATGCACAGGCGCCAGATGTCGCCCTCTTCGACGTTCTGGGTCAGCAGGACCTCACCCGTCGCGAGGTCCGTGATGTTCGCGACGCCCGCCTCGGGGACCTCGAACGTCTTGTCGTGAGAGCCGTACTCCTCGGCCTTCTGCGCCATCAGGCCGACGTTCGGCACGGTACCCATGGTGGTCGGGTCGAACGCGCCGTTGGTCTTGCAGAAGTT
>NZ_JBSFRT010000073.1:0-14328 GCF_053589375.1 Rhodococcus sp. NPDC003348
CCCCGACGCTCTTCCGATCTGAGGGCTCCCCTCGCCCCGGGGCGTTTCACATGGGTGGAGCGCCCGGCGTTCCGTCCCGATCGGGAGAACAGTTCGATGACACAGCGCAACTCGGGGTTGGTGGAGATAGCACTCGACGGTGCGATCGACATGCACACCCACTTCGGCCCGGAGCACCTCGTCGAGCACGTGGTCAAGACGCCGCACAGTGTCGACCCGATCCAGGCCGCCCGGGAGGCCGCCGAGCACGGCATGCGGGCCATCGTGCTCAAGGCGCACGAGTTTCCGTCCACCATCGCCGCGTACTTCGCGAACCAGGCTGTGCCCGAGGTGACGTCGATCGCCGGCATCTGCCTCGACCACCCCGTCGGCGGGCTGAACCCGCACGCCGTCGAGTGCGCCCTCCGGGGCGGCGCGCAGGTGGTGTGGCTGCCGACACTGTCCGCGGTGTCCGACGCCCCGGCGAAGGTCCGCACGTTCTTCGGTGTCGACGAGGGAATCCGCGTCATCGACGCAAACGATGAGTTGCTGCCCGAGGTGCGCCAGATCCTCGACCTCATCAGCGAATACGACGCCGTCCTGGCCACCGGCCACGTCTCCACGGCCGAACACTTCGCGGTGGCCCGCGAATACGCTCGGCGCGGACGGGTGATCGTGACGCATGCGTTGCATGCGACCACCGGACCGCGTCTGACCCTGCAGGAGGTCGCTGAACTCGCCGAACTCGGGGCCTACATCGAGTTTGCCGCGCACACCTGCATGGGTGAGCCGTCGACGTTCGAGTCCGTGGTGGCGGCGATCCGGCGTATCGGACCGGAGAGGTCGGTCCTCGCAACGGACTACGGCTGGACCACGAAGGTTCCCCACCCCGCAGCGGGACTGGGCACGTACGTCAACGCCCTCTGGGACGAGGGCATGACCGAGGCCGATCTCCGGGTGATGGCATGCGACAACCCGGCACTTCTGCTCGGGATGAAGTAGTTCGAATTGATATCAGCGGGAAAGGAATTGTCATGAATCAGGGTCAAGGGCGGGTCGCAGGCAAGGTTGCCTTCATCACGGGCGCCGCACGCGGACAGGGGCGTTCGCATGCGCTGCGGCTCGCTCGCGAGGGCGCCGACATCTACGCGACGGACGCGTGTGAGGACATCAAGTCGCTCAGCTACGGGATGGCGTCCGAGGAGGATCTCGCGGAGACGGCCCGCCTGGTCGCCGAGACCGGCCGCCGGATCATCACCCGCAAGGTCGACGTCCGTGACCAGGCCGGACTCGACGCGGCCGCGGCCGACGCCGTCGAGCAGTTCGGCAGCCTCGACATCGTCAGCGCGAACGCGGGCATCTGCGGCTGCCGTCCCACCGTCGAACTCACCGAGGACGAGTGGCAGGACATGATCGACGTCAACCTCACCGGGGTGTGGAAGACGGCGAAGGCCACGATTCCACAGATGCTCGCGACCGGCGGGGGATCGATGGTCCTCACCAGCTCGGTGGTCACGTACAGCGGGTCCCGCAACGTCGCGCACTACAACGCCTCGAAGCACGGTGTGATCGGTCTCATGCAGACCCTCGCCGCCGAGTACGGCGGGCAGGGAATCCGCGTCAACGCCGTGCATCCCGGCAATGTCGGCACCGACATGCTCTTCAGCGAGTCGACTCTCCGCGTCTTCTGCCCGGACCTCGAGAACCCGACGATCGAGGACCTGCGCGAGCGTGCCCGCGGACGCAACGTCATGGACCTCGCCTGGGTCGAGCCCGAGGACATCACCAACGCGGTGCTGTGGTTGGCATCCGAGGAGTCCCGCTACGTCACCGGCGTCTCGATTCCCGTCGACTGCGGTCTGCGGATCAGCTGACACCCGCGAAACCTGAAGGAGCACAGCATGAGTTCAGCACGCAACGACGGACGCAAGGTCCTGCTGACCGGCGGCGCCGGCGGCATCGGCGCCGCGGCGGCCCGGCGGCTCGCGGCCGAGGGTGCCGCGGTCGCGATCCTCGACCGAGATGGTGACGCGGCACAGGCACTGGCGGACGAGCTGGTCGCAGCCGGCGGCACGGCCGTGGCCGTGGCCGCCGACGTCTCCGACGCGGAGTCCGTCGGGCCCGCCGTCGAACACGCGGCCGCTCAGCTCGGTGGCCTCGACGGCATCGTCACCTGCGCGGGTATCGCCCGGTCCTCGCTCGTGCACGAGATGAGCCTCGAGGACTGGAACGACGTCGTCGGGATCAACCTGACCGGCTCCTTCCTCGCCGTCCGGGCCGCGCTGCCGCACATGCTCGAGGCGCCTCGGTCGTCGGTGGTGACCATCGGGTCGGTGGCCTCGCTGATCTCCGCGAACACCAACACCTGCAGCTACGACGCCTCCAAGGCCGGTGTCCTCGGCCTGACCCGGTCCATCGCGATCGGGTACGCGGACCGCGGCGTGCGCGCCAACGCCCTGTGCCCCGGTGTCGTGGACACCCCGCTGGCCCGCAAGGCCCGCGAGAGCGGTGGCGTCACCAGCTCCGCGCTGGATCGCACCCCGCTGGGCCGGCGCGCCGAGGTCGACGAGATGGCCGCGGTGATCGCCTTCCTGATCTCCGACGAATCCTCGTACATGACCGGCTCGACGGTCACGGCGGACGGGGGGCTGACGACGCAGTAGCGCACTCGAACATCAGACACAAAGGCTCGGGGAGGGAACGGAATTCCGTTCCCTCCCCGAGCCTTTGTGCTGATCGTCAGAACGCGCTACGTCCACCGTCGACCGTGTAGATGCCGCCGGTCACCCAGTCGGCCTCGTCGCTGGCCAGGAACAGAGCGATCGAGGCCAGGTCGTCGGGGGTGCCCAGCCGGCGCAGCGGGAAGCGTGACGCGGCGTCGGCGTCGAGCGCGATCTGATCCGCGTCCGGCGCCGCCGCACCGCGGTCCACCCGAGACTGGTAGACCAGCGGCGTCGGGATGGTGCCGGGGCAGATGGCGTTCACGCGGACATTGTCCGGTCCGTACGTGACGGCCATCTGCTTCGTCATCGCCACAACGCCGCCCTTGGCGGCGGTGTACGGGAAGATCCCGGGCAGGCCGATCAGTCCACCCATGCTGGCCTGGTTGATGATCGACCCCGTGCGGCGCTCGATCATGTGGGGTAGCGCGTACTTCGAGGTGAGCCACACACCCTTGAGGTTGACCGCGATCACCATGTCCCACTCGTCCTCGGTGGTGTCGGCCGCATTGCCCGCGCCGTTGACGCCGGCGTTCGCGAACACCACGTCGAGCTGACCGAACTCGGCGAGGGTCTCGGCCACCATGCGCTGCGAATCGGCGTCCGAGGTCACGTTCGCGGTGACCGGCAGCGCGCGTCCGCCCGCGGCGGCGATCTCGTCGGAAACCGAGACGGCCGCAGCCGGATCCAGGTCGACGACGGCGACGGCGGCGCCCTCGGCGCCGAATCGGAGGGCCGAGGCGCGGCCGAGGCCCGAACCCGCGCCGGTGACGAGTGCGATCTTGCCGGCCAGACGTCCGGTGCTGCTCATGAAGATGCCTTTCGGGAGTGGTTGTGGATCACGCGAACAGGGCGGTGAACCGCCAGTCGAGCACCGGCACCGGGGCCTCGTCGCCGCGTGCATTGGGTGGCTCGCCACCGCGGTGGGCGTGAACAAGGGAACGCAGGTGCAGCACACCGCCGGTGGCCAGCGCCTCGGCGGATTCGACGTGCAGTTCGCTGGTGAGGGTGTCGCCCTCGTGGACGGGGCCGGTGTGGTCGCACGACTGCCAGCCGAGGACGGTCACGAGGTTGGGCAGGGCCCGGCAGGCCTGGGCGAGGGCGAGCCCGATGGTGTGGCCGCCGTACACGAGCCGACCTGCGGCGCCGACCCGTTCGTCGTGGTGGGTCGCGGCGATGTTGAGGGTCAGCCGCGCGAGTTCCGGTGCGCCGGTGACGACGTCGCCGCTCGAGGTGAAGACGGTGCCGACCAGTGCCGGATCGAAGTGCGTGCCGGCCACCCGTGCGCGGTACGCGTCCAGATCCAGGCCGGCCGGAACCGTCCACGTCGGCGCGTCCTGCGGTCCGATCGAGGACAGGTCGTCGGCCGGTCCGGGGAGCCCGGGATCGATGCCGGGCCGCAGCGGCAACATGGCGCAGCGGTAGAAGTCGAGGACGACCTCTCCGTGCTGATCGGTGGTGCCGATGCGCAGCGCGGCCAGACCGGTGGCCGGGCGCCCGGGCCTGGCGGAGTTCTGCTTCAGACCGACGACTTCGGTTGTGGTGTAGAGGGTGTCACCGATGTGGGGAAGCCGGTGGAAGCGCAGGCCGCGGTAGAACAGGTTGGCCTTGACGTGGTGGGTGGCCAGCGTGGACTGGCCGATCGCGACGTCCGCAACGAGGCCCGCGTGCGCCACCGGTCCGCCCGCGACGACGGCGGACAGATGTGCGTCGAGCGGCAGGCGCAGGCGGTCCCCGAGGATCGCCTGGTGGGTGGCCGCGATCCCGTCGGTGAGCGTCACGCCGGGGGCGGTGTCGAACACCTGCCCCACCGCCAGTTCGTCGAAGTACGGTCCGCCGACCGCGCGGGTGGTGGTGGTCAAATCAGGCTCCGATCAGCGAGAGGGTGCGGCGGGCGGCGACGGCGACGGCCTCGTCGAGCATCTGGCCGTCGAGCTGTGCGGCGCCGGCGCCGCGGGCCTCCGCCTCCTCGAGTGCGGCCAGGACGCGCCGGGCCTGGTCGGCCTGATCGTCGGTCGGGGTGAAAGTCTCCTGGGCGGTGGCGATCTGGGCGGGGTGAATGACCCATTTGCCGTCGAATCCGAGGTCGGCGACCCACCGGGCGGACTCGCGGAAGGTCGCGTCGTCGGCGATGCCGAGGAACGGGCCGTCGACGGCCTGGATGCCGGCGGCGCGCGCGGCGTGCAGCACGCGGTCCTGGACGAACAGCCACTGCTGCGGTGTCGCGGTGCGGGAACGGCCGAGGACGGCGCCCAGGTCGGCGTATCCGATGATGACGGCGGTCAGGCGGGGGCCGGTGACGATCTCGTCGATCGCGCCGATTCCCGTCGGTGTCTCGATGAGTGCCTGCACCGGAAGGTCAGCGGCGCCGGCGCTGGTGAGGATCGCGTCGGCCTCGACCAATGCGGCGCGGCTCTCCACCTTCGGGATCACGACCGAGGTGAGTGCGTCGCCGAGTGCGGCGCACGCCCGCAGGTCGTCGGCGAACCATCGGGTGTCGGGGCCGTTGATGCGGATCGAGACGGTGCGCTGCCCGCCGTGTTCGCGGATCAGGTCCGACACGAGCGTGCGCGCGGAGTCCTTCAGCGCGGTGGTGACGGCGTCCTCGAGGTCGAGAACCACCTCGTCCGCGGCCGCCCCGAGCGCCTTGCGTGCCTTGCGCTCGTCGGATCCGGGGGCGACGAGGGCCGCTCGTCGACGTACTTCTCTCACGTGGCGGTTCCTTCTCGATCGTGTGCGTGACATGCACAAATGTACGGCCATGGCGATGCGGCGGAGACTCCCCGCCGGCGCGGGTCGGGGGCGGTCCGGCGGGCCCTTTCGGGAGTCTTCCAGCCACGACAAGACCATGTCAATGCTTATCATGATTGACATTTTCTTCCGGCTGCTCGACCATGGCCGTACAAATTCTTTCCGGGCTCGGCGAGCCCGCTACACGGTGAGGACGTCCCGCGTGAGCTACTACCTGAACGACGAAGAAGCCTTCCTGGTGAAGACGGTGCGAGAGTTCGTCGACCGTGAGGTGAAGCCGACGGTGCAGGAGGTCGAGCACGCCAACGAGTACCCCGAGCAGTGGATCGAGCAGATGAAGCAGATCGGCATCTACGGTCTGGCGATCTCGGAGGAGTACGGCGGTGCGCCGGTGTCGATGCCGTGCTACGTGCAGGTCACCGAGGAGTTGGCGCGCGGCTGGATGTCGTTGTCCGGGGCGATGGGTGGGCACACCGTCGTCGCGAAGCTGATCGGTCTGTTCGGTACCGAGGAGCAGAAGCGCACGTACCTGCCGAAGATGGCGACCGGAGAGATCCGCGCGACCATGGCGCTCACCGAGCCGGGTGGCGGCTCGGACCTGCAGGCGATGACCACGAACGCCAAGCGTGACGGGGACGACCTGGTGATCACCGGCGCCAAGACGTGGATCACCAACGCACGACGCTCGGGTGTCATCGCGCTGCTGTGCAAGACGGATCCGGCCGCGACTCCGCGGCACCGGGGGATCTCGATCGTCCTCGTCGAACACGGTCCGGGACTGACGGTCTCGCGGGACCTGCCCAAGCTCGGCTACAAGGGGGTGGAGAGCTGCGAGTTGTCGTTCGACAACTACCGGATCCCGGCGACGGCGATCCTCGGCGGCATCGAGGGTAAGGGCTTCGGGCAGATGATGAAGGGTCTCGAGACGGGCCGCATCCAGGTTGCCTCGCGCGCGCTGGGTGTCGCCGCCGCGGCGCTGGAGGATTCGCTGGCGTACGCGCAGCAGCGGGAGAGCTTCGGGCAGCCGATCTGGAAGCACCAGTCGATCGGCAACTACCTCGCGGACATGGCGACCAAGCTGACCGCCGCCCGCCAGCTCACCCGGCACGCCGCCGAGAAGTACGACGCCGGGGACCGCTGCGACATGGAGGCGGGCATGGCCAAGTTGTATGCGTCGGAGGTGGCGATGGAGATCGCCCTGAACGCGGTGCGCATCCACGGCGGCTACGGCTACTCCACCGAGTACGACGTGGAGCGCTACTTCCGGGACGCGCCGCTGATGATCGTCGGCGAGGGCACCAACGAGATCCAGCGCAACGTCATTGCCGGGCAGCTCGTCGCCCGCGGCGGTCTGTGACCGGCTGTGACATGAACAGCGCTGTGACATGAACGGTACGGGGCCGGCCTACGCGCAGCTCGTCCGCCGGATTCGCGACGAGGTGGCGTCGGGCGCCTACGCCGACGGTGTCCGGCTGCCGACCGAGGCGGAACTCGTTCGGCAGCACGGGGTCAGCCGGCAGACCGTCCGGCGTGCGTTCGCCGACCTCGTCGCGGACGGTGTCGTCTATCGCGTACCGGGGCGCGGGACCTTCGTCGACGAGACGGGCCACCGCTACCGTCGACAGCTCGGGTCGATCGAGGACCTGCTCGAACTCGCTTCGGACACCACCATGGAGATCCTCGTGCCGCCGCGGCGCGGGGTCGACATCGACGCCGCCAGCCGGCTCCGGCTGGACACCGATCTGCTGTATTCGGTGGTGTTGCGCCGGTTGCACGACACGGTCCCGTTCGCGTACACCACCGTGTACCTGCCCGACGCGGTGGCCGCCCACCTCCTGGAGGCCCCGGAGCTGGCCGTCGGCGCGAGGAGTCGCAACACCGTGATGGGCCTGCTCGAACCCCATCTGACGAGTCCGATCGCCGAAGCCGCCCAGTCGATCACGGTCGCGCCGGCCACCGAGGTCGTGGCCGGCGAATTGTGCTGTGCGGTAGGCCATCCGTTGCTCCGGGTCGACCGGCTATACACGAACGGACTCGGCGAGGCGACCGAGTTGTCCGTGAGCTTCTTTCTGCCGGAGCACTACACGTATCGCGTGACCCTGCGGCGGTCCGATCGGCACAGACCCCCGCAACGACGACAGGAGTTGTGAATCATGAAGGTATTCCGGGGAATCGACGAGGTCGAGGCCGCCGTGGGAGATCACGTCGGCTACAGCGACTGGATCGAGGTCACCCAGGAACGCGTGGACGCCTTCGCCGACGCGACCGACGACCACCAGTGGATTCACGTCGATCCCGAGCGGGCGGCGGCGGGACCGTACGGCGGAACGATCGCGCACGGCTATCTGACGCTGTCGCTCCTCCCGGCACTCGGGAACCGGATCTTCGACGTCGACGGCGTCCGCATGAAGATCAACTACGGCGCCAACAAGGTCCGCTTCCCGGCACCCGTGCCGGTGGGTTCGAGGATCCGGTGCGGTGCCCGCATCGAATCTCTCGAGCGCACACCCAAGGGCGCCAACCTGATCACCGTGTACACCATCGAGATCGAGGGCGCGGAGCGTCCGGCGCTGGTCGCCGAGACCATCCGCGTCCTCGTCGACTGAGAGGGAACTTCACATGACACGCGCAGCTTTGGTTGCCCCCGTCCGGACTGCGGTCGGACGATTCGGCGGCGCACTCAGGGACGTGCAGGCCGTCACCCTGGCCACCACGGTGATCAAGGAGACCGTGGTGCGGTCGGGGATCGACCCGGAGCTCATCGACGATGTCGCGATGGGGCAGTCGTACGCGAGTTCCGAGGCCCCGTGCATCGGCCGCTGGGCCGCACTCGATGCGGGCCTGCCGATCTCGGTCGCCGGCCTGCAGACGGACCGTCGTTGCGGCACCGGACTCCAAGCGCTCGTGACCGCGGCGATGATGGTGCAGACCGGCGCTGCGGACGTCGTCCTGGCCGGCGGCGTCGAGTCGATGAGCAACATCGAGCACTACACCACCGGCGCGCGCTGGGGTGCCCGCTCCGGCGGTCTGCAGTTGTTCGACCGGCTCGACCGAGGTCGGGAACGGTCTCAGCCGGAATGGCGCTTCGGGCGGATCAGCGGAATGATCGAAACCGCCGAGAACGTGGCCGGCAAGTACGGGATCACCCGGGAGGATTCCGACGCGCTCGCCGCTGAGAGTCATCGCCGTGCCCACGAGGCATGGGAGGCAGGGCGATTCGATGCCGAGGTGGTTCCGGTGGAGATCACCGACCGCAAGGGGAACGTGACGACTTTCGCGCGCGACGAGGGGATCCGTCCCGACTCGACCGTGGAGTCCCTCGGGAAGCTGCGGGCGGTCACGCCCGGCGGGGTGGTCACCGCTGGCAACGCGAGCCAGCAGAACGATGCCGCGGCATCGGTTCTCGTCGTCTCCGAGGATCGCCTCGAGGAGCTGGGGCTCGAGCCGATCGGGTTCCTGGAAGGCTGGACGGCTGCGGGATGCGATCCCGCGCTGATGGGCCTCGGCCCGGTCGCGGCGGTGGAGAAGCTGTTCGCGCGCACCGGACGTCGCTTCGAGGACTTCGACCTCGTCGAACTCAACGAGGCGTTCGCCTGCCAGGTCCTCGGCGTCCTCGAGGGCTGGGGGTGGGACGACCGGGAACGGCTGAACGTCAACGGTTCCGGCATCTCGCTCGGGCACCCGATCGGCGCCACCGGGGTTCGCATGCTGACCACCGCGCTGCACGAACTGCAGCGCCGCGGTGGCGGGCGGGCGCTGCTGACCATGTGCATCGGTGGTGGTCAGGGCATGGCCGCGTCCGTCACGTCGGCCTGAGCTCCCACCCGCACGTGGGCCCGGACCGGTCACCGGTCCGGGCCCACGAACGTCTCGGCCGGGTGGTCAGCGTCCCCGCCAGACCGGGGCCCGCTTCTCCGCGAAAGCGCTGGCGCCTTCCTTCGCGTCCTCCGACGCGAACACCGGCAGCAGGACCTCGCGTTGACGGTCGAATGCCTCGTCGGGAGCCCACGCGGCCGCCTCGACGATGATCTTCTTGGTCGCGGCAACTCCGAGCGGCCCGTTCGCGGTGATCCGGTCCGCGAGTTCGAGTGCGGCCCCGAGAGCCTCGCCCGGCTCGGTCAGCCGATTGATCAGCCCGTACTCGTAGCCGTCCTCGGCGGTGAAGGTGTCACCCGTGAGTGCGAGTTCCATCGCCTTCGCGTACGGCATCCGGGTCGGCAGGCGGAGCAGTCCGCCCGCGCCGGCGGCGAGGCCGCGCTTGACCTCGGGGAGGCCGAACCGGGCGTTCGTCGCCGCCACCACGAGATCGGTCGCGAGGGTCAGTTCGGTTCCGCCCGCGAGTGCGTAACCCTCGACCGCGGAGATGATGGGCTTGGCCGGGGGACGATGGGTGAAGCCGAGGCCACGCCCCTCTACCAGGATCGTCTCGCCCGCAAGGAATGCCTTGAGATCCATTCCGGCGCAGAAGTTTCCGCCCGATCCCGTCAGGACGGCGACGGACAGTCCGGGATCCCCGTCGAGTTCGTCGACCGCCGCCGCGAGCCCGCGGCTCACCTCGGCGTTGATGGCGTTGCGGGAGTCGGGTCTGTTGATCGTGATCAGCAGGGTCCGGTCACGTCGTTCGAGCAGCACTGCATCCGTCATCGTGGGCACCTCTCGCCGGAAGAATAGTAATGATGATAATAATAAGCATGGCGAGGTGAAGGCGTCTGTCGCGGCGGGTGCGTGACGAATCGGCCGTTCCGTGGTGCCGGTGGCGTCGAGATCCGGGTGCGGCGAATGCGGAGACGGCTGCTACGGAGGAGCCGTGTTCCCGCGCAACGCTATTGGGCGGTCTCCCAGGTTACCGGCCGAGCGAGCACCTCGGGTCCGAGCTTGCGAAGAATCCTCGCCATCTCGTTCATGTGCGCAAGCATCGCTTCCTCGGCCAGATCCGCATCGCGCGCCCGCAGCGCCGCGACGACCTTTTCGTGTGCGGCCAGGTCCTTCTTCCGGTACTGCAACGGATAGCCGGCGAACATCGGGCCCTCGAAGATGCCGTCGAGGGCGTCGATCAGGTAGCCGAACAGGGCATTGCCCGACGCCCACGCCAGGATGTCGTGGAAGTCCTTGCTGGTCTCGTGGAAAAGCGACAGGTCCTTGAGGCTCTCGCCCATGCGGGTCACCGACTCGTCGAGCGCGGTGAGCTGCTCGTCGGTGATGCGCTCGGCGGCCAGCCGGGCATTCATCGGCTCGAGGCTCATGCGCACCTCGAGGAGGGTGTCGAGCGACGCCTTCTCGAACTGCAACAGCAGTGCGATGCTGTCGAGCAGATTCGACGCATCCGGCTTCTCGACGGTGGGCCCCCCGCCGGGGCCCGGCTTGAGCGACAACGCCCCCGACAACTCCAGGTATCGGAGGGACTCCCGCAGCGTGCCGCGGCCGACCTCGTACTCCTCGAGCATCACCCGCTCGGGGGGCAGGCGATCGCCGGGCCGCAGGTTCTTCCGGGCGATCTCGGCCACGATCCGCCGGGCCACGATCATCGCGGTCTTCTCCGGTCGATCGGATCTACCCGCCACCCTCACCACCTCCGCGCCCCGTACGCTCGACTCGAGTGGTGAACTTACAGCGTCTGCCCCCCGGGGTCGGGGATGCCCCGCCGGGTGGCGGGCAGGCGTCGGCGAGAACGAGCGCGGCCCGCCCGGGGTGGGGATCTCAGGATGCTTTCAGAATGCGTTCCTATCCTGGAGGGTCGGCCAGAACCGGCGGAAAGAGCAGGCCCGAATCATGAGCAACCCGGACGATCAGCGCACACCAGACGGCACCGAGGCTTTGCCCGTAGATCCCGACCCGACGTCGGAATGGGCGCAGCGCCCCGTGCCGGCGACCCCCGACCAGCCGACCGAACAGATCGGGTTCACCGCGGACCCCCATCAGGCGTACGGCGGCGCGGCGGGTGAGAGTCCCACCCAGGCGTACCCGACGCAGGCGTACCCGACCGAGGTGCACCCGACCCAGGCGTACCCGACGCAGGTGCACCCGACCCAGGCACACCCGACGCAGGCCTACCCCACGCCGGGGTATCCGGCGCAGGCTGCGTCCAACCCCACGCAGGCGTACCCGACGTACGACGCGTATCAGGGGCAGCCGCCGAACGCGACGCAGGCGTACCCGACGTACGACGCGTATCAGGGGCAGTCGCCGAACGCGACGCAGGCGTACCCGACGTACGACGGGTACCAGGGTCAGCCACCGATCCCGCCGCAGTCCTTCCCGGCGCCGGACGGGGCCGGTGGACCCGACGACGAGAAGAAGGGGCCGGGCAAGGGTGTCGTGATCGCCGCGGTCGCGGTCGCCGGACTGCTGCTGGCCGCGGTCGTCGGCCTCGGTGCGATGCTGCTCAGCTCCGGCGGCGACACCGCCGACACTGCGTCCGCGCCCACGACCACGCGCACCCAGCCGCCGGTCACCCCACGCCCGACGACACCGCCGCGCACCACGGAACCGGAAATCGAGCCCCCGGACCTCTCGCGGATCCCCGGTGGTGTCGGTGAGGCGATCGGCGCGGCGGGCGCGGCGGTCGGCAGCGTCAAGTCGAACGCCGGAGGCACCCTGATCCTCGACGGCATCGGCGGCTCGCAGGTCACCGTCACCACGGACGCGTCAACCAGGGTGATTGCGCTCGGTGCGAGTTCCGTGGCCGACCTCAAGGTCGGTGAGACCGTTCTGGTGCAGGGCGATCGCGGTGCCGACGGCACGGTGGCGGCCCGGGTCATCATCAGCACCTCGATCCCGGATCTGGGGGACTTCGGTGGCAACTGACGACACCGACTTCGAGCCGAGTGACGCGCACGGCGCTTCGGCTGGATATGGTGACGAGCGATGACGCTCATCTGGTTCGGACTCTCGGCGATCGCGCTCGCAGGCGCGATCGTGTTGTTGTACGTCGATCGCAGCCGCCGCGAGCAGTACGGACGCGTCCGGCAGATCTGGGCGAAGGCCCAGGGGTACATCTACAACGAGTCCGACGACCAACTGCCGTCCAATTGGCACCGGGCCGCGCTGGCCCGTCAGGAGTACCTCGGCGCGGTCGACGTCGTCCAGGGCACCCGACGCGGCGAGGACTTCGTGCTGTTCGACCTGCCGGAGGCGGTGACCATCGTCGCGGTGCGGCGGACGGTCGGCTCCGACGTCGACATCGACCTCCGGTTGAAGTCCACGCCGCCGCCGAAGGACGCCGACCTGAACCTGCTCGGCGCGATCGGTCCGCGGGTGGTGTTCGCCACCGACCTCGAGATCGCGCGACGGGTCTGCGACCAGCGGATGGTCACCTTTGCGGAGACGGTGCCGCCGCAGGTGCAGATGCTGTGGAGCGAGGGGGAGTGGACCCTCGGATCGCTGCCGGTCACGAGCAGCGGCCGGGACTGGGACGCCGCCATCGAGGCCGTCTCCCGTCTGTCCGGGATCCTGCACGTGCTGCCCCCGGTGTCGCAGCCGGCGAGCCTTCCCTCGGAGACCATCCACGACCCGGGGCGGCCGTTGCCGCATCCGCTGGACCTGCGCGCCGACGACTGATCTCCCCGGTCTGCCGGGCTCGGAACGAGGGCGTGTTACTGGTGTGGCGTGAGATGTCCAAAGTGAGTAGATTTCCCGCTCGTGACTGTTGTGGCGATAGTGGCTGTAGTTGCCGTTGTGCTGTGCTGCTTGGCGCTGACGGTTGTCCGTAGGACGCGTCGCTGCGAGGCGAACCTGACCGCGAGCAGGAACCTGCTCGACGCCGAACTCAGCCGCCGGTACGAGCAGACCGACCTCCTCGTCGCCGCCGCCCGCACGGCAGGAATGGACTCCGCCACCGTCGCACCGCTGGCCGGCGCACGGTCGCTCGCGATGGGCGTCCGCACCCAGGGGCTCACACTCGGCGAGCAGGCCGGTTCGGAGAACGCACTGTCGGCCGCGCTGCACCAGGTGATGACCGAGGCCGCCCGCGACCCGCGGATCAAGAACGACTGGACCGTCCAGCGGCCCGTCCTGGACCTGCAGGTCACCGAGCAACGCCTCGCCGGGGCCGCCCGCGTCTACAACGATCACGCTGCCGCGACGAACGCGCTGGTGCGCGGGATCGCGACCGGACCGATCGCCCGGCTCATCGGTGCTCGCGCGGTTCCGCTGTTCGAGGCCATGCAACTCCACGTCCCCACCGGCGAGCCGGTGCCGCTGGGGGAGGGCGCCGGCGTTTAGAACCCGGCGGTCCCGCCCCTCGTCCGTGCCGCGCAGCCGACTAGGCTGGCATGCCGACAACGCACGTGAGAAGGAGCGGTCGATGACGGAGAAAGCTGAGCTCGCCGGGCTCGTACGGGAGCTGGCTGTGGTCCACGGAAAGGTCACCCTGTCATCCGGCAAGGAGGCCGACTACTACGTGGACCTTCGCCGCGCGACGCTGCACCACCGCGCCGGACCGCTGATCGGCAAGCTGCTGCGCGAGATGGTCGCGGACTGGGAGTTCGACGCCGTCGGCGGCCTGACCATGGGCGCCGACCCGGTCGCGCTCGCCGTGATGCACGCCCCCGGCCGGCCGATCGACGCGTTCGTGGTGCGCAAGGCCGCCAAGGCGCACGGCATGCAGCGGCAGATCGAGGGACCCGATGTCACCGGCAAGCGCGTGCTCGTCGTCGAGGACACCACCACCACCGGCAACTCGCCGCTGACCGCGGTCAAGGCGCTGCGTGAGGCCGGCGCGATCGTCGTCGGTGTCGCGACCGTCGTCGACCGGGCCACCGGCGCCGACGACGTGATCGCCGCCGAGGGCGTCGAGTACCGCTCCCTGCTCGGACTTTCGGACCTGGGGCTCTAGGCAGCTCCGCTGCTCGTGCGTGGTTTGCGGGTCCCGGGACCCGCC
>NZ_JBSFRT010000074.1:0-14110 GCF_053589375.1 Rhodococcus sp. NPDC003348
CATTTTTTTTTTATGATCCGGCTACAACCGATATCTACACACCAATCAACAAACAATTTCCATACACTACGCTCTTCCTATTTGGCCTTCCCTGGGGATGGGGTCAAGACGGACCGGCCGGTCCGACCCGTCCATCCTGACCGTCGAGGGCGCCCGCCGCCATCAGGGACCACCCTGATCTCGACCCCAGGGTTGCACTCGGACCCGATCCGCGCCGCGCGTCGGCCAGTACGCTGGCCTCATGCGCATCGGAGCCCACGTACGCCAGGACGACGACCCGATCGGAGCCGGTGCGGCTCTCGGCGCCGAGGTCGTGCAGCTGTTCCTCACCGACCCGCAGAAGTGGAACAAGCTGACCGAGCACCCCCGGGCCGACCAGATCCGGCAGAGCCCGATCGACGTGGTCGTGCACTCGTCGTACGTCATCAACGTGGCGTCACTGAACAACCGGATCCGGATCCCGTCCCGCAAGGCCGTCGCCGAGCAGGCGAAGGCGGCCGCGGATCTCGGCGCGATCGGACTCGTCGTGCACGGCGGTCACGTGCGCGACGGCGAGGACCAGGCCGAGGGGTTCGCCAACTGGCGCAAGCTGTTCGAACGCGAGGCGGACAAGGGCGGATTCCCGTTGCCGATCCTGATCGAGAACACCGCAGGCGGGGACGCGGCGATGGCCAGGCACTTCGACGACATCGCCCGGCTGTGGGACGAGGTCGGCGAGTTCGGCGCGGGCTTCTGCCTCGACACCTGCCACGCGTGGGCCGGCGGCGAGGACCTGGTCGGCGTCGTCGAACGGGTCAAGGCGATCACCGGTCGCATCGACCTGGTGCATCTGAACAACTCCCGCGACGAGTTCAATTCCGCCCGGGACCGGCACGCGAACCTGGCCGACGGCACCATCGACCCGGCGGTGCTCGCCGAGGTGGTGCGCACCGCGCAGGCGCCGGTGATCCTCGAAACCCCCGCGGACGGTCTCGCCGACGACCTC
This sequence comes from Rhodococcus sp. NPDC003348, assembly GCF_053589375.1. NCBI lineage: Bacteria > Bacillati > Actinomycetota > Actinomycetes > Mycobacteriales > Nocardiaceae > Rhodococcus > Rhodococcus sp. NPDC003348. The sequence continues at coordinate 986 of NZ_JBSFRT010000074.1, forward strand.
GCGTACCTGCGCGAGGCGCTGTAGGCGCCTTCGGCGCCTGTGCGCACTTGTGGTGGTTGGAGCCACCACAAGTGCGCACATGTGCGTAGCGCCTACAGGTTCTCGGCGATGCGTTTGATCTCCGCCAGGCGGGCGTCCCACTGCGCGCCGATCTCCTCGAGGCGGCGGCCGACCGCGCTGAGCACCGACCCGAGCGCGCGGTAGCGGACCTCACGCCCGACCGGGACCCGCTCGACCAACCCGGCCGCCTCGAGTGCTGCGAGATGCTTCGCGATGGCCTGCCTGCTCACCGGCAGCCGATCCGCCAGCGCGGACGCCGACAGATCGGAGCGCCCGAGCAGTTCGAGGACGCTCCAGCGGGTGTCGTCGGCGAGCACCGCGAACACCGCCGTGGGTGACTGATCGACCGTCACACCGACGCCGCTTCCAGGTAGGCGGCGAGCTCGTCGAGTTCGCCGTCCCAGCCCTGCCGGTTGTCCTCGAGCTGACCGCGCCGGACCTCCTCGTCGTCGCTGATCCGGTCGAAGCCGCTCTCCACGACGGTGAGCACCGTGGCATCGCCGTCCTCGACGAGGGTGAAGCGGGCCTCGGTGGCGCGGTCGAAGTCGAACTCGCCGGGCTGCATGTCCCAGCGATAGGCGAAGTGCGCCGGCTCGTCGACCTCGGTGATCACCAACGGGAACTCACCGTGCTCGGTCCAGCCGAAGCTCCCCTTGGCCCCGACCTCGAGCGCGTCGATCCGCGCGGTCTGACCGAACCATTTCGCGATGTGTTCGGGATCGGTCAGCGCACGCCAGACCGCGGCGCGGGGTGCGTTGACGACGATGGTGCGACTGACGGTGTATCGATCGCCGTCGACGACGGCTGCCTGTGTGTTCGTCATGTCGTGGCTCCTGCCGTGAGGGTTCACTCGAACATTGCAACCCAATGGTTGCACTTCTCGGCACGTGGCGCAACCCACCAGTTGCACATGGGTGCGCGCAAACATGTCGCTACCGGAATTCGACACCCCAATTGTTAGGGTCGGCAAGTGAATTCGCTGCTCGATACCCTCAGCTCCCAGGCCGCGCCGTGGTGGGCGGTACCGGTGTCGTTGATCGTCGGTGTGCTGCTCGGCGTCTTCGCGGTGCGCCGCGGACGGCACACCCCCGCTCCCACCCCGGCCGCGCCCGCCGACCCGCAGGTCCGGGCGGTCTACATCAGGTTCCTCGGCGCAGGCGACACCGCGCACAACAGCATCGTCGACGTCGACGGCGACGTGCTCGCCGACGCCGACCTCGAACTCGCCCTCGAGTCCGACGACCCGAAGCTGCGCGCCCTCGCCCGATCCATCGTCGACCTCGACGGCATGGTCAACGAGCTGCGCCTGCTCGCGCCCGCCCCGGTCGTCGACGCCGCGACCGACTACTTCCGGTTCGTCACCGAGTCCACGATGGACGGCGTCCACGACTGCGACGACTTCCGCGCCCGCTACAACGCGCGCAAGTCCGCGTTCGTCGACGCCGTCCGGGACGCGCACGGAGAGCGCCGGCTCAACTCGCGCTGAGCCGGCGCTCCCTCCGCCCTTCGTCAGACCCGGGGTGCGGCCATCGCCTTCGACTCGGCCACCACGGTCGGTTCGAGCTCGGCCGGCACCCTCGGCTCGGCGTGCACCGTCGGGCTCGCCTCGTCGGCGTGCATCTCCGAGACCTCCGTCTTGAGGATCCGCATCGAGCGGCCCAGCCCTCGGGCCGCCTCCGGCAGCTTCTTGGACCCGAAAAGCACCAGCAGCACCACCGCCACGATCGCCCAGTGCGCCGGGCTCATCGCGCCCATCAGCCGGCCGCCGAGTCGGTCGGGTACACCGCGTCCACCTCGACCTCCACCAGCCATCCGGCCACGGGCAGACTGCCCACCTCGAGCGCGAAGCGGCTGGGCCGGGCCTCGTTGCGTTCGAGCGGCGCGGCGGGCTCCGCGCTGCCGAGCGGCACGAGTTCGGTGTCCCCGGTGTCGAGGTTCGTGTTCGCGAAGAACTGACGGTAGGCCCGGTTCCAGCCTGCGTAGTCGGCACGGTCCGTTCCCGGTGCGTTGTCGAGGAACACCCGCATCGTGGTCACGTCGGCGAGCGTCAGTCCCTGCGCCTCGAGGTTCTCGCGAATCTTCTTGAGCACGTTGATTCCCTGCGCCTCGGTGACCGTCACCCCCGGCGGCAGCACGCCGCCGCTGAACTGCGAGTCGATGTACGACTCCGGGCTGCCCTCGGGCGCGGCCTTGTTCGCAGCGGACGGCCCGAGACCGCTGGACTTGTAGACGGTTGCGCCGGAGCTGATCGTGACGCCCTGCGCGATCATGGGATTCGCCTGTCCCGGCTCGAGGACCGGCTTCGCCGCCGGGGTCGGCTCCGCCGGCGTGGCGGAGTCGCCCTCCGACGAGCAGGCCGTCAAGGTGAGGGCGGTCGCGGCGAGGGCGGCGACGAGCGCGCCGGCGCGAGTGGTGCAGTTCATGAATCCTCCTGCTGAATAGTCTGTTTCGGGTCAGGCCGCGGCGACACGCTGGTGTAGCGCGGTGACGACGTCGCGGGCCGAGGTGAACGCGCCGTGCTGCCAGGCGATCGCGTTCGAGAGGTGGTCACCCGCGAAGTAGATGCGCTCGACGGGCTTGAGCAGCAACTCGTACTCGGGGGTCGCGGCACCGCCGTGCGAGTCGCCGGCCCCCTTCCAGCTCACCCACGCGCCCTCGGAGTGCTTCATGCGCCGCCAGCTACCGGAGAACGAGGAGGCGATGTCGCGTCCGTACTTGTCGCCGTGGATGGCCATGCCCTCGGCGACCGCCTTCTCCAGGCGCTGCTTGTGCGTGAGGGATTCGAAGCCGAGGTGCCGCTTGCCGGTGCTGTAGTAGCCGACGACCACGCCGCGATCGGAGCCGTAGTGGTCGTACGGGAACATGATCTGCGAGATGTCCTTGTCGGTGTTCGACGCACCGCCATAGATGCGGTCCTCGGTCTCCCACCAGCGCCGGGTGTACTCGATGCCCAGCTTGCCGGACGAGACCGGCATGGCGGCGGTCAACGCGGCCAGCACCTCACCGGGCAGGTTGTTCTCGAAGCGGCCCACCAGGTTCGGCGGGACGGTGCAGATGCAGTAGTCCGCGGTGATCGACTTCTGGGCGCCATCCTGCGTGTAGGCGACGGTGACGCCGTCGGCGACGTTCTTCATCGCCGTGACCTCGGCTCCGAAGTGGATCTTGTCCTCACCGATCTTGTCGCGGAAGGCGTAGTAGATCCGGTCCATGCCGCCGACCGGGGTCATCATCATCATGGCCTGGTCGTAGCCGAACTCGAAGCTGAAGTTGCGGCCCAGTCCGCTGCGGATCACATCCGTCATCGCGAATGGCTGTGTCTCGGTGCCGAAGTTCAGTCCGGCGCCGGGCTCGGACGAGTATCCGCGGCGGGACGAGCCGACGTACCGGCCGTCGCTGGACAGGTCACCGAAGTCGCTCAGGAACGACGACAACGCCTCCTTGTCGTCCGGCGTGAGCACGGTGTCGAGCGCGCCCATCGACGTCGCCTTGTGCAGCAGTTCGGACATGTACCCGAAGGTGTCGGCCTTGGCCGCCCGATACTGCACCGACTGTCCCGAGATCGGGGTGTCGCTCGCGTAGTTGACGACAGTGTTGGCGTTCTGGTTCCCGAACGCCTGGATCTCCACCCCGAGTTCGCGGCAGTAGTCGAGGGTGATGTGGCTCTGCGGGATCCGGGTCGCGCCGAGGTTGTAGAAGTGTCCCTCCGAGAAGGTGCACGTCTGTGTCTCACCACCGATTTCGGTCTCGGTGGTGCCGCCGCGCACCGAGTACACGCGGCCACCGGGGCGGGTGCGGGCCTCGAGCACCGTCACCTTGTAGCCGGCCTTGCCGAGTTCGTAGGCGGCGCAGAGGCCGGCGGGACCGCCGCCGAGGATGACGACGGACTGCCCGCCGGGAGCCTTGCCGATCAGGTCCCCCATCGCGGGCGCCTGGAACCGGGTCGAGGTCGTGGTGGCCGCGGCGGCCGGCGCCAGGCCCAGCGTGGACATGGCGCCGTACGCCAGTCCCACACCGCCCGTCATGCCCAGTCCTCGCATGAAAGATCTTCTGGTGACGTTCACTTCATGACTCCCATCGCACTTTCGCCTCGGCGGCGTCGTCGTTCGGGTGCAATCGTGGAATCGCCGTGCTTCCCGTCGACTACGGTGGCGCAACGGTTCGCGCAGTATCGAGTGAGAGGGTCGCGAGGGCGTTCTCTCATTCGGCTCGACCGCGTCCGACTCGCACCGGAAACGCGGCGGAAACACGGCCCGGATACCGTCTGCCGCGGCCGGTGTCGACCCCGGCCGCTGTTGGAGGTGCCATGACTGCGCTGGAGACACCCGCGCTGGCGGACGCGATCGCACGGTCGTTCGCGCAGGACGAATCCGACCGTCCCGCGGTCTCGCCGCTGCGCGCGCTCGGCCGAAGGCAGCTGTCCGGCGCCGAGGTTCTGGCGCAGTCGGTCGCGACGACGGCGCCGGCCGCGTCGATGGTGTTGCTGCCGGTGACCCTGCTGACCCACGGAACGCCGCTCGCCGGTCTCGCGATCATCGTGGCCGCCACCGTGTTCGTCACGCTGATCGCCTGGTGCACATCACAGTTCACCCGGCGAATGGTCGCGTCCGGGGGCCTCTACTCGTTCGTGTTCCAGGGTCTCGGCGCCCGCGCGGCACTGACCACCGGTGTCGCCATGGCGGTGAAGTATCTGGGCAGCGGTGCGCTGACGCTCTATCACGGCGGGCAGGCCGTCGTCGCGGTTGCCGCCCAGTGCGGCATCGAGATCCGCGGTCCCGCGGTCGCAGCGGTGTACGCGGTGATCGCGGCGGCGATCCTGACGACGCTGGTCCGCGGGGTACGGTTCGCGGCGCTCGCGATCCTGGTGGTCGAGGTGTGCTCGCTGGTGTTCATCGTCGGTCTGATGCTGGTGTCGGGGTCGGCCGGCGAGGTCGAACTGATTCCGGCCACGACATCCGGCTCCGCGCTGCTCCCGGTCGTTCTGACGATCCTGTTCGCGCTCGCCGGCTTCGAGAGCGCGACGTTCATCGGTCCCGAGGCTCGCCGGCCGATGGTGACCGTCACCCGCACCGTGCTCGCCACCCCGGCGATCTGCGGAGTCCTGTTCGTGTTCGCGGGCTGGGCGGCGTGGAGCGGACACGCCGACACCCTCGTCGGCGCGTACCTGCACGGCACGTCGACCGGGGCGAGCCCGCTGGTCGTCGCGCTGCTGCACCTCGGGATGGGCTGCTCGTGGCTGGCGTCCGCGATGGCGTCGTCGAACGCGGCGTCCCGCCTGCTGTACTCGATGGGCGTCGAGGGCGTGCTACCGAAGGCTTTCGGCAACACACATCGCGCGCTGCGCACCCCATGGACGGCACTGTCGGTCGCGGTGGCGACGATCGCCATCGGCGCACCGGTTTTCGCTGCGCTCGGCGGTGTGCCCACCGACGCGAAGGTCGGCCTGCGGGTCGCGCTCCTGATGGCGTACGTCCTGGTGGCGGTGGCCGCTGTCGCCTTCCTCGCCCGTATCCGCGAACTCACCCCGCCGTTCGCCTGGGCAGGCCGTGTCACGGCCGTGGTCGGGGTGGCGGTGCTGGGATACATCGTGGGCGGTCACGCCGCCGACGGCCGGTTCGGCGCACTGGCGGCGACGGTCGCGGTGCCGGTCCTCGCGGCGGCCTGGCACCGGTACCTGCGGCGCCGTCGGCCGAACGGCCTTGCCGCGCTGGGGGTGTTCGACAGTCCGGAGTCGGCGGACGTGCTCCCAGGGGCCGGGGCGTTCGCGGAGAACGCCCGCGGCAGCATGGCACTGGTCGGGGCCGGTCACCCGACTGCGGTGCGACGGTGAGCGCCCGCGCCACCGAGCCCGGCGGACACGAGCCGCGCGCGGTGCAGCGCGCCCTCGCGCTGCTCGAAGCGGTCGCGACGCTCGGTTCGGGAGCGTCGGCCCGGGACGTGGCGGCACTGACCCGAATTCCCCCGGCGACGGCGTACCGACTGCTCAACATCCTGGTCGCGGACGGCTATCTGGTACGGGTCGAGGACCTGTCCGGGTTCGCCCTCGGCCGGCGCACCCGCGAACTGGCCGGTGCCGAGACGTCCGCGGAACCGGACGTCGACCCGGGCCCGGTGCTCGAGGAGTTGCGGGACCAGGTTCGGCACGGCATCTACCTGGCCTCCTACCGCGGCGGCCGGGTTCGGCTCGTCGACCGCGATCCCGACCACGAACTGTCCGGTGAGTCGACCTGGACGACGCACCTGCACGCGTCGGCGATCGGCAAACTGCTGCTGGTGCAACGCCCGGAGCTGATCACTCCGGGTCCGCTGCGCCGGGTCACCGACTGCACGAAGACCGAACCGGCCGAGGTCGAAGCGGAACTGCGCCGGGTCCGCGAGGCCGACGCCGCGAGCGAGGTCGACGAGTGCCGCATCGGCCGGACCGCGCTCGCGGTGCCCGTCCGCTCGGCCGACGGTCGGCTCACCGGTGCACTGACCGCGATCGGGCGCACCGGGCGACTTCACGAAAGCGACAGCGAGATCTGGGATCTGCTGCGTACGTACGCCTCACGGCTCCGCGGAGCACAATCGGCCTCCTGAGCTGCGGCGGGACCGCCGCCGCGCACCCCACCGAGAACCGGTTAGATAGGCAAAGCTAACCTAAGTCCGTTTTGGACGGTTCTCAGGCAGGACGGTAGCGCAGATGACACGAAATCCGGCGACAGCAGGGCAGCAGCGCAGGTCGCGCACGCCTCGGCGATGGGCCGCGGCAGGAGTGATCGCAGCGCTCGCACTGACCGCAGGCTGCTCGAGCCGCGATGCCCAGTCCACCGAGCAGGACGGCAACGCCCAGGCGCTGACGATCGTCGACCAGCGCGGGGAGACGATCACGCTCGACGGGCCCGCCGACAAGGTGGCGTTCACCGTGATGCCGGCCCCGTCGATCTTCGCGGCGGTGGACCGCAGCTACGACCGGATCGTCGGCATCAACCAGTCGACCCTGGTGGCGAACCAGGGCGGCATGTTCGCGACGATGTTCCCGAACTCCACGAGCTCCGCCGTCGTCGCGGGCAGCGACTTCGTGCCGAACGTCGAGACGCTCCTGCAACTCGACCCCGACGTCGTGGTGCAGTGGGGCGACCGCGGCCCCGACATCACCAAGCCCATCGAGTCCGCGGGCTTCCCCGTCGTCGGGCTCGAATACGGCACCCAGGAGGACCTCGAGTCCTGGATCACCCTTTTCGCGCAGATCGCGGGCAAGCCCGAACGCGGCGAGGAACTCGTCGCCTGGCAGCACAGCGAGATCAGCGAGATGCGGGAGAAGGTCGCCGGACAGGACGGCGCGCGGCCGCGCGCGATGATCCTGTCGAAGACCGGTGACACCTTCAGCACCACCACCGACTCCGGCTACGACGGGTTCCAGTTCGATCTCGTGGGTGCCGACCAGGTCTCGAAGGGCTTCGTCTCCGACTCGGGCCAGGTCAACCCGGAGCAGATCCTCGCCTGGAATCCCGAGGTCATCTTCCTGAGCGGCTTCGACCAGAGCACCCCGGCCGACATCTACGCCGATCCCCGCCTGGCGACCGTCAGCGCGGTCCAGAACAAGCGTGTCTACAAGACCCCGCTCGGGGGCTACCGCTGGCAGGTGCCGAGCGCCGAGTCCCCGCTGATGTGGAACTGGATGCACCAGGTGCTCTACCCCGGCGAGCGGACCGGTGAACTGCGCGAGGACATGCGGGCCGCCTTCGACGACCTGTTCGCCTACGAGATCTCCGAGGACGAGATCGACAAGGTGTTGCGCTTCGACCTGAACAGTGACGCCGCGAACTATGACCAGTTCCGCCGTTGACATCACCGCGCAGGCGGCGCCCCCGCGGCGCCGCCTGCGCGGCTCGAACACGCTGCTGATCCTCGCGTTCGGCGTGGTGCTGCTGGTGGTCGCGATCGGCGCACTGGCGGTCGGCCGGTACACCGTGCCTCCGAACGAGATCCTCAGACTGCTTCTCGGGCAGGTCTTTCCGATCGACCAGACCTGGTACGACCAGGAGCGCACGGTCGTCCTCGACGTCCGAATGCCCCGGGTACTACTCTCGATCGTCATCGGCGCGGGTCTCGCCCTCACCGGCGCGGTGATGCAGGCGGTGTTCCGCAATCCCCTCGCCAGCGCGCAGGTGCTCGGCGTGTCCTCCGGGGCGTCGTTCGGCGGTGTACTGGTCCTGCTCGCGGGCCTCGGGGGCGCGGCACTGGTGGGCGGGGCGTTCGTCGGCGGCGTCGTCGCGTTGGTCCTGGTGCTCGCGATCGCACGGGCCGTGCCCGGCGCACCCCTGCTGATGATCATCCTCGGCGGCACCGTCGTCGGCGCGATGTTCCAGGCGATGGTCTCGTTCGTCACCTACATCGCCGACCCGTACAGCGAGCTGCCGTCGATCGTCTTCTGGCTGATGGGATCGCTCGCGACCGCGACCTACGGGAAGGTGGCGATCGCGGCGGTGCCCATCGTGTCCGCCGGCGTGGTCGTCCTCGCACTGCGGTGGCGTCTGAACATCCTGTCCATGGGCGACGAGGACGCCACCGCAATGGGGTTGAGGCCGCAGCGCCTGCGCGCGCTGTTGCTCGGCTGCGTCGCCCTGATCACCGCAGGATCGGTCGCGGTGGCCGGCGTGGTGGGCTGGGTCGGCCTGGTGGTGCCGCACCTGGTGCGCATGATGGTCGGCACCGACAACCGCCGGGTGCTGCCCATCAGCGCCCTGCTCGGCGCCATCTATCTCACCGTGATCGACACTCTCGCACGCACCCTGACCACCGCGGAGATCCCGATCGGCATTCTCACCGCCATCATCGGCGCACCCTTCTTCGTCGGCCTGCTGATCAAGAACCGCTCCAGACTGTGGGGTTCCGATGCTTGACGCCCGCTCGATCTCGTTCCGCTACTCGCCGCGACGGCCGTGGATCTTCCGCGACGTGTCCGTCTCGGTCCGGGCCGGCGAGGTGCTCGCGGTGCTCGGACCGAACGCGCGCGGCAAGACCACCATGCTCAAGTGCCTCGCCGGACTGCACGAACCGGTGTCCGGCGAGGTCGTGATCACCGGCCCGGTGGGCTACGTGCCCCAGAGTCACTCGGTCGTGTTCTCGTTCAGCGTCCTGGACATCGTGCTGATGGGACGGGCACGCAAGGTGCGGATCTACAGCGCACCGACCGCCGCCGACCGGCAGGCCGCCGAGCAGGCACTGGTCCGGGTCGGCGCGCAGCACCTGGCGGGCCGGGACTACACCGGCCTCAGCGGTGGTGAGCGGCAACTCGTCCTCATCGCGCGAGCACTGGTGTCCGAGTGCGACACCATCGTCCTCGACGAGCCCGCGTCCGCCCTGGACCTGCGTAACCAGGCCCGGGTCCTGACGGTGCTGCGGACCCTGGCCGACGAGGGGATGTCCGTGGTGATGACCACCCACCATCCGGATCACGCCCTGCACATCGCGGAACGGTCCATGCTGATGGTGTCGGGCGACGATCAACGTGTCGGCGCCACCCGCGAACTGCTCACCGGAGATCTGCTCAGCGAGATGTACGGCGTCCCCATCGTCACCGCCGACGTCGACACACCCAGTGCGACGAGACGGTTGACGGTTCCGGACTTCGGGAAGGGAGTGGCATGACGGCACTCAAGGCGGTGATGGCCCCGCGCGACGGAGAACTCGTCGACGGCTTCCGGGAGGTCGACGTCTACGACCTTCCCGACGCACTCTCGGACGAGATCGGTGGGGTCTACCTCACCGGCGACGTGGACCAGGAGTTTCTCGCCGAGCACCGGGATCTGCTCACCGCGTTCGTCACCGGAGGCGGTCGGGTTCTCGTCAACGGGCACGTCCAGCGGGTCTTCCTCGACGGGCTCACGCGCTGGCGCAAGCTGGACTTCCGTTCCCCCGCCGACCTCACACTCACCCGGGTGAGCGCGCACCCGGTGTGGGAGGGAATCGATCCGAAGTCGTTGCTGTACAACACGGGAACACCCGGCCCGGTGCCGTTCGACGAACTCGAGCGGATCGGGGTCGCCGGCTTCTACGGTCGCGGCTGCTACCTCGGCCTGCCCGAGGACGCACGAGTGGTCCACACCATCGGGCGGACCGCCGCCCCGATCGACTACGACTATCCCCTCGGCGCCGGACGGGTACTGGTGCACGGAGGCAACGACCTGCTGCAGTTCGCCGGCGCCCACCGCGGTACCGCGGCGCTGCGGACACAGATCCTGGACTGGCTGGAGGGCCTGTGACCATCGCGATGCTGCACGGCGGCAGCCACTCCCATCTCGCCACCCTCGCCGACCCCGCGCTCGCGCCGTACCGGATCCGGCCCGTCCACGTCCGCACCGATCACCCCAAATCCGTTGCGGATGTGGACGTTCTCGTCGTCGCCGACCGCCTTCGCCCGGATCTGCTCGCTGCCTGGTCCGGTGCGATCGCGGCCTGCCTCGATCGCGGTGCGACGGTGATCGTCTTCGGCGAGAACCACATCGGCGACTGGCTCGACGGAGCATGCGAACAGCCGCGCCCCACCATCTTCTGGTGGTGGCGCACCGGCGAGGACCATCGGCTGCACAAGCTGAATCCGGATCACCCAGCCTGGCAGTTCTTCTCGGATCGATCGGTGATCTGGCACTACCACGGGGTTCTCGAACCGCCGGCGGGCGCGGTCAGCCTGGTGGACCTGCACACCGTCGACGGCGACCGGGACGGGTCGATCCTGTACGTCGACGAGGCGAGCACGCCCGGCCGGCTGCTCGTCACGACGATGGACCCCGTCTACCACCACGGCTCCGGGTTCATGCCCGGCGCAACGCAATTGCTGTACTCGTCGCTGCACTGGGCCACCAGGAAATGACGTGCGACGAGAAGATGAGAGAGAAGCTCGGATGCTGACCGTGTACGAGGCGGGAACCCCCGTCGAACTGTCCTTTGCCGACCTGATGAAGTACCACGGCACCGGATTCCCGGGTGGTGTCGCGCACGCCTACTGCGCGATGCTGCACGCCGTCTCCCTGCTCGGCGACGTGGAGCGACGGGAGGTGACCGTCCGCACCGCGTTTCCCGGTCCGGGGGGCCGCGACGCGATCGAGATGGCGTTGCGCGCCGTCACCGGTGATCGCTTCGTGGTCGACCCCGACCTCGCGAAGCCCGAGCGTGGCACCACGCTGGCGCGGTACGTGTGGGAGTTCACCCACGGTGACCGCACCGTCACCCTGCAGTTGCGCGACGACGGACTGGTCACCGACGAGTTCATCGCGCTCGGCGCCAAGCCCGACCGCACCGCCGAGGAGGATGCCCACCTGACCGTGCTCAAGCAGGAGATGACGGATCGCCTGCTCGCGCGGCCGGTCGGCGAGGTCTACGAAGTGATCCCGTGACCTGATCGCCACCCGCCCCGGGACCGCTTCGGATTCACCCACTTCACGGTCCACGAGCCCTACCTGCGTACCCTCGCGCCCGTCATCGAGCACCTACGGGGATGACTCCGCAATCAGGACCGGAGCGCGGCCCCCGCCTGGCCGCGGACGAGGTCGGCATAGGCTCCCCCGGCATCGAGCAGGTCCTCGTGCCGACCCAGTTCCGCGATCCGCCCGCCGTCGAGCACGACGATCAGATCCGCGTCTCGGATCGTGCTGAGCCGATGGGCGATCACGATGCGGGTCTGACGCTGCCCGCCCAGGTTCGTCGTGACTGCGGCCTCGGTCATCGAATCGAGGGCGCTCGTCGCCTCGTCCAGCAGCAGTACCCGCGGCCGGGGCAGCACCGCGCGGGCGATGGCGAGGCGCTGCCGCTGACCACCGGACAGACCCCCGCCGTCCCGCAGCATGGTGTCGTATCCCATCGGCATGGCCTCGATCTCGGTGTCGAGGCAGGCGAGCCTCGCGGCGGCCGCGATCTCGTCGCGGCTCGCCCCCGGCCGGCACAGGGCGACGTTGTCGGCGATGCTGCCGCTCAGCAGCGGACAGTCCTGGGTGACGACACCGAACTGCGAGCGCAGCGAGCGCACCTCGAGTGCGGCTGCGTCGATCCCGTCGAAACGGATGGTGCCCTCGGTCGGCGGGACCAGTCCGAGCAGCAGCCGCGCGACGGTGCTCTTCCCGGACCCGGAGCGCCCGACCAGCGCGACCGTGGCACCGGCCGGTATGTCGAGGTCCAGGCCACGCACGACCCAGGAAGACCGTGGGTCGTACCGGAATCCGAGCCCACGCACGCTGATCGCCCCGCTCAACGCGGGCGCGGGCGTCACCGGGACATCCTGCTGTTCCTCCCGGGACCCGAGCACGTCACCGAGCCGCCGCAGGTGTGCCCCGGCCACCTGCAGCCGCTGCAGGGTGCCGACCAGCGAGCCGATCGGCACGAGGGCCGCGACCGCGATCCCGTTGAGCGCGATCATTTCTCCGAGTGAACGGCCACCGTTCATCACCTGTACCGCGCCAACCGCGACCAGGACGGTAGGGGCGGCGATCCGGATCGTCTGCAGTGCCGCGTCCAGCCGGCCCTGCAGGCCCGCGCTCGCCGCGGCATCGGTCACCGCAGTCTCGAACAGTCGGGCCCACCGCGCGGTCACGGCCCGCTCGGCGCCTGATGCCTTCACCGACTCGATCCCACCGACCGCCTCGATGAGCAACCCCTCGGCCGCGGCGGCGGAGGCGAGTTCCCGGTGACCCGCCGTCGACACCCGGCCGGCCGTGGCGGCCAACAACGCGACCTGCGCGAGCGCGAACACGGCCAGTCCGGCCGCCATCGGCGGGGACCACCACAGCAGCACCACGAGATACCCGACGGCGAGCGGCGCGTCCAGCAACGCGGCCAGCACCGAACCGGTGAGCAGTTCGCGCAGCGCCGCCCCGGACGCGATGCGCTGAACCACGTCACCGGTCCCCCGCCGGGTGAAGTAGCCGAACGGCAGCCGCATCAGCCGCTCGACCACGGCCGTGGTCAGATCCCGGTCCACGTCGGTGCGCAGCCGCACCAGCAGTGCACTGCGCACGAGGCCCGTCACCAGGTGGGCGGGGGGGGGGGGCGCGGCGGCCCCCCCCGGCCCCCCCCCCCCCGCGCCCCGGCGGC
>NZ_JBSFRT010000075.1:0-13817 GCF_053589375.1 Rhodococcus sp. NPDC003348
CCGACGACATCGTCAGCGCCGACACCACGCTCGATCAACTCACCGGCCAGCTCCGACGACCGCCGATCCAACTCCGAGTAAGTGACCGACTCGCCACCACACACCACCGCCGGCGCATCCGGCACCGCACCAACCCGAGCAGCGAACCGCCCGAGCAGCGACACCTCCGGCGCGGGCACACGAGCACCACGCGACCAATCGAGGACCCGCCCCCGCTCACCCTCGCTCAGCAGGTCGATGTCACCGACCGGGGTTCCCGGTGCCGTGACAACCGCATCGAGGACCTGCACGAACCGGGCCGCGAGGGTCTCGACCGTCTCGGGGTCGAACAGGTCCGTGGCGTAGGTGATCGCCGCGGGCAGAGTGCCGTCGGCGCTCGCGTCCTCGGAGACGGTCACCGACAGGTCGAACTTGGCGACGGTCATCTCGGATTCGAGTGGCGTGAGGGTCAATCCGGGAAGTTCAACCGGCGCGGACCCGAAGTTCTCGAACGAGAGCATCACCTGGAACAGCGGGGTGAACGCCGTCGACCGGGTCGGAGCGAGAACCTCGACGAGCCGCTCGAACGGCAGGTCGGCGTGCCCGAGCGCGGCCAGGTCGGAGTCGCGGACGTCGGCGAGTGTCTCCTCGAAGGTCGCCCCGGCGTCCACCTGCGTCCGCAGCACAAGGGTGTTCACGAACATGCCGATCAGGTCGTCGAGCGCCCGCTCGCCGCGACCGGCGACCGGGGTTCCGACGGCGATGTCACCCGAGCCGCCGAGACGGCTCAGCAGGACCGCGAGGGCCGTGTGCACGACCATGAAGGCGGTCACGCCGCGTGCGGCGGCGAACTCGCGCATCCGCGCCGCGAGGTCGGCGTCGATCGGGAACTCGACGCGGCCGCCGCGGCCCGACCAGACCGCCGGCCTCGGTCGGTCGGTCGGCAGCTGGTGCACGTCGGGCAGCCCGGCGAGGGCTCCGCGCCAGAACTCGATCTCCTGCGCGGCCCGGGACTGCGGATCGTCCTCGGCACCGAGCAGGTCCCGCTGCCACAGCGTGTAGTCGGCGTACTGCACCGCGAGTGGCGACCACATCGGTTCGGCGCCGTGCCGGTGGGACTCGTAGGCGATGACGACGTCGCGGGCCAGCGGTCCGACGGAGAAACCGTCTGCGGCGATGTGGTGCACCGCCATCAGCAGGACGTGTTCACCGTCCTCTACGCGCAGCAGCCGGCCCCGGATGGGGACACCTGCGGTGACGTCGAATCCGGTTCCGATAACGGCGAGTGCCTCGGCTGCGACCGCGTCGCCGGACGCGGGCACCGGGGTCAGGTCGAGTTCGACCTGTTCGGCGGGCAGCACCACCTGATGCGGCCCGTCCGCCGAGTCGGGGTAGACCGTCCGCAGCGTCTCGTGACGCCGGACCACCTCGCGCACCGCGGCCTGCAACGCGTCGACGTCCAGGTCGCCGGTCAGGCGCAGTGCCAGCGGAATGTTGTAGGCAGCCGAGGCGGTGTCGAAGCGGTTCAGGAACCACATCCGCGACTGCGCCGTCGACAGCGGGATCCGCTCCGGTCGCGGCCCCGCCACGAGCGCGGGCCGGCCCTCGCCGGGAACCTGTGCGGCGAGCGCCGCCGCGAGCGCGTGCACGACGGGTGCGTCGAACAGCAACCGCACACCCACGGACGTTCCCCGCGCCTCGCCCAGTCGGGCGACGACCCGCGTCGCGGACAGCGAGTTGCCGCCCAGCGTGAAGAAGTCGTCGTCGGCACCGACGCGTTCGACGCCGAGCACCTCGGCGTACACCGCGGCGACCAGACGTTCCGCCTCCGTCGTCGGTTCGCGGTATTCCGCGGTGAGGGAGGAGAACTCGGGGGCCGGGAGGCTGCGCCGGTCCACCTTGCCCGCGGGCGTGGTCGGAATCTCGGCGAGCACCACCAGCGCCGCGGGCACCAGGTTGCGGGGCAGGTGCTGGGCCGCGACGACCAGCACCTCCGCGGTGTCGATCACGGCCCCGTCGACCGGGACGACGTAGCCGACGAGCTGGTCGCCCGCGGTCGGGTGGCGGTGCACGGACGCCACCGCGTCCGCCACCGACCCGTGTTGCGTCAGAGCGGATTCGACTTCGCCGAGTTCGACGCGCAGGCCCCTGATCTTGACCTGGGCGTCGGCGCGGCCGACGTAGTCGAGGCGGCCCTGCTCGTCACGCCGCACGAGGTCACCGGAGCGGTACATCCGCGAACCGGCGTCGCCGTGCGGGTTGGCCACGAAGCGTTCCGCGGTGAACCCGGTGCGGCGGTGGTAGCCGCGGGCGAGGCCGGGCCCCGCCAGGTACAGCTCACCCACGACGCCAAGCGGAACCGGCCGGAGGCGGGCGTCGAGCACCATCGCCTGCACACCCTGGATGGGCACGCCGATGGTGATCTCGTCCCGGCTCGTCAGGGGCTCGGTGAGGGTGACCACGATGGTGGTCTCGGTCGGCCCGTACCCGTTGAGGAACGTGCGACCGGGTGCGAACTGGTCGACGAGGTGCGGCGGGCAGACGTCGCCGCCGACGCCGACGAACTCCAGGTCCGGCAGCACCGCCGGGTCGACGGTGCCGAGGGCGGCAGGTGCCGCCATCACGTGGGTGACCTTCTCGCGGCACAGCAGCTCGGTCAGCTCGTCGCCGCCGATCACCGTGGGCGGCGCCACCACCATGGTCGCGCCCGTACTGAACGAGAGGATCTGCTCGAAGAGCGAGGCGTCGAAGCTCGACGACGACAACCGCAGGACTCGGGACGCCGCGGTCGCCCCGAACTCCGGGCGGGCGTCCACTCCGAACATCGCCAGGCCGGTGTGCGAGACGACCACGCCCTTCGGCAGGCCGGTCGATCCGGAGGTGTAGATGATGTACGCGGCGTGATCCGGCAGCAGCGGAGTGCGCCGGTCGGCGTCGGTCACCGGCTCCGGGGACATCGCGGCGCACGCGGAGTCGAGCTCGGTGTCGTCCAGCGCCAGCCACTGCACCTCGGCGGGCAGTTCCTCGCGATGGGCGAGGTCCGTGAGGCCCAGCGCGACACCGGAATCGGACAGCATGTGCGCGATCCGATCCGCCGGGTAGGTCGGGTCGACGGGCACGAAGATCGCACCCGACTTCGCAACCGCCCACAGCGCGATGATCGCGCCCACCGACCGCGGCAGCGACACCGCGACCGCATGTTCGGGCGCGGCGCCGCGGTCGATCAGCAGGCGTGCCAACCGGTTCGAGCGCTCGTCCAGTTCGCGGTAGGTCAGCTCGCCGCCGTCGAACACCACGGCGACTCCGTCCGCGGACGTCCGGAGGCCGGCGGTCAGCAGGTCCGGCAGCAGCGCCTGTGGCAGCGCCGGAATCGCCTCCGGGGCCACGAGCTCGCGCTCGGCGTCGTCGAGGAGGTCGATGTCGCCGACCACCACGGCCGGGTCCGCGACGACGGACTCGAGCACCCGCAGGAACCGTTCGCCGAACACCGTCACCGACGACCGGTCGAACAGGTCCGTCGCATAGGTCCACGACACCGTCGCACCGCTCCGGCCGGTCCGCTCGTAGACCGTCACCTGCAGGTCGTTCTTCGCCGGGACGATCTCGAGGTCGACGACCTCGATGTGCAGGCCGGGCAGGTCGAGACTGCTGACGTCCTGGTGCTCGGTGGACAGGCTGACCTGCGTGATCGGCGCGTACGCCTGCGACCGGGCCGGCCGCAGCACGTCGATCAGCCGCTCGAACGGAAGATCCGCGTTGCCGAAGGCCGCGAGGTCCGTCTCCCGGACCGCGGCCAACAGGTCCGTGAAACTCGCCCCCGAATCCACCTCGGTGCGCAGCGCGAGGGTGTTGACGAACATCCCGGCGAGATCACCGAGATCCCGCTCGACACGTCCCGCGATCGGGGTACCGAGCACGATGTCGGTGCTCGCGCTCAGCCGCGCCAGCAGCACCGCCAGCGCGGCGTGCAGCACCATGAACCGGGTCGTGCCGCGGTCGCGGGCGAGGTCGTCGATCCGGCCCAGCAGTTCCTCCGGGCAGTCGACCTCGACGACGTCACCGCGCAGGGACGCGACGTCCGGGCGTGGCCGGTCCAGGGGCAGTTCGAGCAGTTCCGGCGCCCCGCGCAACTGTTCGCGCCAGTACTCGGCCTGCTGCGACGCCCGGCTCTCCGGATCGTCGTCGGCACCGAGCACCGTGTGCTGCCAGAGGCTGAAGTCGGCGTACTGCACGGGTAGCGGCGACCAGCCGGGCGCTGCGCCTGCGGTGCGGGCCGTGTAGGACGTCACCAGATCCCGGGCGAGCGGCGGCACCGAGGCACCGTCGGCGGCGATGTGGTGCACCACGAGCACAAGCACGTGGTCGTCGCCGCACCGGAAGATGCTGCCACGCAACGGAACCGACGTGGTCACGTCGAATCCGCGGGAGAGCTCGGCGAAGATCGCGGCGCGCAGCGCCTGCTCGTCCTCGACGACGACCGGATCCGGCAGCACCACGCCCTCGAAGACATGCCCCGTCGCTGCGCTCGCCCCGGACGCGGGCAGGATCAGCTGGTACGGACCGGACTCGGTGTCCGGGTACACGGTGCGCAACACCTCGTGCCGCTCCACCAGGTCGGAGACCGCGGCCTGCAGCGCGGCGACGTCGAGGTCGCCCGACAGCCGCAACACCAGCGGGATGTTGTAGGCCACCGACTCGGGGTCGTAGCGGTTGAGGATCCACATCCGGGCCTGCGCGGGCGAGAGCGGAATGTGTTCCGGCCGTGGGCCCGCCACCAGGGCGGGCCGGTCCGAGGACCCCGCCGACTCGACCACCTGGGCCAGGGCCGCGACGGTCGGCGCGTCGAACACCTCCCGCACCGCGACCGCCGTCGCGAAGGCGGCGTTGACGTGCGCGACGACGCGAGTGGCGGTCAGCGAGTTGCCGCCGATGTCGAAGAAGTTGTCGTCGGCGCCAACCCGCTCGGCACCGAGCACCTCCGCGTAGATGTCGGCGATCATCGTTTCCGTCACCGTGCGCGGCGCGACGTACTCGCGCGGGGCGTACACCGGTTCCGGCAGCGCGGCGCGGTCCACCTTGCCCGCGGGCGTGGTGGGGATGGAGTCGAGGATCATCGCCGTCGTGGGGACCAGCGCCCGCGGCAGGTGCTCCGCGGCGGTGGCGAGCACCTCGGCGACGTCGACGGTGGCGCCGGCCACGGGGACGACGTAGCCGACGATCTGGTCGCCGCGCACACCGTCGCGGTGCACGGACGCGGCGGCGGTGGCGACGTCGTCGTGGCGGGCCAAGGCCGCCTCGATCTCACCGAGCTCGACACGCAGGCCGCGGACCTTGACCTGCGCGTCGGCGCGACCGAGGTAGTCGTAGTTGCCGGCCGGGTCCCGGCGCACGAGGTCGCCGGTGCGGTACATGCGGTCGCCCGGAGTGCCGAAGGGGTTGGCCACGAAGCGATCCGAGGTCTGTCCCGGGCGGCCGCGGTAGCCGCGCGCCAGTCCGGGGCCTGCGATGTACAGCTCACCGGTCACCCCGAGCGGCACCGGCCGCAGCCGGGTGTCGAGGACCATCGCCTCGGCGCCCTGGATCGGGGCACCGATGGTGATGTCGGCGGGGGTGGCGAGGTGACCGGTGAAGGTGACCACGATGGTGGTCTCGGTCGGACCGTAGGCGTTGAGGAAGCGGCGACCGGGTGCGAACTTCTCCACCAGGTCCGGCGGGCACGCCTCGCCGCCGACCGCGACCAGCTCGACGTTCGGCCAGCGCGCCGGGTCCACGGTGCCGAGAGCGGCCGGGGCGCTGAGCACGTGGGTGACGGACCGGTCCGCGACGAACGCGGCCAGTTCCTCACCGGCGATGACCTCCGGCGGGGCGATCACCAGGGTTGCGCCTGCACTGAAGGTCAGCAGCTGTTCGAACACGGAGGCGTCGAAGCTGGACGAGGCCAGCCGCAGGATCCGCGAGTCCGGTCCCGCGAGCATGTCGGCGCGGGCGGACGCGGTGAACGCCGACAGGCCGGTGTGCGTGACGACGACGCCCTTCGGCAAACCGGTCGAGCCGGAGGTGTAGATCATGTACGCGACGTGCTCGGGGCACAGCGGCGTGGTGCGCTCGTCGTCGGTGACGGGAGCGGCGGGCAGCGCGGCGATCGCGGCGGCGACGTCGTCGCCGTCGATCGCGAGCCACTCGACCCCGCCCGGCAGCCGGTCGAGGTTCGCGCGGTCGGTGAGACCGAACACCACCCCCGAGTCGGTGATCATGTGCTCGATCCGCTCGACCGGGTAGCCCGGGTCGACGGGCACGAACGCGGCCCCGGACCGGGTCACCGCCCACATCGCGACGACCGAGTCCACGGTGCGCGGGAACGACAGCGCCACCGTCGACTCGGGACCGACGCCTCGTCCGATCAGCATGCGCGCCAGCCGGTTCGAGCGCTCGTCGAGTTCTGTGTAGGTGAGCCGTCCGCCCTCGAACTCCACCGCGACCGAACCCGCGCCGGCGGTGGCGCCGGCGGCGAGGAGGTCGGCGATCGTGGCGGCGGGCAGGGCCGGACCGCCGGAGTGCACCGCGACCGCGTCCCGCTCGCCGGCCGCGAACAGGTCGACGTCACCGACCACGGCGGACGGGTCCGCGAGCACGGCGTCGAGCAGTCGGGTGAACCGGTCTGCGATCGCCTCCACCGACTCGTCGTCGAACAGGTCGCGGGCATAGGACCAGGTGAGCCGGGCACCGGACTCGGAGTCGGGGGCGAACGCGACAGCGAGGTCGAACTTCGCGACCTCGAAGTCCATCGGTTCCAGCGAGACGGTCAGATCCGGCAGCTCGATTCCCGGTGCGGGACCGTCCTCGACTGCGAGCATCACCTGGAACAGGGGATGGTGGGCCGTGGATCGTGCACCGGGCACGGTGTCGACGATGCGCTCGAACGGCACGTCGGCGTTCGCGAAGGCGTCGAGATCCGCCTGCCGGGCCGCATCCAGCACCTGACGGAAGGACATGCCTGCCTCGACCTGCGTGCGGAGCACGAGGGTGTTGACGAACATGCCGACGACGTCGTCGAGTGCCGCGGCACCGCGGCCACCGACCGGGGTGCCGATGGCGATGTCGGTGCTCGCGCTCAGCCGGGCCAGCAACACCGCGAGAGCGGAGTGCAGCACCATGAACGGCGTCGACCGGGTCTCCCGCGCGAGCTCGCGCAGCGCGGCGAGGGTGGTCTCGCCGACCTCGGCGTGCACCGTTCCGCCGCGGTACGACGGCATCGGCGGATGGGGGCGGTCCGTCGGCAGCTCCAGCCGCTCCGGGATGCCTGCCAGCGCCCGGGTCCAGTAGGTGATCTGCTGGGCTGCAACCGAATCGGCGTCCTGTTCGGCGCCGAGGGTGGCCAGCTTCCACAGCACGTAGTCGGCGTACTGCACGGCGAGCGGAGTCCAGTCCGGCGCGACACCGCCACGCCGGGCGGTGTAGGCCACCATCAGGTCGCGGGCGAGCGGCTGCATGGACCAGCCGTCGGCCGCGATGTGGTGCACGACGAGGACGAGGACGTACTCGTCGGGGGCGACCCGCAGCACAGCCGCCCGCAGCGGCACGTCGGAGGTGACGTCGAAGCCCTCGGCGACGAGCCGGGCGACCGCACCGTACAGGTCGGCGGGGTCGACGTCGACGGGTGCGAGATCGGGACCCGCGTAGTCGATCGGGAGGATCAACTGCTGCGGGCCGTCCGCGGAGTCCGGGTACACGGTACGCAGCACCTCGTGCCGCGCGATCAGGTCGGCCATCGCGGCGTGCAGCGCGTCGACGTCGAGGGTGCCGGACAGCCGCAGCGCGGCCGCGATGTTGTAGGCGCCGGAAGTCGTGTCGATGCGGTTGAGCAGCCACATCCGGGACTGCGCGGGTGAGAGCGGCAGCCGGTCCGGCCGGGGACCGGCCACCGGGATCGCCGGCGCCGAGCCGGTCGAGGCCGACACCGCCGCGGCCAGTGCCCGCACGGTCGGCGCCTCGAACAGCTCGCGCACGCCGATGCCGGCGTCCAGCTCGGCGTTGATTCGCGCCACCGCGCGGGTGGCGGTCAGCGAGTTGCCACCGAGGTCGAAGTAGCTGTCGGTGGCGCCGACCTGCGGCACGTCGAGCAGCTCCGCGAACACCCGGGCGACGGCGGCCTCGGCGGCCGTCGCGGGGGCGACGTACTCGGTGGCGGCGCGCTCGGGCTCGGGCAGCGCCCGGCGGTCCAGCTTGCCGTTGGCACTCAGCGGCATCGCGTCCAGGACCACGAACACCGACGGCACCATGTACGACGGCAGTTCCGCCGCGGCGAACGCCGCGAGGGCGGCCGGGTCCGGTGCCACGTCGCCGGTCGCGGTGACGTAGCCGACGAGGTTCTCGCCGCCGGCGCCACCGCGCACCACGACCGCCGCCTGTGCCACGTCCGGGTGACGCAGCATCGCCGACTCGATCTCCCCCAGCTCGATGCGCAGACCACGCAGCTTGACCTGGAAGTCGGTACGACCCAGGTACTCGAGCTCGCCGACCGTCACATCCCCCGTCGCTGCGCTCGCCCCTGCGTTCCAACGCACCAGGTCACCCGTGCGATACAACCGACCACCGGCACCGAACGGATCCGCAACGAAACGGTCCGCCGTCAGGTCCGGACGGCCCACGTACCCACGAGCCAACTGGACACCGGCGAGATACAACTCACCGGGCACCCCGGCCGGCACCGGACGCAACCGCGCGTCGAGCACGTACACCCGGGTGTTCCACACCGGCGCACCGATCGGCACCGAACCCACATCACCCGCACCCGTCCGATGGAACGTCACGTCCACCGCGGCCTCGGTGGGACCGTACAGGTTGTGCAGCGCCGCAACCGAACTCGCATGCCACCGCTCGACACTGGCGCGAGGCAACGCCTCACCACTGGCGAACACCTGACGCAACGAGGTGCACGCGGCGACGTCGGCGTGCTCGAGGAACACGTCCAGCATCGACGGCACGAAGTGCGCGGTCGTGACCCCGTGGTCGCGAATCAGCGCAGCCAGATGATGCGGGTCCTTGTGCCCCTCCGGCGCCGCCACCACCAACCGAGCCCCGGTCATCAGCGGCCAGAACAGTTCCCACACCGACACGTCGAACGTCGCCGGAGTCTTCTGCAACACCACGTCACGCCCGTCGATCGGATAGGCGTCCTGCATCCACAGCAGCCTGTTGACGATCGCGGCGTGCGAGACGGCGACACCCTTCGGCCGGCCCGTCGAACCCGAGGTGAAGATCACGTACGCGGTGTTGTGCGGGCGCAGCGGTGCGGTGCGGTCCGCGTCGGTGACCGGACTGTCGGCGTAACCGGACACGTCGAGCCGATCGAGCGCCACCACGTCGACGCCCGCGGGCAGCGCGTCCGCGTCCTCCGTGGCGGTCAGCACCAGGACGGGCGCCGCGGTGTCGAGCACGTGCCGGTTCCGCTCGGCCGGGTGGTCCGGATCGAGCGGGACGTAGGCGCCGCCCGCCCGCACGACCGCGTGCAGAGCAATCACCTGCTGCGGGGACCGTCGCATCGCGACACACACCAGCGACTCGGGCCCGACTCCGTTCGAGACCAGATGTCGCGCAAGTCTGTTCACGCGCGCGTCGAACTCCGCGAAGGTGAGCGAGAGCGCGGCGCCGTCGGCGAGTGCGCCCGCACCACCGTCGGTGAGCGCGGTCACCGACGGTGTCCGCGTGGCCTGCCGGTCGAGCAGGTCCGCCAGCGTGACGTCCTCGACGTCGTGGCCGGTGTCGTTCGCCCGCACCAGGATCGCGTCCCGCTCGGCCTCGGAGAGCACGTCGAGGTCCTCGACGGGGGCGCCGGGATCGGTGCTCAGCACCGCCAGGACGCGGGCCAGCCGCGCGGCCAGGAGCTCGACGTCGGCGGCGGAGAACACCTCCGGCGAGTACTTCAGCGTGAGGCGCAGCTCCGGCTCGAGCAGAGTGAGCAGCGCCAGCGGGTAGTGCGTGGCGTCGATGAGATCGATGCCCTGCACCCGCATCCCGGCGATGTCGGTGTTCTCGTCGAGACCAGCGCGATCGATGGGATAGGACTCGAAAACGGTGAGGGTGTCGAACACGGAACCGGCACCGAGGGTGGCCTGCAGCTCACCGAGTCCGACGTGGTGGTGATCGAACAGGCGCACCTGCTCGCCCTGCAGGCGCGAGAGCAGCGCAGCGCCACTTTCGGACGGGTCGAGCCGGACCCGGACCGGCACGGTGTTGATGAACAGGCCGAGCATCTCCTCGACCCCGGCGAGTTCACCCGGACGTCCCGAGACGGTCGCACCGAAGACCACATCATCACGGGAAAGCAATCGTGACAGCATGATTCCCCACGCTGCCTGGATGACGGTGTTGACCGTCACGCCGTGATGGCGGGCCAGATCGGCGATGGAATCGGCGAGCTGCGGCGTGATCGGGGCGTCCACCGCCGCGGGCATCGAGGACAGCGTGCGGCCCGCGTACTCGGGGGCGATGAGGGTCGGCTCGTCCAGGCCCTCCAGCGCGTTCGTCCAGCTCTCGAACGCACCCGCACGGTCCTGCGCCGCGAGCCAGTTCAGGTAGCTGCGGTAGGCCCGGGCGGGGGCCGCGATCGGGGTGTCCATCGCGTACAGCAGCAGCAGATCCTTGACGTGCAGCGGCATCGACCAGCCGTCGAGAAGGATGTGATGGTTCGTGACCATCAGGGTCGCGGTGCCGTCCGGCTTCCGGGCGAGCAGCCAGCGCATCAGCGGCGGCGCGGTCATGTCGAACGGCGTCGTCCGCTCGGTGAGCGCGAGCTCGGCGAGCTCGGCGTCGTCGGCGACCCGCACCTCACGCCACGGCGCGGTCAAGCCCGTCATCACCAGCTGCGCGGGCACACCGTCCGCGTCGTACACGAAGGCCGAACGCAGGTTCTCGTGGCGTTCGAGGAATCGCTGCGCGGCGCGGTGCATCCGGGCGCTGTCGATCGACCCGCCCAGCTGCAGCACCAGCTGTCCGGTGTACACATCCATGGATGCCGAGGTCAGGCCGGCGTGGAAGAGCAAGCCTGCCTGCAGCGGCGAGAGCGACCAGATGTCCTGGACGCCCGGGAACCGGGCCTCCCAGGACTCGATGGTGGACTGGCCGACGGACACGAGCGGGGTGTCGCTGGGGGTGAGACCACCGGCGTCGGGGCGGCGCGCGTGCGTGGCGAGCGCGAGGAGCGCATTGCGCCACAGGCCGGCGAACTCGGCGACCTCGGCCTCGGTGAGCACACCGGACGGGAAATCGAAGGTCGCCGTCAGCTTGCCGCCGGTCTCGGAGCCCGCGGCGGGCTCGACCATGGCGTTGATGTCGATCGCGACGCGCGCGGGCATCCCGGCGCCACTGCCCGCGGTGAGGTCGAGGGCGCCGGACTCGGGCACCCAGGGCAGGTCCTTGCCGACCTCACCAGTGGTCATCCGGCCGAGGTAGTTGAAGCTGATCTGCGGCTGCGGCGCGGCGGCCAGCTCGACGGCAGTATCCGCGCGCAGGTGGCGCAGCAGTCCGTAGCCGGTGCCGTTGCCGGGCAGGGCGCGCAGCTGTTCCTTGACGGCCTTGATCGCCGAACCGGCGGAGGGCCCGCCCGCGAAGGCGTCGTCGAAGTCGATGCCGCTGACGTCGAGGCGCGCGGGATACGAAGTGGTGAACCAACCGACGGTGCGCGAGAGGTCGGCGCCCGGGATGAGTTCCTCGTCGCGGCCGTGACCCTCGAGGGTCAGCAGCACCGAACGCTCGTCGACGCCGTGGCGTTCGCGCCAGGCGGCAACGGCGAGCGCGAGGGCGGCGAGCAGGCCGTCCGCGACGCCACCGCGATAGGAGGCGGGCAGCGTCGTGAGCAGCGCGTCGGTGACGTGGGCCGGCAGCTCGATGCTCACGCGCTGCGAGGTCGCACCCATGTCGAGTACCGGATCGAGCCGGCGGCGGCCGATCGTCGGATCCGGGCCGTCGAGGATCGAGCGCCACTTGTCCAGATCGTCGAGAGTTGTTTCAGCAGATGCAGTTTCGACGAGACCGTGCGTCCATCGCCGGAACGAGGTGCCGATCGGGTCGAGCGTGGGCTCGGCGCCGGAGATGACCTGCGCCCAGGCAGAGGCGAAGTCCGGCAGGAGGATTCGCCACGAGACACCGTCGATCACGAGGTGATGCGCGACGATGAGCAGGCGCCCGGGCGCACCGGCGGAATCGAGCCACACGATCTGGAGCATCACGCCGGCGTCGGCGTCGAGCCGGCCCAGGGCGGCGGCGCAGCTCGCGGTGAGCGCGGCATCGAAATCGTCACTGCCCGGCTGGGCAGAGACCTGCACATGTGTGATGACGTCTTGTGGCGCAACAGAACCCACCGGACGAACGATCAGTTCGCCGGCACCCGAATCGAGCACCGAACGCAGCGCGTCGTGTTGGTCGACGACGGCGGTCACGGTGCGCGCGAGAATCTCGTCATCGAGGCCGTCCGGCGCGGTGACCACCAGCGCCTGGTAGAAGCGATCGATGTTGCCGCCCCCATCGAGCACCTCGGTGGCGTGCGGAGTCAGCGGCATCGAGCCGACTCCTCCGCCGGGCAGCTCGAGAAGGGTCACCTCCTCCGCTTCCTCGGTGGCGACTTCGGCGAGCGCGGCAACTGTCTTGCGCTCGAACACGTCTCGCGGGGTGAACCGAACACCCTCCGCCTTCGCGCGGGCGACCAGCTGAATGGCGATGATGCTGTCACCACCGAGCGCGAAGAACGAGTCGTCGACGCCGACCTGTTCCAGTCCGAGAACTTTGGCGACGGCAGAGGCGATGATCGCCTCGACCGGATTGGACGGCGCCCGGTAGGCGGTCGCGCGAACACCCGGATCGACCAGCGCCTTGCGATCCACCTTGCCCGAGGCGGTCAGCGGAACCTCGGTCAGCTCCACGATGTCCGACGGCACCATGTGGCCGGGCAGGAACTTGCCGGCGAACGCCGTCAGGGCGCCCGCGTCGAAGGTGTGCCCGTTACCGAGGTACACGTAGGACACGAGTACCGTGGAATTGCCGCGCTCATGCGCGACGGTGACCGCGAAGTCGACGGAATCATGGTCGGACAGCACAGTGTCGATCTCGCCGAGCTCGATGCGCAGGCCACGCAGCTTCACCTGGAAGTCGGTGCGGCCGACGTACTCCAGGGCCCCTTCGCGGTTCCAGCGGACCAGGTCACCGGTGCGGTACAGCCGGTCGCCGGGCTCACCGAAGGGATTGGCGACGAACCGCTGGGACGTCAGGTCGAACCTGCCGCCGTAGCCACGGCCGACGCCGACGCCGCCGATGTACAGCTCACCCTCGACACCGATCGGCACCGTATCGAGTCGTCGATCGAGAACGAACAGATCGACATTGGGCAGCGGATGCCCGATCGGCACACCAGCCACATCGGCGGCTGTCGCTGCCTGGCAGGACACCACGTCCGACGCTTCGGTGGGTCCGTAGCTGTTGACCACGCGCACACCGGATTCCATGAGTCCGGCCAACCGTCCGACGTTGATCGGCTCACCGCCGAGGAAGACCACGTCGAGCGCGCCGAGCACGCCGTCGGCGTCGCCGTCGACGACCGCGCCGAAGGCGCTGGGCGACATGTTCGCCACCCGGACACCGCCACCCGCGACGATCGCCAGGATCTCCTCGGGATCGAAACCGTCGGCGGCGAGATGAATCGACCGGCCGCCCGCCAGCGCCGCCCACACGTTCTTCTGGGTCAGGTCGAAGCTCGGCGACGACGCGATCAACAACCCACCCTCGGCGGGCAGCTCACCCTCGTACCACGCCACCGTGTTCTCGATACCCGCCATCGGAACCAGCGT
>NZ_JBSFRT010000076.1:0-10961 GCF_053589375.1 Rhodococcus sp. NPDC003348
CGCGGGCCGCACCGGCCCGCGGGACACCCGCCGCACCCGATCCCCCAGGAGGCTGCTTGTATCTCGGCGCGCTCGAACTGGACATCCTCCTCGGCGACATCCGCTCGCTGAAGGAGAAGCGTTCGGTGGTCAAGCCCGTCATCGCCGCGCTCGCCCGATACGGGGTGTCGGTGGCGGAGACCGGGGAACACGATCATTACCGGCGCGCCGCGATCGGGGTGGCAGTGGCCAGCGCGGACGTCAAGCACCTCAACGAGATCCTCGACACCTGCGAACGTACGGTCGCGGCGCGCCCCGAGCTGCAGTTGCTGTCCGTGCGTCGAAGGATGTTCGGTCCGGAGGACTGAAACCGGTTCCCGGGTGTATATCGATGGAAGAACCGACGGCACCGCCGTCGGCAGCAGTACCGACGGCACCGCCGTCGGGTGGTATGTACGGCGGCACTACCGTCGGGTGATGTGGGCGGCACGTGCCGTCGTGTGAGAAGGGACTTCGGTCATGGCAGACCCGGCGCGGGCACGAAAGCTCGCCAAGCGCATCTCGACGATCGTGGCGTCGGCGATCGACCACGAGATCAAGGATCCGCGGCTCGACTACGTCACCATCACCGACGCGAAGGTGACCGCCGATCTGCACGATGCGACCGTGTACTACACCGTGCGCGGCGTGGACCTCGACAGTGAGCCGGACTTCGAGGGCGCGGCCGCCGGCCTCGTGAAGGCGACCGGAGTGCTGCGGTCGAAGGTCGGGGCGGGAACCGGGGTTCGGTTCACCCCGACACTGACGTTCGTCGCCGACACCGTCCCCGATGCGGCGCGGCACATGGAGGAACTGCTCGCCCGGGCGCGCGCCGCGGACGACGAAGTCGCGAAGGCCCGTGAGGGGGCTTCGCACGCCGGTGAGTCGGACCCCTACAAGGAGCCGAAGCCGGTCGAAGACGACCGCGCGGACGACGCCGACTAGGGCCCGGCGATGACCGTGACCGCGCAGACCTCGCACGTGCAGGAACCCGGTGGAGACATCGACCTCGAGACCGCAGTCGTGCTGCTGTCGGAGGCCACCTCGGTGACGGTGCTCTGTCACGTCCAACCGGACGCGGACACCATCGGCAGCGGGCTGGCGCTGGCGTTGGCATTGGATCGCCGCGGCACACCGGTGCAGGTGTCGTTCGCACATCCGGCCGTGCTGCCGGAGTCGATGCGCACCCTGCCCGGGGTGAATCTGCTCGTGCCGCCGGACCAGGTGGCCGACGAGGTGGACCTGGTGGTCACGGTGGACTGCGGCAGCCGTGGGCGCCTCGGTCGCCTCGGTGCGCGGCTGGACACCGCCCGCGAGACGCTGGTCATCGACCATCATCGGTCGAACACCCGGTATGGCAGGCACAACCTGATCGACGAGACGGCGGAGGCGACCGCGGCCGTCCTTACCCGGCTGTTCGACCGGTGGGGGGTGGCGATCGACCGGGACATCGCGCACTGCCTGTTTGCCGGTCTGGTCACCGACACCGGGTCGTTCCGCTGGGTGCAGCCCGGCACGCACGCGCTCGCGGAGCGGCTGATCGACACCGGCATCGACTCCGCGGCCATCACCCGGCGGCTGCTCGACACCCATCCGTTCGGCTGGCTGCCGATGCTGTCGTCGGTCCTCGGATCGGCGCAACTGCTCCCCGACGCCGCCGGTGGTCGGGGCCTGGTCTACGCGCTGGTCCGGTACGCGGACACCGCCGGGATGGGCGCCGAGGAGATCGAGTCCGTCATCGACATCGTGCGCACGACCGCGCAGGCCGAGGTCGCCTCGGTGCTCAAGGAGAACGAACCCGGCGTGTGGTCGGTGTCGCTGCGGTCGAAGTCGGCGATCGACGTGTCCGAGGTCGCCGCCCGGCTCGGCGGCGGCGGGCACCGGTTCGCGTCCGGCTACACCGCGCACGGTGACGCGGACACCGTCGTCGCCGATCTGCTCTCGACCGTTGGCTGACGCCATCGGCACCGACCCCGACCGGGTCGACGACCGGCCTTCGGCCAGGCGGATCCTCGGACTTGCCCTGCCCGCGCTCGGGGTCCTGGCCGCCGAGCCCCTGTACCTGCTCTTCGACATCGCCGTCGTCGGTCACCTGAACGCGCTCGCGCTGGCGGGTCTGGCGGTCGGAGGTCTCATCCTCGCGCAGGTCAGCACCCAGCTGACGTTCCTGTCCTACGGCACCACCGCCCGGGCGTCCCGGTTACACGGTGCGGGTGACGAGCGGGGTGCGGTCGAGGAAGGTGTGCAGGCGACGTTCCTCGCCGCCGCGATCGGGATCGCGATCGTCGTGGCCGTGCAGGTGCTGGCCCGGCCGGTGACGACGCTGATCGCCGGTGGCGACGACATTGCGACGGAGGCGGTGGCCTGGTTGCGGGTCGCGGTGTTCGGGGCGCCGCTGATCCTGATCGCGATGGCCGGGAACGGCTGGATGCGCGGTGTGCAGAACACGATGCGTCCGTTGCGGTTCGTCCTCGCAGGGCTCGCCCTGTCCGCGGTGCTGTGCCCGGTTCTCGTACACGGATTGCTCGGGGCGCCCCGGCTGGAACTGGTCGGATCGGCGGTGGCGAACGTGGTCGGCCAGGTGGTGACGGCGACGTGCTTCGTGCTGGCGCTGGCGCGGTCCGGAGTGCCGCTGCGACCGCGGTCCTCGGTGATGCGTGCGCAGGTCGTGCTCGGCCGGGACCTGATCCTGCGCAGTCTCGCGTTCCAGGCCTGCTTCCTGTCGGCGGCAGCGGTGGCGTCCCGGTTCGGTGCGGCCGCCGTCGCCGCGCACCAGGTGGTGCTGCAGCTGTGGAATCTCGTCGCGCTGACCCTCGACTCTCTGGCGATCGCCGCGCAAACCCTGGTCGGTGCCGCCCTCGGAGCCGGTCGGGTCGCCGGTGCCAGGGGACTCGCGCGCCGGCTGACCGGCTGGTCGACGATCTTCGCGCTGGTGCTCGCGGCGGTGTTCGCGCTCGGCCACCAGATCATCCCGACCCTGTTCACCCCGGATGCGGACGTCCAGGACCAGACGCGGGTGATCTGGTGGTTCTTCGTGGCGATCATGCCCGTCGCGGGCGTGGTGTTCGCCCTCGACGGGGTGCTCCTCGGTGCCGGCGACGCTGCCTTCCTGCGGACCGCCACCCTGGCCTGCGCGGTCGTCGGTTTTCTGCCACCGATCTGGTTGTCGCTCGTGTACGACTGGGGGCTGGCAGGAATCTGGACGGGGCTGACGGTGTTCATGGTGCTACGGATGCTCGCCGTCGTGTGGCGGACGGCTTCGGGGCGCTGGGCCGTCGGCGGTGCCGACCTTCAGCTCGGATCCGGAACCGAAGATCAGGTGGGAAGGTAGTGAGCGTGACACGCAAGTTGTGGGCGGTGAGCGACATTCATGTCGGGCACCGCGGAAATCGTCCCGTCACGGAGGAGCTGTACCCGGAGTCCCCGCAGGACTGGTTGATCCTGGCCGGTGACGTCTCGGAGAAGACCGACGACATCGCCTGGGCGCTCAAGACGTTGCGGGGGCGGTTCGAGAAGGTCATCTGGGTGCCGGGTAACCACGAACTGTGGACCACCGCGAAGGATCCGGTGCAGATCCACGGCGCCGCCCGCTACGACTACCTGGTGACGATGTGCCGGGAACTCGGTGTGGTCACCCCGGAGGACCCGTATCCGGTGTGGGAGGGGGAGGGCGGCCCGGCGACTCTGGTGCCGATGTTCCTCCTCTACGACTACACCTTTCGGCCCGAGGGCACGTCGACGAAGGAGGAGGCACTCGAGTTCGCCCGCGAGAAGAACGTCGTCGCCACCGACGAGTTCCTGCTCGGGTCCGAGCCGTACGCCACCCGTGACGCGTGGTGCGCGGCGCGATTGGAGTCCACCCGAGCCCGCCTCGACGCGCTGGACCTGTCGATTCCGACCGTGCTGATCAACCACTTCCCCTTGGTGCGGGAACCCACGCGGGTGCTGTTCTACCCGGAGTTCTCGCTGTGGTGCGGCACCGAGCAGACCGCGGACTGGCACACCCGGTACAACGCGATCTGCAGCGTCTACGGGCACCTGCACATTCCGCGCACCACCTGGTACGACGGGGTCAGGTTCGAGGAGGTCTCGCTGGGCTACCCGCGCGAATGGCAGCGGCGCGGTCTGCCCGAGAGGCTGCTGCGGCAGATTCTCCCGGTGCCCGAGTACGCGCCGGGCACGCTCAACAAGTGGGGCGGACACTTCAAGGTCACCCCCGAACAGGAAGCCGAGATGGAACGAATGAGGGCGGCGCGCGCGTGATCGAGAAGATTCTCCCGGCCGGTGTCGAATACGCCGAACTGTTCTCCGACCCGCCGGAACTGGTGCCGCACCCGAGCGAGGCCGCACTGATCGCGCGGGCAGTGGACAAGCGTCGCCGCGAATTCGTCAGTGTCCGGCACTGTGCCCGGCAGGCGATGGGCAAGCTCGGGGTCGACCCGGCACCGATCCTCAAGGGGGAGAGGGGTGTTCCGCTGTTCCCGCGCGGTGTCGTCGGCAGCCTGACGCACTGTGACGGCTACCGCGGGGCGGTGCTCGGCTACTCGATGGCCGTGCGGTCGGTGGGGATCGACGCCGAACCGCACGGCCCGCTGCCCGACGGAGTGCTGGATGCGGTGAGCCTGCCCGCCGAACGGGACTGGCTCGCCGGCGGGACACCCGACGGCGCCGACGTGCACTGGGACCGGCTGCTGTTCTGCGCGAAGGAGGCCACCTACAAGGCGTGGTTCCCGCTGACATACCGCTGGCTCGGGTTCGAGGACGCACACATCACCTTCGAGCTCGGCGACGCCGGCGACGGCCGCGCGACCGGCACCTTCCACACGGACCTGCTGGTGTCGGGGGAGACGAACGACGGCCCGCCGCTGTCCTCGTTCGACGGCCGCTGGCTGGTGGACGGCGGCCTGGTGATCGCCGCGATCACCGTCCAGTAGTCTCGAAAACCGTGTCTGCTCACCGCCCCCCGTCCTCCGGCCTGCACGGCGCCGGGTTGTTGATCGTCGACAAGGACGCGGGCATGACCAGTCACGACGTCGTCGCCCGCTGCCGGAAGATCCTGCACACCCGCAAGGTCGGGCACGCGGGCACCCTCGATCCGATGGCCACCGGCGTGCTCGTCCTCGGCGTCGAGCGGGCGACGAAATTGCTCGGCCTGCTGTCGCTGACGACGAAGGCGTACTCGGCGACGATCCGGCTCGGACAGTCCACCACCACCGACGATGCGGAGGGGGAGGTGCTCGCCGACGCGGACGCCTCCGCGGTGACCGACGAGCAGATCGCCGCGGTGATCGCGACCCTGACCGGGAAGATCTCCCAGGTGCCGACGCGGGTCAGTGCGATCAAGGTGGACGGGCAGCGGGCCCACAAACTGGTCCGCGAGGGCGAGGACTTCGAGCTCGAGGCCCGGCCCGTGACCGTGGACCGGTTCGATGTGACGGCGACGCGACGACTGGACACGTTCGTGGACCTGGACGTCGAGGTCGAATGCTCGTCCGGCACCTACGTCCGAGCCCTCGCCCGCGACCTGGGTGCTGCCCTCGGTGTCGGCGGACACCTGACCGCGCTGCGCCGGACCCGGGTGGGACCGTTCACCCTCGACCACGCCCGCACCCTGGAGCAGCTGGCCGAGGCTCCGGCCGTCAGCCTCGACATCGACCAGGCGTGCCAGACGGCGTTCGCGCACCGGCAGATCTCGGCGGACGAGGCCGAGTCGATCAGCCAGGGCCGCTGGCTCGACCCGATCGGTATCCCGGGCACCTACGCCGCGATCGACCCGACCGGACACACCATCGCACTGCTGCAGGAACGCGGACGGCGGGCCAGCTCGGTGATGGTGGTGCGACCGGCGACACTGCGCGGCCTGTAGGCCCGTGCCGCGGACGTCGCGCGGGCCGACCGGCCCTCGCGATGGCTCAGCTCTCCACGAGCCAGATCGCTTCCGCGGCAGGGTTTCCCAGCTCGACCGCGTCTCCGTCGCCGAGTCGGACCGAGACGGTGCCTGCGAAGTCGCGCCGCTGCAGCACCGTGATCGTCAGGTCCAGGCAGATCCCGACGGTGTCGAAGTACCGCAGCATCGCCGGGTCGGAATCGGAGATCCGGGCGACGACACCGGACTCGCCGTCGGTGAAGTCGCTCAGCTGGCGTGCCGGCGGGGTGGGGATGGTGCCGTCGGCCGCCGGAATCGGGTCGCCGTGCGGATCGCGTTCGGGGTGACCGAGCTTGGCGTCGATCCGAGCGATCATCAGGTCGGAGACGGCGTGCTCGAGCACCTCGGCCTCGTCGTGCACCTCGTCCCAGCCGTACCCGAGCTCGCCGACGAGATACGTCTCGATCAGACGGTGCCTGCGCACCATCGCCACCGCCGCGGCGCGACCGGCGTCGGTCAGCGAGATCGACCCGTAGCGGGCATGGTCGACCAGGCCCTGGTCGGACAGTTTGCGGATCGCCTCGGAGACGGTCGACGCCGACACCCCGATCCGCTCGGCGAGCATCTTGGTCGACACCTGCTCGCCCGACCACTCGCCGGCCGTCCAGATCACCTTGAGATAGTCCTGCGCGACCGTCGTCAGCGTCAGGCCGCGGCCCGCCGTGGGGGCGACCCCGCTGGTCGACCCGTCTGATCCGCTTCTACGCTCACCCACGGAACTGAGCTTAGGCAATGCGCACCTGGTGCGGCACCTCGACACTCGTGGGGTGGTGCCGAACGTGACGGTGGTCGCGACGGGTCGTAGGCTTCCAGGCGTGCAGAGATGGCGAGGGCTCGACGACGTTCCAGCCGACTGGGGCCGCTGCGTACTCACGATCGGTGTGTTCGACGGTGTGCATCGTGGGCACGCGCAGCTGATCAGTCGGGCGGTCAAAGCGGCCAGCGAACGCGGAATCCCCAGTGTGCTCATGACTTTCGATCCGCATCCGATGGAGGTGGTACGGCCCGGCAGTCACCCGGGACAGCTGACCACCCTGCGACGCCGGGCGGAACTGGCCGAGTCGCTCGGGATCGACGTGTTCTGCGTCATCCCGTTCACCACGGAGTTCATGAAGCTCAGCCCCGAGCAATACGCCCACGAGATTCTCGTCGAGCGGTTGCACGTGGCCGAGGTCGTGGTCGGGGAGAACTTCACCTTCGGTCGCAAGGCGGCAGGAACGGTGCCGATGCTGCGCGACATCGGTACCCGCTTCGGCTTCGCCGTCGACGGGGTGAACCTGCTCGCCGAGCACACCGTCACCTTCTCGTCCACATACATCCGCTCCTGCGTCGACGCGGGCGACGTGGCGGCCGCCGCGGAGGCGCTGGGTCGGCCGCACCGCGTCGAGGGCGTCGTCGTGCACGGCGAGCGCCGCGGCCGTGATCTCGGCTTCCCGACGGCGAACATCGCGCCGCCGGAGCACGCGGCCATCCCCGCCGACGGCGTCTACGCCGCGTGGTTCACGGTGCTCGCCCAGGATCCCGTCGAGGGTTCGCTGCCGCCGGGCGTCGCCTACAAGGCCGCGGTCTCGGTCGGCACCAACCCGACGTTCTCCGGCCGTGCCCGCACGGTCGAGGCGTTCGTGCTGGACGCGGCCCCGGACCTGTACGGACAGCACGTCGCCGTCGACTTCGTCCGGCGCCTGCGCGGCATGGAGAAGTTCGACTCGATCGAGGCGCTGATCACGCAGATGGGCCGGGACGTGGACGAAACCCGCGACCTGCTCGCTCGCGTCGACGTGCACGGGTGAGGCCGGTCGGGGGCGCCCGAACCGGCTGGTAGGATCTTCTCTCGGTGTGTGCTGCGGTTTGCGGCGGCCACGCCACCCTGGCTCCGGGCAGCTACGCCGTTGCCCGGGTTTTCGTCGCGCAGACATCAGTAACAGGAGTGACAGTGGCGCTGACCACCGAACAGAAGAAGGCCGTCCTCTCCGAGTACGGACTGCACGAGACCGACACCGGTTCGCCGGAGGCGCAGGTTGCGCTGCTGACCAAGCGGATCGTCGATCTCACCGAGCACCTCAAGACGCACAAGCACGATCACCACTCCCGCCGCGGCCTGCTGCTGCTGGTCGGACGCCGTCGTCGTCTGCTCAAGTACGTCCAGAAGGTC
Organism: Rhodococcus sp. NPDC003348; assembly: GCF_053589375.1. Taxonomy (NCBI): domain Bacteria; kingdom Bacillati; phylum Actinomycetota; class Actinomycetes; order Mycobacteriales; family Nocardiaceae; genus Rhodococcus; species Rhodococcus sp. NPDC003348. The sequence goes on from NZ_JBSFRT010000076.1 coordinate 8,097, forward strand.
GACATCGCGCGTTACCGTTCGCTCATCGAGCGTCTGGGTCTGCGTCGATAAGAGGTTTCGACGCATCGCGCGGTCCCGAGACACGAAGGACCGCGCGGACGCGAACATCCCGGTAGCCAACGAGGCGAGTGCATAGACTGACCTCGTTGGCTACCGGTGTTTGTCGGGTGGCGAAAGAACAATCGGGCCGCCCGACGGACACGGTTCCATCGACGAACCACCGGATCCACGAGGGATCCCGCCGTACGTACCTGCAGACGTGGCAGTCGGTCTTCGGTAGTGGCCACTCGGACGATCGTCCCAAGGCGGACGATCTGCGATTGGCTTCGATCGACGGCCGCCTCCGCGCAAAGGGTTCGGCTCGCCCCCGAACAGGGGACGCGAACGCACCCGGCAGGTGCGTCGTCGCCGCCAGGAGGGTGGCGACGACCATGCGGACACGGCGAAGACGAGAGGGAAGAGAAGAGAAAAGATGACCACCAACACCGCAGTCGAGGTCGACGAGGGCGTGTTCGAATCCACCGCCGTCATCGACAACGGGAGCTTCGGCACCCGCACCATTCGTTTCGAGACCGGTCGCCTCGCGCAGCAGGCCGCCGGCGCCGTCGTCGCGTACCTGGACGACGAGACCATGCTGCTGTCGGCCACCACGGCCAGCAAGCAGCCCAAGGAGCACTTCGACTTCTTCCCGCTGACGGTGGACGTCGAGGAGCGCATGTACGCCGCGGGCCGCATCCCGGGCTCGTTCTTCCGTCGTGAGGGCCGCCCCTCCACCGACGCGATCCTGACCTGCCGCCTGATCGACCGGCCGCTGCGCCCGTCGTTCGTCGATGGCCTGCGCAACGAGATCCAGGTCGTCGTGACGGTCCTGAGCCTCGACCCGAAGGATCTGTACGACGTCGTGGCGATCAACGCCGCGTCCGCGTCCACGCAGATCGCCGGCCTGCCGTTCTCCGGCCCGGTCGGTGGCGTGCGCGTCGCGCTGATCACCTCGGACGAGAACAAGGCCGGCCAGTGGGTCGCGTTCCCGACCGTCCAGCAGCTCGAGAACGCCGTCTTCGACATGGTTGTCGCGGGCCGCGTCGTCGAGTCCGGTGACGTCGCCATCATGATGGTCGAGGCCGAGGCCACCGACAACGTCATCGCGCTGATCGACGGCGGTGCGCAGGCACCGACCGAGGCGATCGTCGCCCAGGGCCTCGAGGCCGCCAAGCCGTTCATCGCCCGCCTGTGCGAGGCGCAGCAGGCCCTCGCCACCGCGTCCTCGAAGCCGACCGGTGACTACCCGGTGTTCCCGGCCTACCAGGACGACGTCTACGCCGCCGTCGAGGCCGCCGCCACCGAGAAGCTCTCGGCCGCGCTGACCATCGCCGGCAAGCAGGAGCGCGACGACAAGACCGACGAGGTCAAGCTCGAGGTGCTCGAGCAGGTCGCCCCGAAGTTCGAGGGTCGCGAGAAGGAGATCGGCGCGGCGTTCCGCTCGCTGACCAAGAAGCTGGTCCGGCAGCGGATCCTCAAGGACCACTTCCGGATCGACGGCCGCGGCATCACCGACATCCGGTCGCTCTCGGCCGAGGTCGCGGTCATCCCGCGGGCGCACGGCTCCGCACTGTTCGAGCGTGGCGAGACCCAGATCATGGGCGTGACCACCCTCGACATGGTCAAGATGGCGCAGCAGGTCGACTCGCTCGGCCCGGAGACCAGCAAGCGCTACATGCATCACTACAACTTCCCGCCGTACTCGACCGGTGAGACGGGCCGCGTGGGTTCGCCGAAGCGTCGCGAGATCGGCCACGGCGCCCTCGCCGAGCGCGCCCTGGTGCCGGTGCTGCCGAGCCAGGAAGAGTTCCCGTACGCGATCCGTCAGGTCTCGGAGGCGTTGGGCTCCAACGGTTCCACCTCGATGGGTTCGGTGTGCGCCTCGACCCTGTCGCTGCTCAACGCCGGTGTGCCGCTGAAGGCTCCGGTGGCAGGCATCGCGATGGGCCTGGTCTCCGACGAGGTCGACGGCGAGACCCGCTACGTGGCGCTGACCGACATCCTCGGTGCCGAGGATGCCTTCGGCGACATGGACTTCAAGGTCGCGGGCACCAAGGACTTCGTGACGGCGCTTCAGCTCGACACCAAGCTGGACGGCATCCCGTCGCAGGTCCTCGCCGGCGCGCTGTCGCAGGCGCACGACGCCCGGACCACGATCCTCGAGGTCATGGCCGAGGCCATCGACACCCCGGACGAGATGAGCCCGTTCGCGCCGCGGATCACCACCATCAAGGTGCCCGTGGACAAGATCGGCGAGGTCATCGGCCCCAAGGGCAAGATGATCAACTCGATCACCGAGGAGACCGGCGCCAACATCTCCATCGAGGATGACGGCACGGTGTACGTCGGTGCCGCGGACGGCCCGTCCGCGCAGGCCGCGATCGACAAGATCAACGCCATCGCCAACCCGCAGCTGCCCAAGGTGGGCGAGCGCTTCCTCGGCACGGTCGTCAAGACCACCGCCTTCGGCGCGTTCGTCTCGCTGCTCCCGGGCCGCGACGGACTGGTGCACATCTCGAAGCTGGGCAACGGCAAGCGCATCAGCAAGGTCGAGGACGTCGTGAACGTCGGAAGCAAGATCCGGGTCGAGATCGCGGACATCGACAACCGCGGCAAGATCTCGCTGGTTCCCGTCGAGGACGACGCCGCCGAGGCGCCGGCCGAGAAGGACGCCGACGCGTAGCAGTCGCCTTCGCAGTACCCTCGGGTGCCCCCGACCGCGGGGGGTGGGGGGGACCCGGCGTTTGCGGCGCCCGGGCCGGAAAGTTTGCGTCGAGGTGACGGTTTAGCGCGGGGAACCGCGGGGAGCGGTGTGATGGGAAGAGG
>NZ_JBSFRT010000077.1:0-10622 GCF_053589375.1 Rhodococcus sp. NPDC003348
CCGAGCGCCGCCTTCATGAAGGCCTTCATGTTGTCGACGGTGTCCTCGAACCCGCACGCCTTCTGCAGCGGGGTGCCGCCGCCCATGTAGATGAAACCGCCCGACATCGCGGCCGCGCCGCCCCAGCCTCCGGTCCGCTCCAGCACCAGGACATCGGCCCCCGCCTGTGCCGCACCGACCGCGGCGGCCGCCCCGGCGACACCGAAACCCGCGACGACGACGTCCGCCTCGTACGCCCATTCCATGATGTGATCTCGGCGAATCGGGTGTATCGGCGTCGCTTCGGGCATGGTGTGTCCCTTCGTTGGTTGTGCGGATCTGTGGCGCAGAGCATGCGCGGTCACGGTTCGAGGGCGTGAATCACGTTGATCTGAAATCTGTTTCGTTCCTGCTGCGGCGGTATGTGCTGTGCCTGGGGGTGGGTGCGGGGGAGTGGGGTCCTGCGGATCGCGATGCAGCGCGGGTGTGATTCGTGAGTCGACAGCCGCTGGACGATAGTCGGCGCCGGCGCACGTGGGTTGGTGGTCTCCCGCTGGTCGGGAGGCGCGCTGTGTATGTCGGTGTGTGCCCAATTTCGTTGCAGGCTATAACTGCTCGCGGCGGTCGGTGAGTCACGTTCGGCGAACATGGAGGCCGGTCGCATGGGCCTCCCGTTCAGCGGGAGGGGGTGCGCCACGCAGGCACTCGGTGTCCTGATAATCACCGCTCACATTCAAAGAGTGACGTGCATCACTGCAGGTGGTCGAAGGCGTCCAGCGCTACGCCCCCACGGTGCCGTCACCACCCTGTGAAGGAGTCCACGCAATGAACCCAGTCAGTCGAGGACGGCGCGTGCGCGCTGTTGCCGGCGCGAGTGCGCTGCTGCTTGTCGGAATGCTCGGCACCGCATGTGCCGACGAGGAGACGGCTGACGCCGGTGTCGCGGGAGCGTCCACCTCCGCTCTGCCGAGCAATCCCGCGAGCGGCGAAGCAGTGAAGATCGGCTTCGTGTCGACCGAGGGTGGCGCCGCGGTGTCCATTCCCGACATGCGAGAGGGTGCCGAGGCCGCGGTCGAGTACCTCAACAAGAACGGAGGCGGGCTGGCCGGTCGGCCGATCGACCTGGTGGTGTGCAAGCAGCAGGAGGAGCCGACCTCGGCGAGCGCCTGTGCGAATCAGTTCGTCGAGCAGAAGGTGTCCGCGGTGCTGTCCCCGGGCACGTCCCAAGGACCGGTGATCGTGCCGATCGTGCTCGGTGCAGGCATCCCGTACGTCACCCTCAACGGCGTCGCGCCGATCGAGCTGACCTCACCCGACGTTGCCTCCCTCTCCGCGGGCCTGCCCGGCACGTTGACGGCGGCCGCGACCGCGGCCAAGCAGGAGGGCATGGCGAAGTTCACCATGTTCGCCAGCGACGGCGGTGGAATCGCCGCCATGATCGACCAGATGGGTCAGCCGATCTTCCAGGGATTCGGTGTCGCGCTCGATGTCGTCCCGGTGGCCCTGGGCACCCCGGACCCGACGCCGGTCGTCACGGCGGGACTGGCAAAGGACCCCGACGGCGTGAGCTTCATCGGCGACGCCGCCACCTGCACCTCGGTGCTCAAGGCGGTCCAGACCACCGCGCCGACGATGAAGAAGGTGCTCATTCCGACCTGCCTCGACGAGAACGTCGTCAAGGCGATCGGAATCGCCAACGTCAAGGGCAACATCGGTATCACTGCCACCGACGCGCTGTCCGACCGCCCCGACTCGGTACTGTTCCGGTCGATCTTCGCCGAGTATGCACCCGACCTGTCCCCGAACGGCTACGGGTCGACCGGGTACCAGACCGTGATGGCGCTGGCCGCCGCGACGTCCGGTATCAGCGGCGACGTCAACTCCGCCTCCATTCGTGACGCGCTGCGGAGCGCCACCGACGTCGAGATGCCCGCGGGCGGCGGAATCACCTTCAGCTGCAACGGAACGGCTTTCCCGATGATGCCGTCGATCTGCTCGCGACAGATGCTGATCGGCGAGATCAACGAGCAGGGCATCCCGGTGGACCTGACGGTCACCGGCTAGCACGGCAACGCCCTCGAGGGATGTGATCGACTGAAGGAAGAAGCATGACCGACCATCTCGCCTACCTGGTGCTCGGCCTCGGCAACGGTGCCGTGTACGCCGCCATCGGGCTCGCGCTCGTGATGACATTCAAGAGTTCGGGTGTCGTCAATTTCGCCACGGGTGCCGTGGCCCTGTACACCGCATACACCTACGCGCTGCTGCGCACGGGTGAGCTGATGGTCCCGATTCCGGGGCTCCCCAAGACGGTCGACCTCGGTGGACCGCTTGGGGTGGCCCCGGCCATGGCCATTTCGCTCGTGGTTGCCGCGATCCTCGGAGTGTTGTTCTACGCATTGATCTTCCGTCCACTGCGGAACGCGACGGTCGTCGCAAAGGCCGTCGCGTCGATCGGGTTGATGATCGTGCTGCAGGCACTCATCGCCCTGCGCGTCGGCACCGAGATCGTGGCCGTCGAACCGATCTTCGCGCTCGACAGCATCTCCATCGGCTCCCGGCAGGCACCGACCGACCGGATCTGGCTCGCGGCAGCAATCATCGCGATCGCTCTCGTCGCGACCGCCGTGTTCCGGTTCACGCGATTCGGTATCGCCACGGAGGCGGCCGCGGAATCGGAGAAGGGTGCCTACCTCACCGGCCTGTCCCCGGACAAGATCGCCTTCGCCAACTGGGCGCTTTCCTCGGTGGTCGCCGGGTTGGGGGGCATCCTGATCGCGCCGATCGTCGCCCTCAATCCCATCGCCTACTCCATGTTCATCGTCCCGGCGCTCGCCGCGACACTGGTCGGCAACTTCAGCTCGATCTGGCTCACGGTCGTCGCCGGCATCGCGATCGGTTCGCTGCAGGCCGAGATGATCAACCTGCAGGCCACGTTCGACTGGTTTCCCCACGCCGGCATGGCGGAGGCGATCCCGCTCCTGCTCATCCTCGTGTTCCTCGTCGTCAAGGGACGGCCGTTGCCCGATCGTGGCAGCGTCGTACGGCAGGCGCTGGGTCGCTCCCCACGCCCCGATCGCATTCTCGGCCCCACCCTGCTCGCCGTCGCGACCGCCGTTGTCGCCCTGTTGCTGGCCAGCGGTAGTTACCGCGCCGCGATCATCAGCAGCGTCATCTTCGCGGTCGTCGCGCTGTCCCAGGTGGTGGTCACGGGATACACCGGGCAGGTGTCCCTGGCGCAGCTCACCCTGGCCGGGGTCGGTGCCTACTCGATCAGCGTGCTGAACACCCACCTCGGCATCCCCTTCCCCTTCGCACCGCTGATCGGTGCCCTGTTCGCAACGGTCATCGGGGTGGTGATCGGGCTTCCGGCGCTGCGTGTCCGGGGCCTGCCGCTGACCGTGGTGACGCTGGCATTGGCGGTCTTCCTGGAGGCGTTCTGGTTCCGCAACCCTCAGTTGAACGGGGGCGTCCAGGGCGCGCCCGTCGATGCCCCGAGGCTGTTCGGTCTCGACCTCGGGATCGGAGCCGGGGAGGCGTACCCGCGGCTGGCGTTCGGGTTGCTGTGCCTCGCGGTGCTTCTCGCGTCGGCCCTCGCGGTCGCGTGGCTGCGGCGCAGCCGTCTCGGCACCGACATGCTTGCGGTCCGGGCGAACGAGAGGTCGGCGGCGGCCTCGGGGATCAACGTCTCGAGGACCAAGCTCGCGGCCTTCGCGATCGGTGCGTTCCTCGCCGGTCTCGCCGGCTCACTGATGGCTTACCAGCAGACTCTGGCGACACCCGAACCGTTCACCGTGTTCCTCGGAATCACGCTGTTCGCGGTCATGTACATCGCCGGCATCACGTCGATCACCGGAGCGATCATCGCCGGCCTCATCGCTCCGGGCGGTGTGCTCTATCTGCTGGTCGACCGGTTCCTGCACATGGGCGAGTACTACGCCGTCATCAGCGGCATCCTGCTCGTCGTCACGGTCATGACCAGCCCCGACGGCATCGCGGGCAGGCTGCCCTCGATCCCGCTGCCCACGTTCCGGCGCGCGGCATCGAACCGTGCCCCGGTCGGCGTGAACACCGTTGTCGCGCCGACTGTCTCGGCCGGACCCGGCGAGTCGCTCCTGTCCGTGCAGGGGCTCGGGGTCGCCTACGGGGCGGTGCAGGCGGCACAGGATGTCACGTTCGACGTCCGCCCCGGGGAGATCGTCGGGCTGATCGGCCCGAACGGTGCGGGCAAGACCACCGTGATCGACGCGATCACCGGGTTCGCGCCGTCGACCGGCACCGTCGTCCTCGACGGTACGGACGTGAGCGGGTTGCGCCCGCATCGGCGCAGTCGGTTGGGGCTCGGGCGCAGCTTCCAGGACGTCGAACTCTACGACGATCTCTCCGTTGCCGAGAACGTGACGGTGGGTGCGGGACGGTCCGGCTCGGCTTCCGACGTTGCGGGCCGGGTGCGGGGAGTACTGGCGACGGTCGGGCTGACCGATGACGCGGACGCTGCGGTGTCAACCCTTTCCCAGGGTCGTCGCCAGCTCGTCTCCATCGCCCGCGTTCTGGTTTCCGCGCCGAAGGTCGCACTGCTCGACGAGCCTGCCGCCGGTCTCGACAGTGCCGAGAGTCGGTGGCTCGGTGAGCGCCTGCGGGATGCGCGTACCGCCGGAACCTCGATCCTGTTGGTCGACCACGACATGGAGCTGGTGCTCACGATCTGCGACCGGGTCGTGGTGCTCGATCTCGGGCGGGTGGTGTGCTGCGGGACGCCCGACGAGGTCAGGTCCGATCCCAGGGTGATCAGTGCATATCTCGGCCTGCCCGCAGAAGAGGTGGATCCGGCCCACGAGGCGATTCCCGAACTCGCCGCAACCGTCCCTGCCAACGAGGAGGCGCACCCGTGACCGCACTGACGATTCGGAGCCTGACGACGGGCTATCTCCCGCAGCGTCCCTGTATTCGTGGCATCGGCCTGGACGTGGAGAAGGGGCAGATCACCTGTCTGCTCGGACCCAACGGGGCAGGCAAGACGACTCTGCTGCTGTCGCTGGCGGGGATGCTGCCGCGATTCGACGGCCGGGTCGCCGTTGACGGACGGGACCTCGTCGGCGGTCGACCTCGCGACGCGGTGCGGTCGGGGATGGTGCTCGTTCCCGACGACCGGGCCCTGTTCCGGGAACTGAGTGTCACCAACAACCTGCGTCTCGCGGTCGCGGACCGTCGCCGCCGCTCCGGGGCCGTCGGCGAGGTGCTCGGGTACTTCCCGGCTCTGGAGAAGCGGCTGGGCGTCGCGGCGGGACGGTTGTCGGGCGGCGAGCAGCAGATGCTCGCCATCGGGCGGGCCATCCTGCAGCGGCCGAAGGTGCTGCTCATCGACGAGCTGAGCATGGGCCTGGCACCCGTGATCGTCGACGAGATCCTCGCCGTGCTGCGCCGGCTTGCGGTCGAGCGGGAGATGGCGGTGGTGCTCGTCGAACAGCACGTACACCTCGCGCTCGCTACAGCCGACCGAGCCGCCGTGCTGGTGCACGGCGGTGTGGCGCTGACCGATTCGGCCGCCGCGCTCCGCAACGATCCGACCCGGATCGAGCGGGCCTATCTCGGTGTGGCATCGGACCTCCCGGCAGCGGGCTGACCGCTCAGCGGGAGGCCCCCGACCACGGCCCACCGCAGAACATATCGTCCATTGCGAAAGTTGTTGTGACACAGTTCACTGCTCTCGATCCGGGCCAGTCACCCGGCGAATCAACCCAGGACCACTGTGTCCTTCTCGCCCTCACTGGAAGGCTTCACATGACCAACGTAGTTGCCGACACCGCCGCTGCTGTCGCGCAGTCGGGCGCGCGCATCGTCGAGCCCCGCAGGATCGCCGGGGGTTTCTCGTGGCCGGAGTGCCCTCGCTGGCACGACGGCGCCTTCTGGTTCTCCGACATGTACACCGCGACCGTGAAAACCCTTGATGACGAGGGCAACGCCACCGTCGTTGTGGACGCCTCGGCCCGTCGGGAGAACACCGAGGTGCCGATCGTCCTCGGTGGTTTCGGATGGCTCCCGGATGGACGGCTGATCGTCAACTCGATGCACGAGAAAGTGGTGCTCGTTCACGGCGGCAACGGCCCGGACGACCTCGCCGTCTACGCCGATCTGTCCGAGTTCTCGCTCGCCGCGACCAACGACATGGTCGTCGACGCGGACGGCCGCGCCTACGTCACACAACTCGGATTCAACCTGTTCGCCGGTGACGAGCCGGTGCCGTCTCTCATCATCGTCGTCGAGCCCGACGGCACCGCGCACACCGCGGACGAAGTCGGGCCGCTGGTGTGCGCCAACGGTATCGCGATCAGCGCGGACGGCACGAAGGTCTACACCGCCGAGGTGATGGCCCAGAAGATCACGGTGATCGACCGCGCGGCCGACGGATCGCTGTCGAATCCGCGGCTCTTCGCGTCCTGCCCGTTCATGCCGGACGGCATCGGACTCGACGAGGAGGGTGGCGTCTGGGCGGCGATGCCCGGCAGCGGCTACGTGGCCCGCTTCACCGAGGAGGGCATGACGGATGCCATTCCGGTGCCGATCGAGAACGGTGTCGCGTCGGCGTGCCTGCTCGGCGGCCCTGATCGTTCCACCCTTCACATGACCGTCGGTGTCGAGGTTTTCGACTTCGACAAGTCCGCACGCGAGGCACTGGGCACCATCTGGGTTGCCGACGTGTCGAACCGTGGCGGCGTGACCCGACCCTGACACTGCACCGGCCACTTCACTTTCCGAGGAAGACTCACATGACAGAACTGGATTTCACCGACCGCGTGGTTGTTGTCACCGGCGCGGGACGCGGTATCGGCCGCGCGCACGCGGAACTGCTCGCCTCGCGCGGCGCCGCGGTGGTCGTAGGCGATCTCGGGGCGGCCATCGACGGCTCCGGTGTCGACGGTGACGACCCTGCCCGCGAGGTCGTGGACGCGATCACTGCCGCCGGCGGCAAGGCCGTCGCGTGCTCCGCGGACGTCTCCACCGAGGACGGAGCCGTCGCGCTGGTCGACGCCGCACTGTCCGCGTTCGGTCAGCTCGACGCCGTGATCAACAACGCAGGCATCGTCCGCACCGCGCCATTCGACGAGGTCCCGTACGAGGAGTATCAGCGACACCTCGATGTGCACTACTTCGGTTCGATCAGGCTGTGCCGAGCCGCCTGGCCGCACCTGCTGAAGTCGCCGGCGGGCCGGGTGGTCAACACCATCTCCCAGGCCATGCTCGGCAATCCGGGCATGTCGCACTACGGCGGATCGAAGGGTGCGCTGTTCGGATTCACCCGGAACCTCGCACTCGAGGGGCTCGAGGCCGGAATCAAGGTCAACGCCATCGCACCGGGCGCGGGCACGCGGATGGCCGAGGCCGCCGCCGACACGCTCTCACCGGAGGTCATGGAATACATGCGCACCCAGCTGCTCCCGGAGCACGTCGCCCCCGTGGCGGCCTACCTCGTCCACCCGGAGTGCAGCGTCACCGGTGAGGTGTTCAACGTCGCGGGAGGCATCGTCAACCGCCTCGCCATCCTCAACACCGTCGGGATCCACGACCCCGCTCTCACCGTCGAGACGGTTGCCGAGCGGTTCGACGAGATCATGGCGATCACCCCCGACGCCATCCCGCAGATCGTGGCACCCGCCCAGGTTCCGGCGTCGTCCTGACCCGAACCTCCACGACATCGGCTCATCCCCACCTCGAAGACTCCACCAGGAGAAGTACCGTGAGCTCTACCGAAACCTCCACGACCACCACCGAGACAGTGGACACCGCCTACCCCTTCGGGCCGGTGAGTGTGAACGAAGCATCCCGAAGGTATGTCGCCATCGCAGCCGAGCGGCCCATGACGAAGATGACAATGCCGTTCGGCGGTGACGTCTGGGTCATCCACCGCAACGCCGCCGCACGGCAGATGCTCGGCGATCCGCGCTTCGTGCGCGAACCGTTCCGCACCGGTGAGCGTGTGGTGCCGTACTTCGTCGAGTTCCCCGAGTTCCTCAAGACGACGCTGCAGTTCGAGGATCCGCCGCAGCACACCAAGCTGCGCAAGCTCGTGCAGAAGTCCATCTCGCCCAAACGTGTACGTGCCATGCGGGAGTCGGCGGTGGAATTCGCAAACCACCTGATCGACGAGATGATGGCCAAGGGTGCTCCGGCGAACCTGGTGCACGACTATGCCGTCGCTCTGCCGATCCAGATGCTGGCAAATCTCCTCGGGGTGCCGCCGGAGGACCGGCCGAAGTTCCAGAAGTGGAGTTCGGCGACCCTCGCCGTGGCGAACATGCCCGAGGAAGAGGTCGTGGCCAACATGACCGAACTCGTCGGATACATGATGGCCCTGATCGACGAGCGGCGGAAGAACCCCCGGGAGGACCTCCTCAGCGACCTCACGAGCGCGCAGCACAAGGACGACACCCTCACCGACGCGGAGATCCTGCCGATCGCGATGGTGTTGATCATCGGCGGTTTCGACAACACGGCCAACTTCATCTGCTTCGGGGCGCTCTCGCTGTTGAAGAACCCGGACCAGTTGAAGGTCCTGCTCGAGGACGTCGACGGTGTCGCCCCGACCGCGGTCGAGGAGATCCTGCGGCACGGGCGAATGGCGTTCGGTGACAGCGTCACCGGCGGGGGCGGTCTGGTCCCATTCGTCGCGACCGAGGACGTCGAGATCGACGGGCACGTCATCGCCAAGGGTGAGGCCGTGCTCGTGGATCCGGCGTCGGTGAACCACGACGGGGTCGCGGTCACCGACGGCGAGAAGTTCGACGTGCGGCGCGAGGGGAACCCGCACCTGACGCTGAGTTATGGCCTGCACCACTGCCTGGGTGCGCCGCTGGCGCGCATGGAGATGCAGGTGGCCATCGCGGAGTTGTTCAAGCGAATGCCGGGGCTGACGTTGGCCGGCGAACCGGCGGTCGACACGAACCTTCTCACCGAGCCGGTCGTCGACGTCCCGGTGACCTGGTAGGAGTTCGGAGATGCCGAAGGTTTTCTACACCCAGCCTGACGGCTCGGAACGTGTGATCGACGGGGCCGTAGGTGATTCCGTCATGTCGGCGGCGGTCACGAACGGCGTGACCGGGATCGTGGGCCAGTGCGGCGGCACACTCTCGTGCGCGACTTGCCACGTCTACCTCGCTGCGGACGACCACCAGTACTTCGACGCTGCGACGGAGGACGAGGACGACATGCTGGACTGCACGGCCAGCGACCGCGAGGACACGTCGCGGCTGTCGTGTCAGCTGGTCCTCCGCGACGGCATCGATGTACACGTGACAGTGCCCGATGAGCAGGCGTGACGAGAACGGCCGGGGTGCCGGAGAACATGCCGGCAGCGTGGCGGTAGTCGGTGCCTCTCACGCGGCGGTACACCTCGCCGACCGGTTGCGCGCAGGTGGCTACGCGGGTGCGCTGACGCTGATCGGCGGTGAACCCCACCTGCCGTATCAGCGGCCACCGCTGTCCAAGGCGTGGCTGAAGGGGGACGCCGCAGCGGGTTCGTTGGTGCTGCGGGCCGCAGACCACTACGCCGACAACGGTGTCGAGCTTCTGCTCGGCACCGTTGTCGAACGGGTCGAGCGCGAGGGCGACGGCGTGCTGCTGCACATGCGTCGCGCCGACGGTCCCAGGGAAACGCGGCGTTTCGACCGGCTGGTCCTCGCCACGGGCGCCCGCGCGCGCCGGCTGGAGATGCCCGGCTCCGGTCACCGTGACGTGCTGGTGCTTCGCGAACTCGACGACGCTCATCGGCTCGCGGAGCGGGTCGGGTGCGGGCCGGTCGTGGTGATCGGCGGGGGCTTCGTCGGTCTCGAGGTGGCCGCGACCCTTCGCGGTCTCGGCGCCGACGTCAGTGTCGTCGAGGCCGGTCCCAGGTTGATGGGGCGGGCGGTCGGCGCGGGGACGGCGGAGTTCCTACTGGCCGCCCACGCTGACATGGGTGTCGAGGTGCTCCTCGACGCCACGCCCACCGAGATCGTCGTCGACGGCGACCGGATCCGTGCGGTCCGTCTCGCCGACGGCCGCGAGATTCCGGCGGCGACCGTCCTCGTGGGTGTGGGGGCCGAGCCACGCGCGGAACTGGCCGACCGACTCGGCCTGAAGTGCGAGCGCGGGGTCGTCGTGGACGAACACTGCCTGGCTTCGGACGGCCGCACGATTGCGATCGGCGACTGCACTGTCCAGGAGACTCGCGACGGCGGGCGGGTTCGCCTCGAATCGGTCGACAACGCGACCGAGCAGGCGAACGCGGCGGCGGCCACGCTGCTCGGTCACGACGTTCCGGACCGTCCCCAGCCGTGGTTCTGGTCCGATCAGGGATCGTGGAAGCTGCAGATCGTCGGGCTGGTCGGTGCGCACGCCGAGGTCGTGGTGCGCACCGACCCGGACAAACCGCAGCGCCGCGTCGCCCTGTACTTCGAGGATGACGCACTGGTCGCCGCCGAGTGCGTCAATTCGCCGGCAGACTTCGTCGCGCTGCGGACGGCTCTCGCCCGCGGTACTCGTCCCACACCGGATGAACTGTCGGACAACGGAGTTCCGCTGAAGAAGCTGCTCGCATCGCCTCGCGGTGGGTGAACCTCCGCGAGGGGTCGGGAAGTACGAGGCGGCACGACCCTGACCGGGTGGTG
>NZ_JBSFRT010000078.1:0-10273 GCF_053589375.1 Rhodococcus sp. NPDC003348
GTTTTGTTTCCCCTCGGGTGTCTTTTTTTTCTGGGGGGGGGGGGGGGCGCGGTAGGGGCCCCCCCCCGCTACTTCCGCGAACCGATCAGAAGTCGGCGTCGGTTCCCGTCCAGCCGTCCACGACGTCGATCACCTTGCTGGAGCGCCCGCGGTCGCGCATGCCGCCCGCGACGGAGGCCAGCTGCGCCTCGTTCAGCTCGGCGCCGGCCGCGGGGATCTCGGTGATGGTGGTGTTGCGCATGTTCATGACTCCTCGTCACTTTCGTGTCGGACCGTCCGACACCGGAAACGGTGCCCGGACCCGGTTGGAGACGACCTGCGCCCGGCTGCGCTCGACTTGCACCACGCTGGCAAATCACTGGTAGGCCGGCCCGCTTATGCTGAGGGTCATGCCTGGACCGACCGCGCCCACGCCCCCACCGACGTCCGTCTACCTGCAGGTTCTCGGGCCGGTCCAGGTGCTTGTCGGCGATTCGGATGTGTCGGTGGGCGGCCCGGTGCCGCGGGCGCTGCTCGCGCGTCTGGCCGTCGCGGCCGGGGAGAGCGTGTCCGACGACGCGCTGATCGACGACCTGTGGGGTGACACTCCGCCCCGCACCGCGAAACTGACCCTGCAGGGCTATGTGGCACGGATACGCAAGATCCTCGATCCGCACCGGCCCGGCGCCCGCTCCCGAGTGCTGCCCCGGACCGGCAACGGCTACGCCCTCGAACCCGACGCCACCGACTGGCAGCAGTTCACCGTCCTCGCCGAGGCGGGTGCCCGACTCCTCGCCGCCGGTGACGCCGCCGCGGCGGCCGACACCCTCGACGCCGCACTGGATCACTGGCGTGGCGACGCCTACGCGGACGTCCCCGAGTCGGAGTCGGTGGCGGTCGAGGCCCGTCGCCTCGACGCCCTGCGCCTCGACGTCGTCGAGGATCGAATGGAGGCCGCGCTCGCACTCGGCGAACACGGGACGGCCGCCGCGCGCCTCGACGCGTTCACCCGACTGCACCCGCTCCGCGAACGCGCGTGGGAGTTGTCGGCGCGGGCACACTATCTGGCCGGCCGACCGGGCGACGCCCTCGACGCGCTGCGCCGGGCCCGCGAAATCCTCGCCGACGAACTCGGCACCGATCCCCGGCCGAGCCTGCTGGCGCTGCAGGCGGCGATCCTCGCGCACGACGACGCGTTGACACCGAGCGTCCCGGACTCGGCGCCCGCCACACCGGAGGTGGCCGAGGCCGCAGCGGAGCCCGCCGCCGCACCGGATCCGTTCGCGCGCAACATTCCCCTCGCACTGACCCCGTTGGTGGGTCGGAGCGATCCGCTGACCGACCTCGGGGCGTTGCTCCGAACGCACCGCCTCGTCACCCTCACCGGTGCCGGCGGCATGGGCAAGACCCGGCTCGCGCTCGAGGCCGCACGTGCCCGCACCGACGTCGACGGACCGTGGCTCGTGGAGTTGGCCGGCGCCAGGGACGGCGGTCAGGTCGCCGACGCCCTGGCAACCGCACTGGGGCTGACCGTCTCGGGCGGCGTCGACGGAATCGCCGACGTGCTCCGTGGGCGAGAACTACTGCTGGTTCTCGACAACTGCGAGCAGGTCGTCGACTCGGTCGCCGAGGTCGTGACCGCGATCCTGACCCGTTGTCCTTCTGTGCGGGTCCTCGCCACCAGCCGCGAAGCACTCTCCGCCGCAGGCGAATACGTCTACGAGGTTCCCCCGATGTCCGACCTGGAGGGGGTACAGCTGTTCATCGAACGGGCGGCCGGGCAGCTCGGCGAGTTCCACCCCGATCCCGAGGAACGCGAACTGCTGCTCCGGCTGTGCTCCGAGCTCGACGGGATGCCGCTGGCAATCGAACTCGCCGCTGCGCAGTGCCGGACGCTGTCGGTCCGACAACTGATCGATCACGTCGACGACCGGTTCGCACTGCTGCGCGGCGGACCGCGGACCAACGCCCGGCACACCACGATGCTCGCCGCGGTCGAATGGTCGTACCAGACACTCACCGAATCCGAGCAGCGGCTGTTCCAGTCCCTCGGGGTGTTCGAAGGCGGATTCGACCTCGACTCCGCGCGTGCCGTCGTCGACCAAGCGGGACTGCTCGCCGATCTCGGGTCGCTGGTGGACAAGTCGCTGGTGTCCGTCGTCGGCGGCGACCCGCGCCGCTACCGCATGCTTGAGACGATGCGCGGGTACGCCGCGCGAGTGCGCGAGCCGGACCTGACCGCACGGCTGCGGCGCAGCCACACCCGGTGGATCTGCGATCTCGCCGAGGACGCGTTCCTCGGTCTGCGCGGGTCGGACAGCTCGCGCTGGATGCGCCGCCTCGACCTCGAGATCCCGAATGTCCGGGCCGCACTGGAGGCGAACACCGGCGACCTCGACACGTACCTGCGGATCGCGGGGGGCGTGTACTGGTACTGGTACCGAGGGGGCCACGTCGCCGAGGCGATCAGCTGGCTGTCCCCCGCCGTGGCGTCGGGGATCGCGGCGTCGGGGTCACTGCCGGTACGGGCCAGGGCGGTGGCCGGGGCGACCGTCATCCACTACCTCGCCGGCGACCTTCCGGGACTGTTCACGGCGTTCGGGCTGCTCGCCGAACTGGCCGCCGAGGTCACCGATCCCGTCAGCCGCGCAGACGCCGAAACCACACTCGCGTTCTTCGAGGCGGGATCCGGACTGATCGAACAGGCCCGCACCCACGCCCGGGCATCGCTCGACTTCGGTACCCGCGCCGAGCGGCTGTTCACCACCGCCGAGGCGTTGATGTGTTTGGGGACGGCGGACTTCCGGGCCGGCGATCTCGAGTCCGCGGCGGCACACCTGGAGGAGGCGGCCGCCACGGCGCAGCGGTGCGGGTACGGCTGGTGCGAGGCGTCCTCACTGTGGATCGGCGCGAAAGTGGATCTCGCCCAGGGCCGTTGGGGTGGACCCGCCGAGGAGAAGCTGACCCGGATGATCCGGGTGTGTGACGACAACGCGGACGTCACCTCGTGGCTGGTCGGGCTGGCGACGTCGGCGTACGCGGCCTTCCGCCGTGGGGACCACCACACGGCCGCGGTCCTCACCGGCGCCGTCGACCGACACGGTGCGGCGATCGGCTACCGCCCCGCGGCGATGGACCCGATCGACCTCGCCGGGTACGACGCCGAGGTGCGCGCCGGGCTGTCCCCGGCGGCACTCGAGTCCGGATCGCGACAGGGCGCGGCGTTGGGCCGGGCCGGGGTGTCCGCCCTCGCCTCGCCCGCACCCGTGTAGGCGTGCAGGCGACGGCGAGGCCGTCAGTACCGGTCGCGCTTGGGCTTCTTGTCGAACTTGCCCTTGCCGGACTTGCCGTCGCGCTGACTGCCCTGGTCGCTCCGCCGGCCCCGCTCCTGCGGGCGTTGCCCGGGCGGGCCCTGGTCGGGGGTGAGCTGGATCAGGACACCGGAGATCCGGGTCGCACGCAGCGCTTCGAGGGTCTCGTTCGCCAGGTCCGCGGGCAGCTCGACGAGGCTGTGGTCCGGGCGGATGCTGATGTGCCCGAAGTCGCTGCGGCGCAGGCCGCCCTCGTTGGCGATGGCGCCGACGATGGCGCCCGGGACCACCCGGTGACGCTTGCCGACGGCGATCCGGTAGGTGGCCATCTCCTGCCCGTTGCGCCCGACCTTCGGGCCTTCGTCGAAGCGGCGCGGCGGCCGCTCGCGCGGTTCGCGCTCCTTGCGCGGCGGTGCCGGCGGCTCGGGCGCCATCAGGAACGCCTCGCCGTCGCGGGACTGCACGGCGAGAGCGGCGGCGATGTCGGCGAGCGGCACGTCGTGCTCGCGTTCGTAGTCCTCGATCAGCCGCCGGAACAGGGCGATGTTGTCGGAGCTCAACGACTCGGTGATCGAGTCACCGAACTTCGAGACGCGCTGCGCGTTGACGTCCTCGACGGTCGGCAACTGGATCTCGGTCAGCGGCTGCCGGGTCGCGCGCTCGATCGCCTTGAGCAGGTGCCGCTCGCGCGGCGCGACGAACAGCAGCGCGTCGCCGGAGCGACCGGCCCGGCCGGTGCGGCCGATGCGGTGCACATACGACTCGGTGTCGTGCGGGATGTCGTAGTTGACGACGTGTGAGATGCGTTCCACGTCCAGTCCGCGCGCGGCGACGTCGGTCGCGACAAGGATGTCGAGGGCACCGGACTTGAGCTGACCGATGGTCCGCTCGCGCTGGGCCTGCACGATGTCGCCGTTGATCGCGGCGGCCGAGAAACCCCGTGCCCGAAGGCGTTCCGCGAGATCCTCGGTGGCCTGCTTGGTGCGGACGAAGATGATCATCGCCTCGAACGACTCGACCTCGAGAATGCGGGTGAGCGCGTCGAGCTTGCGCTGATGCGCAACCTGCACCCAGCGCTGGGTGATGTTCGTGGCCGTCGAGGTCTTGCCCTTGACGGTGATCTCGACCGGATCGTGCAGGTACTGCTTGGAGATCTTGCGGATCGCCGTCGGCATGGTCGCCGAGAACAGCGCGACCTGCTTGTACTCGGGGGTCTCCGAGAGGATCTTCTCGACGTCCTCCTGGAAGCCCATCTTGAGCATCTCGTCGGCCTCGTCGAGCACCAGGTAGTCCAGGTGCGAGAGGTCGAGGGTGCCCTTCTCCAGGTGGTCGATGACGCGACCGGGCGTGCCCACGATGATCTGTGCGCCGCGCCGCAGCCCGGACAGCTGCACCCCGTAGGACTGGCCGCCGTAGATCGGCAGCACGTGCAGTCCGGGGATGTGCGCGGAGTACTTGCCGAAGGCCTCGGCCACCTGCAGCGCGAGCTCGCGGGTCGGCGCCAGCACCAGCGCCTGCGGACGCTTCTGCTCGGGGTCGATGCGGGAGAGGATCGGCACCGCGAAGGCCGCGGTCTTGCCGGTGCCGGTCTGGGCGAGACCGACCACGTCGCTGCCGGCCATCAGAGGCGGGATGGTCGCGGCCTGGATCGGCGAGGGCGACTCGTACCC
This sequence comes from Rhodococcus sp. NPDC003348, assembly GCF_053589375.1. Lineage (NCBI taxonomy): Bacteria > Bacillati > Actinomycetota > Actinomycetes > Mycobacteriales > Nocardiaceae > Rhodococcus > Rhodococcus sp. NPDC003348. The sequence continues at coordinate 4,961 of NZ_JBSFRT010000078.1, forward strand.
GACGTCGGTCAGTGCCCGCAGCACCCGATCGTCGATGCCGAGGTCGGCAAATGTGGTGCTGTCGTTTTCCGGCTCGGGGTTCTGCTCGGTGTCACTCATTTCACCAGGAGTTTACCGTCTCACCCACCCCGTCGCCGACCCGCAGTCGCCCACCCGGCGTAACCCTGATCACCAACGCGGGCACAATGCGGGGCAGAAACTGCCTTTCGACACCAGGAGCGCCCGTGTCCGAGCCGACGCCGATCCCCACCCACTGGTACAACATCGCCGCCGACCTGCCGGTGCCGCCGCCACCGCATCTGCACCCGGGAACGAAGGAGCCGGTCACCCCCGCCGACCTGGAGTCGCTGTTCGCGTCCGGGCTGATCGCCCAGGAAGCGTCGACCGAGCAGTACATCGAGATCCCCGAGCCGATCCGCGAGGTCTACAAGACGTGGCGGCCTGCGCCGCTGATCCGGGCGCGCGAGTTCGAGAAGGCACTGGGCACCCCGGCCCGCATCTACGTCAAGTACGAGGGCGTCAGCCCGGTCGGCAGCCACAAGACCAACACCGCGGTCGCGCAGGCGTACTACAACGCGCAGGACGGCGTCACCAAGATCACCACCGAGACCGGCGCCGGCCAGTGGGGCTCCGCGCTGTCGTTCGCGTGCGCGAAGTTCGGCATCGACCTCGAGGTGTGGCAGGTCCGCGCGTCGTACGACTCGAAGCCGTACCGCCGGTTCCTGATGGAGACCTACGGTGGCACCGTGCACGCCAGCCCGTCCACGCTGACCGAGTCCGGCCGCAAGATCCTCGCCGAGCACCCCGACACCCCCGGCAGCCTGGGCATCGCGGTCTCCGAGGCCGTGGAAGTGGCCGCCGGCGACCCGAACGCGCGGTACGCCCTCGGCAGCGTCCTCAACCACGTGGTGCTGCACCAGACGGTCATCGGGCTCGAAGCGGTCGAGCAGCTGCGCGCCGCGGGCGAGGAGAACGCCGACGTCGTGTTCGGTTGCGCCGGTGGCGGTTCCAACCTGGCCGGCCTGGCGTTCCCGTTCATCCGCGAGGTGCTGCACGGCCGGGCGAAGACCCGGGTCATGGCCGTGGAGCCGGCGGCGTGCCCGTCGATCACCAAGGGCGAGTACCGGTACGACCACGGCGACGTCGCCGGCCTGACGCCGCTGCTGAAGATGCACACCCTCGGCCAGGACTTCGTGCCGGACCCGATCCACGCCGGCGGCCTGCGCTACCACGGCATGGCGCCGCTGCTCAGCCACACCGTCGAGCTCGGTTACGTCACCGGCCAGGCAGTCGACCAGACCGAGTCGTTCGCGGCGGGCGTGCAGTTCGCCAGGGCCGAGGGCATCGTGCCCGCGCCCGAGTCCTCCCACGCGATCGCGGCCTGCGCCGAGTACGCGAAGAAGCTGACGGAGCCGGAGGTGCTGGTGATCGGCCTGTCCGGGCACGGCATGCTCGACCTGCCCGCCTATCACGAGTTCATGCAGGGCAACCTCGTCTCCACCGTGGGCGACATGTCCTAGACCGGGCGCCTCCAGGGGCCCACACCACGAAGCGGTCTCGGCCATGCGCACAATGGGCGCATGGTCGAGATCGCAGTGGCACAGTTCTCCGCGGGCACCGACAAGGGCGAGAACCACCGGGCGATACGAAACCTGGTCGGCGAGGCCGCCGCCCGCGGCGCGCAGGTGGTCGTCGCCCCCGAGTACGCCATGTACACCACGCCGCGACTCGACGCGAGCGTCTCCGAGTCCGCCGAACCCCTCGACGGACCGTTCGTCACCGGCCTGCTGGAGATCGCCGCAGAGTTCGGCGTCCACGTGGTCGCAGGCATGAACGAGACCCTCGCCGGCGACGACCACATCTCGAACACCCTCGTCGCGGCCGCACCGGACGGTGCCGTCGCCGCCGTCTACCGCAAACTGCACCTCTACGACGCCTTCGGCTACCGGGAGTCGGACGTGTTCCGCGCCGGCGAGGCCGTCGAGCCCGCCACCTTCACCGTCGACGGACTGACCTTCGGCATGCAGACGTGCTACGACCTGCGGTTCCCGGAAGTGACGCGGCGGATCGTGGACGCGGGCGCGGACGTGCTCGCCCTGCCCGCCCAGTGGGTGCCCGGACCACTCAAGGAGGATCACTGGACCACGCTGGTGCGGGCGCGGGCGATCGAGAACACCCTGTACGTCGCCGCCGCCGACCAGTCCGCGCGCACCGGTGCGGGCAACTCGATGATCGTCGACCCGATGGGCGTGGTGCTCGCGTCGCTGGGCGAGCAGACCGGGACCGCACGCGCCGAGGTAACCACCGCGCGCATCGCCGAGGTCCGGGAGAAGAATCCGGCGCTGACGCTTCGCAGGTTCGGGGTCGTCGAACGCTAGGGGCTGGGTCCTCCCCGGCGTAGCGTCGAAGTCGAGATGCTCTACGCCACCCGCGCCGAGGCCGGCCGCGATCTGGCCGCCTCTCTCTCGCACCTGCGCGACTCCAACCCGCTGGTGCTGGGACTTCCGCGCGGCGGTGTGCCGGTCGCCGTGGAAGTGGCGAACGCGCTGCACGGGGACCTGGACGTCATCGTGGTCCGGAAGCTGGGGTTGCCGTGGCAGCCGGAACTCGCGATGGGCGCCATCGGCGAGGGCGACGTTCGAGTGCTCAACGACGACGTCATCGCCCAGTCGGGGGTGTCCCCCACCGCACTGTCCTCGGTCGAGTCCGCCGAGCGCCGCGAACTGGACCGCCGCGTCCGGATGCTGCGCGGGGACCGTCCCCCGATCCCGATGACCGGCCGAACGGTGGTGATCGTCGACGACGGGATGGCCACCGGCGCGACCGCGGCGGTGGCCTGTCGGGTGGCGCGTGCGCAGGACGCGGCACGAATTGTGGTCGCGATGCCGGTCTCGTCGGAGGAAGCGGTCGCCCGACTGCAGGTGGTTGCCGACGAGGTCGTGTGCCCCCTGGTGCCCCGTTGGCTCGGCGGCGTCGGCGGCGCCTACCGCGACTTCCACCAGCTCACGGACCACGAGGTCAGGACGGCACTGAAAACGTGACCTACGCCTCATTCCGGCCCCCGGCGGCACCGAAACCCACAGTTCGCGGGACCGGAAGTTACAGACAAACTGATTCGCCGGGTTCACATTCGGTCATTCCGGACAACGAACCCAGTGCATCCCACCGCGGAATGTGATCCAATGCACACCCGTACTTGTCAGTAGTCCTGGAGGGTCCACAGTGCGAGAGTTCGAAGTTCCGCAGTCGTTTTCCATTCCGGACGACGTCTCGATGGCCGACAGCGTATTCCGGTTCGAGAAGGAATGTCCGCAGCACGTCCCCTTCAAGAAGCTGGTCGGCGGCAGCTGGGTGGACGTCACCGCGGCGGAGTTCGCAGCGGAGGTCGCCGGCGTCGCGAAGGGTCTGATGGCGTCGGGTGTCGAACTCGGCGACCGGGTCGCGATCCTGTCCGCCACCCGGTACGAGTGGGTCGTCCTCGACTACGCCATCTGGACCGCGGGCGGTTGCACCGTCGCGATCTACGAGACGTCGTCGGCCGATCAGGCCCAGTGGATCCTGGAGGACTCCGCGACCGCCGTCCTGGTCGTCGAGACGGCGACGCACGCCGAGACGGTCAAGGACGTCGCCGAGGCGGCGCCCGCGTTGCGCGAGATGCTCCAGATCGAGGCCGGGGCCATCGACGAGCTGACGGCTCGCGGTGCCGCGATCACCGACGAGGCGTTGCACGAGCGCCGCGCACAGGTGAACGCCACCTCCCCCGCGACCCTGATCTACACCTCCGGCACCACCGGCCGTCCGAAGGGCGTGCAACTCACCCACAGCAATTTCAACGCCGAATGCCAGGCGGTGCAGCTCGCGTTGGCGGACGCGATGTACGAGGGCCAGCGCACGCTGCTCTTCCTGCCTCTCGCCCACGTCTTCGCCCGCGCCGTCTCCTTTGCGGCGTTCGAGTACAAGGTCACCGTCGGCCACACCTCCGACCTGACCACGCTCGTCGACCAGTTCGCGGTGTTCAAGCCGAACTTCATCCTCTCGGTTCCGCGCGTGTTCGAGAAGGTGTACAACTCGGCCAAGCAGAAGGCGGAGGACGGTGGGAAGGGCAAGATCTTCGCCAAGGCCACCGAGACCGCGATCGCCTACAGCGAGGCGCTCGAGAACGGCGGACCCGGCTTGGGTCTGAAGATCAAGCACGCCGTGTTCGACAAGCTGGTCTACGGCAAGCTGCGCGCCGCGCTCGGCGGCGAGTGCGACCGCGCAGTGTCCGGCGGCGCCGCGCTCGGCGCCCGCCTGGGCCACTTCTTCCGCGGCATCGGCGTCCCCGTCTACGAGGGCTACGGCCTGACCGAGACCAGCGCGGCGGTCACCGTCAACACCACCACCGAGCAGAAGGTCGGCACGGTCGGCAAGCCGATCAACGGGCATGCCGCGAAGATCGCCGACGACGGCGAACTCCTCGTTAAGGGACCGGTCGTGTTCTCCGGGTACTGGCACAACGACGCCGCCACCGCGGAGTCGATCAAGGACGGCTGGTTCCACACCGGCGACCTCGGATCCATCGACGAGGACGGCTTCGTCTCCATCACCGGCCGCAAGAAGGAGATCATCGTCACCGCAGGTGGCAAGAACGTCGCCCCCGCGGTCCTCGAGGACGCGCTGCGTGCGCACCCGCTGATCAGCCAGTGCCTGGTCGTCGGCGACGCGAAGCCGTTCATCGGCGCACTGATCACCATCGACCAGGAGGCACTGCCGGGCTGGCGAGAGCGCAACGGCGTCGCCGCCGACCTGCCGATCGCCGAGGTGGTCAAGCACGCCGACCTCGTCGCGGAGATCGACGCTGCGGTCGCCCAGGGCAACACCAAGGTCTCCAACCCGGAGCAGATCAAGAAGTACCGCATCCTGGACGTGGACTTCACCATCGAGACCGGGGAACTGACGCCGACGCTCAAGCTCAAGCGCAACGTCATCCACGACACCTTCGGCACCGCGATCGAGGCCCTCTACTCCTGACGGTTCCGCCCCGAGCGGGCGCCGGATGTGGCTGAATGGGTTGTTCCCGCCGAATCGTGTGGCAGGAAAAACCCATTCAGCTGTTCACGAAGGAGATCGGATGCTTCCCCTGCAGGACATTCTCGTGTTCGACCCGGTGACCTCGTTCCTCAACTCCATCGCAATGACACTCGGGTCCAGCGATGCGGTGATCATGACCTAGTCGCCGCGAACACCGGAAGTACCTGCGCGCCGCGGTGGCCCACCACGAGTGGGCCCCCCCCGCCGGCGGCCCCCAAAGGACCCCAGGCCCCCATTGATCAA
>NZ_JBSFRT010000079.1:0-8974 GCF_053589375.1 Rhodococcus sp. NPDC003348
CGTCCATGATCACGCCGCCCTTGAGCATCTCGGCCATGCCCCGCTTGACGCGGGCCGTTCCAGTCGTCGGGGCGGTATCGGGGGTGCTCACGGCAAACTCCATCGGTAGTGGCCTGTTACTCGGAACCGCCACGGACGTGGGCTCGAAGCTCGGCAAGCTCGGCCCCCCGCCGGTGCGTACCGTCGATCCTAGTGCCTCAGCGGATGGACCGGACCTCGGGTTCCTCGGCCCGGGAGAGAACTTCGCAAACCTCACCAACCAGGTCCGGGAGGTCCTCCGGATACACCACCTCACCGCCGGCCGCGATCGACCGCATGTCGGCCGGGGTGCACCACCGGTGCCCGGAGATCGCCCGCCGCTCGAGATCGGTGAAGCCACCTCGCTGCGGAGTGAACGCGGCGCTCCGCAAGGCGAAGAACAACTCCTCCGAGCGGATCACGTCCCCGTTGTAGGGGAACACCGCCACCCGGCGCCAGATCGGTCCGCGCAGTTCGGCGGCATCGATCTCGAGGCCGGTTTCCTCGCGGATCTCCCGGACCGCGGTCTCGCGCAGACTCTCCCCCGCCTCGACGCCGCCGCCGATGGTGAACCAGAAGTACACGTCCGGCACCTGCGGGTCGTGCCCACGCAGCATCAGCACGCGATCGTCGTCGTCGACGAGCACCACGCGCGCGGAGGTGCGCATCTCGTCGACGCCCTGCCCGGCCCCTGCGGACGCGGTGGTGCGCTCGGCGATCTCGAAATAGGTGGGCAGCGGGGCGGTTCCGCCGAGATGCAGCCAGCGCACCGGTCGCCGGGTGCGCAGTGCCAGGGTGTCCCGGACGGCATCGTTGTGGAACCGCCGCGCGATCAGCACCCGGGCCTCGGCATCGGCGAGTTCGGCCACCAACTGCGGCGCGAGAGCCTGCGCGGGTACCGCCGCCAGCGCCGCCGACAACTCGTTCTCCGCCTGCTCCCGCTGAGCACGGTCTGCGTGTTCCGCGCGATCCGCCAATGCCGTGAGCCGCTGCCCGTCCAGCTCCGGTGGCGGCGCCGTCCCGAACGCGTACCCCGTCGGGACGACCGCGGCCGCGACCGCGCGAGCGACGACGGCACGGCGCGCCAGAGCCGCGTCGAGCGACTGCCAGGACAGGTCGGAGCGAACGTGCAGCCGGTCGAGCCGGTTCGCGGTGCCGTACGCCCAGACCGCGATCGCAACGAGGACCGCGACGACGAGCGCGATGACGAGGATGGTCGTGGCCGACAGCGTCATCACGCCTCCACCCGGACACCGTGTGCACCGACGGTCACGGTCTCGTACACCCGCAGGATCTGCTCGGCCACCACCGGCCAGTCGTATTCGGCGACCACCTCCGACGCGACGTCGATCAGGGCGCGGCGCCGGTCCGGGTCGGAGAGCACGGCATCGAGGGCCGCGGCCAGCGCTGCCGAGTCCCCGATCGGAGTCAGCATTCCGGCGGTGCCGTCCCGCAGCACCCGGCGGAACGCGTCGAGCTCGCTGGCGACGACAGGGGCGCCCGCCGCCATCGCCTCGACCAGGACGATGCCGAACGACTCGCCCCCCAGGTTGGGGGCGCAGTACACGTCGACGCTGCGCAGCGCCGACGCCTTCTCCTCGTCACTGACCTGCCCGAGCAGCCGCAGGTGCTTCGCGTACCGGCCTGCCTCCTTGCGGAGGCGATCCTCGTCGCCGCGGCCGACGACGAGCACCTGCAGGTCGGGATGCCGTTCCACCAGCGTCGGCAGCGCGCCGAGCAGGACGGCCATCCCCTTGCGCGGCTCGTCGTAGCGGCCGAGGAACAGCACCGTGCCACCCGGACGCGGATAGCCCTCCAACGGCTGCGCGTTCGCGAATGCGGGGACGTCCACGCCGTTCGGGATCTCGACCGCGTCCGATCCGAGGGACTCGACCTGCCAGCGCCGGGCCAGCTCGGACACCGCGATCCGACCGGTGATCTTCTCCAGGTACGGCTGAAGGACGCCCTGAAAAGTGCTCAGCACCAACGACTTCGTGGTCGAGGTGTGGAAGGTGGCCACGATCGGGCCCTCCGCGATCTTCATCGCCAGCATCGACAGGCTCGGCGCGTTCGGTTCGTGGATGTGCAGCACGTCGAACTCGTTGTCGGCGATCCAGCGCCGCACCCGCGCATAGGACACCGGTCCGAACGTCAGCCGGGCGACGGATCCGTTGTACGGAATCGCGACGGCACGTCCGGCCGAGACGACGAAGTCGGGCAGCTCGGTGCCCTCCGACGCCGGCGCCAACACACTGACCTTGTGCCCGCGCTCGATCAGCACCTGCGCGAGCTCCACGACGTGCGCCTGAACTCCCCCAGGCACGTCGAACGAATACGGGCAGACCATCCCGATCTTCACGTCACGACTCCATTCGAGCCAGGCGCGCGTCGGACAGGTCCGCCAGCCACAGCGGCTGCAGCATGTGCCAGTCCGCCGGGTGCGCGGCGATGTTGTCCGCGAACCGGTCCGCGAGCGCCTGGGTCGCGGGCCCGATCCCGCCGCTGGTGTCGATCGGGGGGTGAACCGAGAAGCCCCAGTCCTCGCCCTCGAACCAGCAGTGCACCGGCAGCAGGACCGCGCCCGTGTCGATCGCCAGTTTCGCGGGCCCGGCCGGCATCCGCGTCGGCTCGCCGAAGAAGGTCACCGGGACGCCACGCTTGGCGAGGTCGCGTTCACCGAGCAGGCACACGACCCGGTTTGCCCGCAGCCGGTCCGCGAGCTGCGCGAACGGCGGCGCCTCACCGCCGCTGAGGGGGAAGATCTCGAAACCGAGACTCTCCCGATAGTCGACGAACCGCTGGTACAGCGACTCCGGCTTGAGCCGTTCCGCGACGGTCGAGAGGCGGCCGTGGCTCTGCACCAGCCAGACACCGGCCATGTCCCAGTTCCCGGTGTGCGGCAACGCCAGCACGACGCCCTTGCCCGCCGCGAGCCCGGCCTCGAGATGCTCCTTGCCCTGAATCTTCGAGTCCAGCCGGCGCCCCAGCTCCTCCAGATCCATCGACGGCAACCGGAACGCCTCCCGCCAGTACCGGGCATAGGACCGCACCGACGCCCGGATCAGCTCGTCGGGTACCTGCTCGGGCGGGACGCCGAGGACACGGGCCAGGTTGCGCCGCAACTGGTCCGGTCCGGCGCCGCGGCGAGCCGCGCGTTCCATACGGCGGCAGGCGAAGTCGGCGCCGAGATCGAAGATCCTGGTGGCGAGCCGGTCCGGCAGTGCGCGGACCAGGCGCCATCCGGCGGCGTAGCCCAGGTCGCTCGCCCGCTCCGCGAGACTCACTGCGCCGACGCCTGACCGTCGGGCTTGCCCGTCGGCAGCAGCTCCCGAGCACCGGGCGAGTTGCGCACCGCCAGCACGCGCTGGAACACCGTGATCACACTGGCGACGGCGAGGATCCACATCGCGACGTACACCGCCCACTCGAGCCAGCCGATCCCGAAATGCCCTGCGATGCCGGTCAACCCGGCGCCGACGAGGACGATGACCAACCGGTCCGGACGCTCGATCAGACCACCGTCGGCGGACAACCCGCTCGCCTCGGCGCGAGCCTTCGCGTACGAGATGACCTGCGAGGTCACCAGGCAGATCAGCGTCGCGACCAGCAACGAGCGACTGCCCTCGTGGTAGACCGCCCACCAGGCGAGCCCGGCGAAGATCGCACCGTCGGCGATCCGGTCGCAGGTCGCGTCCAACACGGCGCCGTAGCGGGTGCCCCCGCCACGGGCCCGCGCCATCGCGCCGTCGAGCATGTCGAACATCACGAAGAACCAGAGGAACATCGCCCCCCAGAACAGGTGCCCGGAAGGGAACAGCGTCACCGCACCGGCCACGCTGGCGACCGTGCCGAACACGGTCACCGCATCCGGCGTCAGTCCGGTGCCCACCAGCGCCCGGCCCAGCGGTGCCGTCACCTTCGACACCGACGCCCGACCGAGAATGCTCAGCATCTACTCGCCTCCGCTGCCGGTGGACAGCTCCTGCCACGCCGCCGACAGCAGCGCCCGGGTCTCCCGCAGCAGCTGCGGCATCACCTTCGTGCCACCGAGGACCGTGATGAAGTTCGCGTCCCCACCCCACCGCGGCACGATGTGCTGGTGCAGGTGCTCGGCGAGCGAACCACCCGCTGCCGCACCGAGATTCAGGCCCACGTTGAACGCGTCCGGTCGAGACACCCGCTTGATGACGCGGATCGCCTGCTGCGTGAACGCCATCAGCTCCGCCGACTCACCGGGAGTGAGGTCCTCGAGTGCCGCCACCCGCCGGTACGGCACCACCATCATGTGACCCGGGTTGTACGGGTACAGGTTGAGCACCGCGTAGACGTGCTCGCCGCGCGCGACGATCAGGCCCTCCTCGTCGCTCATCTTCGGGATCGCGGTGAACGGCCCCTCGTCGGTTGCCGCAGCCTTCGGTGCCTCCGCGATGTACGACATCCGGTGCGGCGACCAGAGCCGCTGCAGTCGGTCCGGGTCGCCGGGACCGGTGTCCACCATCGGCGGCTCGGACCGGCGAGTGGAATCCGGAGCCTCCGGCTGCCGGGGGGTCTCGGTCATGTGAGATCCCCGAGCAGTTCCGCCGTCGGCGAGGCGTTGTCGCGGCGCGCGATCCAGTCGACGATCACCTCGACGGCCTTGGCGACGGGCACCCCGTTGACCTGGGTACCGTCACGGAACCGGAAGCTGACCGCCCCGGCCTCGACGTCCCGTTCGCCTGCGAGCAGCATGAACGGCACCTTCTGGGTGGTGTGGTTGCGGATCTTCTTCTGCATCCGGTCGTCACTGGCGTCGACCTCGGCGCGGACACCGGCCTTGCGGAGCCCGGCGATCACGTGGTGGAGATGGTCCTCGAACGCCTCGGCGACGGGGATACCGACCACCTGCACCGGCGACAGCCACGCGGGGAACGCGCCGGCGTAGTGCTCGGTGAGCACGCCGAAGAACCGCTCGATGGATCCGAACAGGGCACGGTGGATCATCACCGGGCGCTGCTTGGTGCCGTCGGTGCCGGTGAACTCGAGGTCGAAACGCTCGGGCAGGTTGAAGTCGAGCTGGATGGTGGACATCTGCCAGCTGCGGCCGAGCGCGTCCTGAACCTGCACGGAGATCTTCGGTCCGTAGAACGCGGCGCCGCCCGGGTCCGGGACCAGGTTCAGTCCGGACGCCTCACCGACCTCGCGCAGCGTATCGGTGGCCTCCTCCCACAGCGCGTCGTCGCCGACGAACTTGTCGGGATTCTTGGTCGACAGCTCGAGGTAGAAGTCGTCGAGGCCGTAGTCCTTGAGCAGGCCGAGCACGAACTGCAGCGTGGTGGTCAGCTCGTCGCGCATCTGCTCCTTGGTGCAGTAGATGTGCGCGTCGTCCTGAGTCATGCCGCGAACGCGGGTCAGTCCGTGCACGACGCCGGACTTCTCGTACCGGTACACCGAGCCGAACTCGAACAGCCGCAGCGGCAGCTCACGGTACGACCGGCCGCGAGAGCGGAAGATCAGGTTGTGCATCGGGCAGTTCATCGGCTTGAGGTAGTAGTTCTGGCCCGGCTTGCGCACGGTGCCGTCCTCGTTCAGTTCCTCGTCGATGTGCATCGCCGGGAACATGCCGTCGCGGTACCAGTCGAGGTGACCGGACACCTCGTACAGGTGCTGCTTGGTGATGTGCGGCGAGTAGACGAACTCGTAGCCCTCCTGGACGTGCCGCTGCCGCGAGTAGTTCTCCATCTCCTGCCGGATGATGCCGCCCTTGGGGTGGAACACCGGCAGGCCGGAGCCGAGCTCGTCGGGGAAGGAGAACAGGTCCAGCTCCGCGCCCACCTTGCGGTGGTCACGACGCTCGGCCTCTGCGAGCAGCTCCAGGTGATTGTCGAGCGCCTCGGTCGACTCCCACGCGGTGCCGTAGATGCGCTGCAGCTGGGCGTTCTCCTGGTTGCCACGCCAGTAGGCGGCGGAGCTACGGGTGATCTTGAACGCCGGGATGTACTTGGTGGTCGGAATGTGCGGGCCGCGGCACAGGTCCTTCCAGATCACATCGCCGGTGCGCGGGTTGAGGTTGTCGTAGATCGTCAGCTCGTTGCCGCCGACCTCCATCACCTCGGGATCGTCGATGCCGGACTTGTCACTGATCAGCTCGATCTTGAACGGCTCGTTCGCCAGCTCGGTGCGAGCGTCCTCGATGTCCTCGACGACGCGGCGCGAGAAGCGCTGCGCGTCCTTGACGATCTTCTTCATCCGCTTCTCGAGGCGGGTCAGGTCCTCCGGGGTGAAGGGCTCGGCGACCTGGAAGTCGTAGTAGAAGCCGTCCTTGATCGGCGGGCCGATGCCCAGCTTGGCGTCCGGGAACTCCTGCTGCACGGCCTGCGCCAGCACGTGTGCGCACGAGTGCCGGATCACGCTGCGGCCGTCCTCGGTGTCGGCCGCGACGGCCTCCACCTCGACGTCGGTGTCGGGGATCCAGGACAGGTCCTTGAGGTTGCCTTCGGCGTCCCGGACGACGACGATCGCGTCGGATCCCTTGCCGGGCAGTCCCGCCTCGCGGACCGCGGTGCCGGCCGTAGTCCCGGCAGGCACCCGGACGCGGGCGGCTGGGGCTACTGATGCAGGCGTGGTCACGGCGATGTGCTCCTCGGTTGGTGGGCCGACCTTGGTGTCGGCGGCGGCAATGCGCACTCATGCTATCGGCACCCCGCACGGATCGGCCCGCACGCCCGACCGATCGGCCTGCCCGCCCTCCGCTACAGCGCCGCCAGGCGAGCCCGCCGCACCTCCGGTCGTTGATGCGGACAGCTGACGCACTTCGCGCGTTCGACCGCGTCGGGGTCGCCCGCGGCGACCGCTGCGGGGGCACGGTAGATCAGGCAGCACGAGGTCCGGCGCAGGAAGCGGCGTCCCCCGACGTCGACGAACCGGGGCACCGGGAGGGGCGGGCCGACCAGTTCGGCCAGCCGGACCGCGAGGGCGCTACCCGAGGCCGGGGAGCCGAGCGCGGTCCCGGCGTCGAGTGCCCGGTTCCCGAGCGAATCTGCGGCGATCGCCCAGAGCGCAGGCACGCCGGCACCGCTCACGCGGGCCAGTGGCTCGATGATCGCCGCGAGGGTGCGTCGCAGCTCGCCGGACAGCTCGGTCGGATCACGCAGCACCCGGTCGTTCCGGACTATGTCGAGGTGACCGTCCGCGCGCGGGACGACGGTGCAGTGTTCGAGTGCGGGATCCGGAGCCCCGCCGGTCCGCAGCAGCTCGGCGGTCAGGGTCGCCACCAGCTCCGAGCTCACCGAGTACCACCACAGGGTCGCGCCGACCCGGCGGTCACGACAGGCCCACCTGCGGCCGGTGTCGTCGACCCGCGCGGCGAGCCACGTCGGGTCCGCGAGGACACGGCCGGGCAGGCCGGACTCGAAATCGTTCATCGCGGCTCCCCCGTCGTTCCTGCTACAGCGGGGATTCCAGCCACGCGTACTCGAGCCCGAACCATCCGCCGACCAGGTCGACCGCCCCGAGCACCCAGAGAGTCGCGACGACGATCACCGCGGTCGCCAGCGCCGACAGCACCTTGACGACCATGGACTGTCGGGCGAACCACTCCATGAACTCGTCGTACTTGCCCTTCGCGAAATGCAGCAGGCGGTACGCCCAGCCGAACTCGGAGCCGAGGATCCCGAGCCCGGCGAACACGATCAGCCAGCCGGGTCCGGGATAGGGAATGGCGATGATGCCGACGACCAGGACCAGGGTGCCGATCACCCCGACCGCGATGCGATAGCTCAGATTCATGACCGGATTCGACGCGATCCGTCGTCGCGCCCGCATCCACCGGTTCTCGTCGCGCACCTGTTCCGTCACCGTATCCACGGTACCGACGCGGGAGCGACCGGTCAGCGTTGCACGAGGACCCGCCACGCCTCGAGTTTCGACTCCACCGCAACCGCGGCGTGCGCCGGACTCGTCGAGGGCAGCCTCGCCAGGGCCACGCCCCTCGGGTGCGCCCCAGCCGCCACCACCGTCGTCCGGTACGCCGACTCCGCCTTCGCCCCGTTGAAGAAGACCCGGTCGATCGCGGGGTGCCGGGAATAGAGGGCATCGAAGTCGTTCGGCACCTCCGACCTGGGGTCGATGGCAGCGTCTGCACTGCCCGGACGGCGGCACGCCATCAGCACATCCCACAGCGCGACGCCGTGGTCCTGCAATGTCCGCAGGCGCAGCGGATAGGGGTATTCGGGTCCGGCACCGAACAATTCGCCCATGATCGGCCAGAAACTGTTGCGCGGATTGGCGTAGTACTTGCCCGCCACCAGGGACGGGGCGCTCGGCATCGAGCCGAGAACAAGAGTGTGTGCGTTGTCGTCGACGACGGCGGGAAACCCGTGAACCAACGTCATGGCGAACCATTAGACAGCAAAAAGGCGGTTGCGAGAACCCTCGCAACCGCCTTTTCTGTGGTGGTCCCGGCTGGGATCGAACCAGCGACCTTCCGCGTGTGAAGCGGACGCTCTCCCACTGAGCCACGGGACCGTGCCGCGCGGATGAACTCTCGCGGCCGAACGAGGAAAAAACTAGCACGCTCCGCGACGGTTGGAAAACCGGCTGGTCACAAGCCTGTACGCGGTACAGCCGCGAACCTGCCCACGGCCCGCAGAAACCGATATCCGCCGGCGGGGCACTGCCCTGCGCACTCCCCTGCGTCCTCCCCCTGCAGTCCTCCCCTGTAGTCCTCCGCGCCTTCTTCCCGCCTTCTGCAGCAGCCAGGATGCCCGCGACCTCGCGCCGCCAGGGGAATTGCACCGGTGTTGTTTGCATTCACGCACCCTGACCAGGCGATTTGTCGGCTCACACCGCGTCGGCTAATGTTTCATCTCGCAGCACGGAGGCAGCAACGCCCCCGAGGTTGCAATGCGGATGTAGCGCAGCTGGTAGCGCATCACCTTGCCAAGGTGAGGGTCGCGGGTTCGAATCCCGTCATCCGCTC
>NZ_JBSFRT010000080.1:0-8910 GCF_053589375.1 Rhodococcus sp. NPDC003348
TTTTCGGTGGCTGGAGCCACCGAAAAGGCGCACAGGCGCCTACGGTGCGACGGAGGACCAGTCGGCGAAGCCGGTCGGGTCGTGACGCCCCATGCTTGCGTGCTCGAACAGACCCGCGCCGGGCACGCCGTTGCAGGTGGCGGAGGCGGAGAAATCACTGACGCCGAACGGGATTCGGCCCGCGATCGCCGGATCGGTGAGGTCGTAGACGGCCCGCTCCGACCAGTTCCGGCCCCGCCACTGACCGTGCGACCACTCCGGGTCGCCGCCGTAGCCGGCGCCGACGTGCAGCGCGATCCCGGTGCGCGGGGTGACCTCGATCGTCACCGGGCTGCCGTCCGCGGCCGTCATGTTCAGCGTCGCGGCCAGCGCCCGCCGGGTTCCGGACGCGTACTTGAAGTCGACCCGCGGCCAGCCGAGCTGCTCGACCCGGCCGTCATCCCAGATCCGGGTGGCGTCGTTCAGCGTGCGGAACCCGTCGGGACTCTCCTGCACGATGACGATCACCGAGAAGCCCTCGAAGCGCAGTGGCACGTACAGCCACCAGAACCCCTCCGACGGGTTCTCCACCAGCCGGCCCGCCGGATCCGGGTCGCCGACCGGACGGATACCCCACGACCGGTCGCGGGTGCCCATCCACCGGTCCGGGGTGACCGCGACGTCCTCGCCGTCGACCGACAGCACCCCCGACCACGCCCCGGTCTGCGCGAACCGGCTCGATTCCAGTTGCGGCCGCAGTCCGTTCGTCAGCAGGTGCGGCTGCTCCTGGACGGCAGGGCACGTTCCCTCCCACGTCAGGTCGAAGCCGAGCCCACCGGCGTCGTCGCCCTCGCACACCACCCGCAACTTCCGCAGCGGCTCGATCACCTCGATGCGGTACCCGCCGACCTTCAGGTCGAGCGAACGGTGTTCGAGCGCGTCGGAGAATCGCACCGCGACCTGCCGGTCGCCCTTGCGGACGGTGGCGAACGCATCGGTGACGCCGAGGTTCGGGTACACCCCGAACCCGGTCACCAGGAACAGGTCACTTCCCACATCGAGCGCGTTGAAGTAGGAGCGGTCGTAGAAGTTCTTGTCGCTGGAGACGACCCGCGACATCGGCAGCGGCGTCTGGTGGATGGGGTACTCGTCGAGCGGTGCGGGCATGGCGACACTCCAGGGCTCGTTACACGACAGGGCTGGTTCCGTTACAGGGTGATACGAAAAACCGTCCCTGCGAATCTAACCCCGGCCACCGGTGGCGCGTGACCGAATCGACCAAGCCGTATCGACCCGGCCGAATCCGACCGGCTAGCCCAACAGCTTCGCGCGCAGCGCCGCGTCCTTCTCCAGCACCATCGACTCCAGGCCGGACTGGAACCGCTCCATCGCCTCCCGGACCGCGGGGTCGGCGGTGCCGATGATCCGCGCCGCGAGCAGTCCGGCATTGCGGGCGCCACCGATCGAGACGGTCGCCACCGGCACACCGGCCGGCATCTGCACGATCGACAACAGCGAGTCCATGCCGTCGAGGTACTTCAGCGGAACCGGAACACCGATCACCGGCAGCGGCGTCGCGGACGCGACCATGCCCGGCAGGTGCGCGGCGCCGCCGGCGCCGGCGATGATCACCCGGATGCCGCGGCCCGCCGCGTCCTTCGCGTAGTCGAGCATCCGCTGCGGGGTGCGGTGCGCGGACACCACACCGACCTCGAACCGAATCCCGAATTCCGCCAATGCCTCGGCAGCGGCTTCCATCGTCGGCCAGTCCGAGTCGCTGCCCATGATCAGGCCGACCAGCGGTCCCTGCTGCTCCGTCATCGCGTCTCCCAGTCGTGAAGTTCGTGTCGTGAAGGTTCGTGTCGTGAGGGCGGGAAGGGCACCGACCATTCCCAGCCCGCGCCCGCTCAGTGCGCGGCGTGCGGATCCCAGCCGTCGGTCCACACCGCGTGCGAGAGCCAGTGCGCCGCCCGCTCCGCGCGCTCACGGACCGCGGCCACGTACTCCGGGTCGTCGAGCGAGCCGGATGCGGCACCGACCACGTTCACGTGCCCGATCTTGCGGTCCTTGCGCTCACCCTTGCCGTACAGGTGCACCTTCGCGTCGGGCATCCGCGCGAACAGGTGGTGCAGCCGCTCGTCCATGCTCATCTCGGGTGCCTCGGGGGCACCGAGCACGTTCGCCATCACCGTGACCGGCGCGATCGGCGCCGGATCACCGAGCGGGTAGTCCAGAACGGCGCGCAGGTGCTGCTCGAACTGCGAGGTCCGGGCGCCGTCCTGGGTCCAGTGCCCGGAGTTGTGCGGCCGCATCGCGAGCTCGTTGACGATCAGCCGGCCGTCGACGGTCTCGAACAGTTCGACGGCCATCGCGCCGGTCGCGCCGAGCGCCGCCGAGATCCGCAACGCCATCTGCTCGGCCTGCTCGGCCACCTCGTCGGACAAATCCGGCGCCGGTGCGATCACCACCGCACACTGGCCCTGCCGCTGCACGGTCTCGACAACCGGCCACGTCGCGCCCTGCCCGAACGGCGAACGGGCCACCATCGCCGACAACTCCCGGCGCATCGGGACCTTCTGCTCGACCATCAGGGTGACGCCCTTGTCGAGTTGTTCGGCGACGATCGCCTCCGCCTCCTCGGCGTCGGACGGCATCCACACGCCACGGCCGTCGTAGCCGCCGCGGACCGCCTTTAGCACGATGTCCCAGCCGTGCTCGTTCGCGAACTTCTCCACGTCACCAGCCCAGGTGACCTCGGCGAACGCCGGGACCGGTGCACCGAGCTCGGCGAGGGTGCGGCGCATCGCGAGCTTGTCCTGCGCGTAGATCAGCGCCTGCGGCGGCGGCTGCACGTTCACACCCTCCGACACCAGCACGTCGAGGTGGTCGGTGGGGACGTGCTCGTGGTCGAACGTCAGCGCCGACGACCCGACGGCGACGGTGCGCAGGGCGTCCAGATCGGTGTGGCTGCCGAGCACCACGTCGGCGCTGACCTGCGCGGCCGGCTCGTCCGGTCCGCCGGAGAGCACCCGCAGGCACTGACCGAGCTCGATCGCCGCCTGGTGCGTCATCCGGGCCAGCTGGCCCCCACCGATCATCGCGACCACCGGCATCGCGGCGTTCGAGCCGCGGGGGGTCGAGGGGCGGGCCTGGGATCCGGAATCAACGCTCACGGGTGTCCATGGTGTCACGACCGGCACGGTGGTCGCCCCGCAGGTGTCGCCGGTCACCGCGAACCTGAGAACGACCTGTGTTCGGAGTGTCCGGTCGGGACTCGCCGGAGCGGGTTCGTAGAATGACCTGCTGTGTCTTTTGTCGATCAGGCGCTCAGCCGCGTGCCCACACCGTTACGGGACGTCGTGGTGCGTCATCGTGAACTGATCAAGTTCGCGATCGTCGGCGGCACCACCATGGTCTTCGACCTGGCCATCTTCTACACCCTGAGCCTCACGGTTCTGGAGCAGAAGCCGGTCGTCGCCAAGATCATCTCCGGCGTGATGGCCACCGTCCTCAGCTACGTTCTCAACCGCGAGTGGTCCTTCAAGAACCGCGGCGGGCGCGAACGCCACCACGAGGCGATCCTGTTCTTCGTCATCAGCCTGATCGGTGTCGGCATCGCCGCGGCGCCGCTGTGGATCGCGAACAACGTGTTCGACATCCGCGCCGACCGGACCAGTGTGACCACGGTCGTGATCATCGACTTCGTGCTCAACTACATCATCGGCAACCTGCTGCAGATGGCGTTCCGGTTCTGGGCGCTGCGCCGATTCGCCTTCCCCGAGGAGAACGCCCGCGGCGGCGCGGACGACTACGACCCGACACCGGACGAACTCGCCCAGTCGGAACCCACCACCCCCTGACGCGACCGCCGGCGCTCACCGCGGTTCCGACGAGGCCCCGGCGTCCGGTTTCCGCTCCGTCGGCAGGAACAGCGCGAACAGCGCCGGCCGGCGCCGCTGCAGGTCCAGTCGCCCGCCGTCGGCCTCGACGAGCGCTCGCGCGAGCGCCAACCCGACACCGGTGGATCCGCCCGCGGAGAACCCGCGGTCGAAGATGTGCGGGGCCAGCTGATCGCTGACGCCCTCCCCCTCGTCCCCGACCTCCACGCACACCATCGCCTCCCGTCGCGGCCCCACTCCAGGGACGAGCCGCACCACCACCGTGCACGTGCCCGCGCCGTGCATCAGCGCGTTGTCGACGAGGACCGCGACCGACTCCCGCAACCGGGACGGGGTCGCGGCCGTCCGCACCTGCCGGTCACCGCGCAGCACCAGCGACCGCCCGGCCTGCTCGTACTGGGGCTGCCACTCGGCGACGACGGCGGCGAGCTCCGAAATCACCTCCAGCGCCTGCCGGTCCTGCCCGTCACTGCGCGCCGACCTGACCAGCTCGTCGATCGCCGTGGTCAGCCGGTCCACCTGCGCCATCGCCGCGTTCGCCTCGTCGACGACGTCCGGGTCCGGGTGCACCGACAGTTCGTCGAGCCGCAGGCGCACCGCCGTCAGCCGGCTCCGCAGCTGGTGGGACACGTCGCCGACGAGGGCACGCTCGCGTTGCAGCCGGCCCGCGATCTCGATCGTGACCGAGTCCAGGACATCGGAAACCCGGTCCAGCTCGGGGATCCCGTAGCGGCGGACATCGGTACGGAAGTCACCTTTGGCCAGGCGCGCCGCGCGGTCGGCGACGTCCTGCAGCGGGTCCGCGAGGCGCCGGGCGGTGACCGTCGCGACCGCGGTACCCGCCGCGAGGGAGGCCAGCACGACCAACCCGACCGCCCCGACGGCCTGCTGCTGCAGGATCCGCATCGACGCGGACGGCGTCTCCAGGCGCAACGATCCGGAGCGTCCCATCGAGATCGCCTCGACGAGCGGCGCGTCCACCGTGTCCGCTCCGATATCGACGCGGGTTTCCGGGTTCTCCGGGGTCGGGTAGATCACCGTCAGGCGGCCCCCGTCGGGAACGGCCACCCGCAGCGAGCTCACATCGAGGGTGCCCTCGATCAGTCCGGTCTGCCCCTCCTGCGCGATGATCTCGGCGGACATCCGATCGAGCCGCGCCTGCAGGTCACTGCGGGTGAAGTCCTCCACCCACAGCCACGCGGTGTAGGTGAGCGGCAAACCGAGCAGCAGTCCGGTGACCAGGACCACCGCGATGATGGACAGTTGGATGCGGCGGCGCACGACGCTGCCCTCCCGCTCAGTTGTTCAGGCGGAATCCGACACCGCGCACGGTGGCGATGCGCCGCTCCCCGATCGGCCCCTCGTCGCCGATCTTTCGGCGCAGCCAGGACATGTGCATGTCCAGGGTCTTGGAACCGCGCAGGTCGGCGTCACCCCACACCTCCTGCAGGATGACGTCGCGGGAGACGACCTCACCGGCGTGGTCCATGAGCACCTTGAGCAGCTCGTACTCCTTGTTGGCGAGCGAGATCTCGCTGCCCCCGACGAGCACCCGCCGGGCCGCGGGCTCGAGCCGGATGTCACCGACCTCGAGGGTCGAGTCCTCGGGGCCGCCGCGTCGGCGCAGCAGTGCCCGCACCCGGGCCATCAGTTCGGCCAGCCGGAACGGTTTGCCGACGTAGTCGTCGGCGCCCGCGTCGAGACCGACGACGAAGTCCACCTCGTCGGTGCGGGCGGTGAGCATCAGCACCGCGAGCTCCGACCCGTTGGCGCGCAGCTGCCGGCACACCTCGAGGCCGTCCATCCCCGGCAGCCCGAGATCGAGGATCAGTAGGTCGAACGAGCCACTCAGGGCCAGGTCGAGGGTGGCCGGCCCGGCCTCCTCGACGGTCACGTCGTAGCCTTCACGGCCCAGTGCACGCGACAGTGGCGCGGCGATGGCCTCATCGTCCTCGGCAAGAAGTACGGCAGTCACGGGCCCACCCTACGGAGCCGCCCCGCCGGGTGAGATGCCGAACGGCAGATCAGCGACGCCAGCCCCGGCGCGGCGGACGCTCGTCGCCGCTCCCCGCGTCCGGTGCACGCCCACCGAAGTCCGTCGCGCCGCCGCCCTGATGCGCACCGCCCTGCTGTGGGCGGTCGTCCTGGTGCAACTGCATCGCGTCGAACACCTGGTGGTAGAGCAGCGAGTGGACGCGTTGCACGTCGGGAATGTCGTCGAATTCGAGCGGATCGTCCGCCGACGACGCGATCACCAGGGTTCCGGTGCGCATCATCCGGTCGATCAGGCCGTGCCGGAACTGCACGTTGCTGATCCTGCCCATCGGGATGTCGATACCGCTGTGGGTGAACACTCCCTGCCGGATCAGCACCCGCCGGTCGGTGACGATGAAATGCGTGGACTTCCAGGTGATCAACGGTGCGACGCACCGCCAGGCCACGACGGCCACCCACGCGAGCAGAACGATCAGCAACACCACCGTCCGCGCGGTGCCGTCGAGCCGGTCCTGCACCAGCCCGCCGACGAACCCGGCGACAGCGGTCCCGACGACGAACGTGATCGCCGGCAGCACCAGCATCTTCCAGTGCGGATGGCGGTGCAGCAACAGTTCCTCGTCGGCGGCGAGCGCGTCGTCCGGGTAGCCCATGCCGGAAGAGTCTGCCACCTACAGGCTGCGCCGAACGTCGGTGTCTTCGCCCCCGATGCGCCGAACGTCGGTGTCTTCGACCCCGGTGCGCCGAACCTCGGTGTCTTCGACCCCGCGGTCGTCGGCCCCGCTGCGCCCCACTTCGTTCGGCTCGCCCTCGGCCGCATCGTCGACGGCGTCGGCGACCTCCTCCGCGGCCGCGGCCTGCAGTTCCCGTGTCGCCTCCGCCGCCTCCTCCTCGGCGGTCAGCAACTCCTCCGCTGATGGCGCGGCCCCGGAGATCAGTGCGTTCGCCCACCGCGTCGACGGATCGATGTCGAGCAGCAACGCCTTGGTCAGCAGTGTCGCGGGAATCGCGAGCAGCGCACCGAGCGGGCCAAGCACCCAGCCCCAGAACACCAGCGCCAGGAACGTCACCGTGACCGACAACCCCACCGCGTCGCCGACGAACTTCGGCTGGATCACCGATTGGATGACGACGTTGATGACGCTGTAGACGACGATCACCCACAGCATCAACATCGGTCCGCCCTGCAGCAGCGCGATCAGTGCGGGCGGGACCAATCCGATGACGAAGCCGATGTTCGGGATGTAGTTGGTGATGAACGAGAGCAGGCCCCACAGGAGCGGCAGCGGAATGCCCAGCGCCCACAGTGCAAGTGAGTCGATCACCGCGACGATCAACCCGAACACGGTCGACACGATCAGGTAGCTGCGGGTGCCGGATGCAAAGGCGGAGAACGCGTAGGCGATGTCGGGTCGGGCGAACGCGACCGCGCGCATCCGGGCGCCGAACGAGCTTGCGTCCATCGCCATGAAGATCAGCAGGGCGAGGATGAAGAAGAGGTTCGAGAACACGCCGAGCAGCCCGACAAGCACGTCGTCGAGCAGCCCGACGACCTTGCCGAAGTCGATGCTCGAGAGCACCTTGTCCAGCTGTTCGGCCCCGATGTTCAACCGCCCGAACCAGGACTCCACGTCGGCGACCAGCTTGTCGGCCTTGTCGGCGTACTGCGGCAGCAGCGTCGCGAGCTGGGCCACCGAGATCGCGAGCGCCGCGACAAGTCCGAGCAACACGACGTAGACGGTGGTGAGCGTCCCGACCACGGCCACCCACTTCGGTGCACCCTTCCGCTGCAGCCAGTCCCCGAGCGGCTGCACAGCGACCACCAGCATCAGGGCCAGGAACACCGGGCCGACGATGCCGGAGAACCCGCGGATCCCGGCGATCGCGACCACCGCGCCGGCCGTCCCCAGCAGCACGATCAGGCCGCGCGGCCACGGCTCCTGGACCTGCTCACGCAGAGGGACCTCGACCGAGTGCCTCATTTCCACACCGTCGCCCGCCGGGCCACCCCGGGCAACAGGCCGAGAATCGGCAGGCCGATCGACAGGTGCACGATCGCCGTGGCCACCCGGTCCGCCGTGACGGCGTCATAGACGAACGGCAGGATCACCGCCGCAACGAGCAGCAACCCCACGATCCAGCCGAAGAACGACACACCGCCGGGCGTGCTCGACTCGAGCAGGTACAGCAGGACCGCCGCCAGCAGCGCGGCGAGGAACCCGAGAACCGCGAATCGGACCGGGAGCGACAGGTCCGGGAGCCACGGCGGGGAGATGGGAACCACGCCGAAGGCCCGCGCGATCAGCGTGACGACCAGCGCGCTCAACGCCGTCACCATCGCCGCCGCAACGGCCCCCGGCCAGAACTTCGCGGCGGAAAGTCCCCGCTCGGGCGCGCCCGCGGCACCGCCCGTCTCCGGCCAACCCGTCATCTCGGTCCCCTTCCGAAGCACCCGAATCTCCCCCGAGGCTTCCCGGCCGCCGCCGTCCGAACCTCACCCGCGACGGATGAGGTTTTGCGGTCGGACATTGCCGAAACTTCAAGAGGACACTCACGACACATCTCGGAGAGGAACGGCCATGACCGACCACTCGGTGGCAAACCACAGCGACAGCGGTGTCAAGCAGGGATTTGCCGCGGGGACGTCCATCGCGGCGGCCATCCTGCTGCTGACCGTCGGCATCCTGCAGATCTTCCAGGGCATCTCGGCGCTCGCGAAGGACGAGGTCCTCGTGTTCGGCCCGGAGTACACCTACAAGTTCGACGTCACGACGTGGGGCTGGATCCACCTCGTGATCGGCATCCTGATCGCGCTGACCGGCTTCTTCCTGATGACCGGCGCGACCTGGGCCCGGATCACCGCGATCTTCCTGGCGGCCCTGTCGATCATCGCGAACTTCCTGTGGCTGCCGTACTACCCACTGTGGTCGATCCTGATCATCGCGATCGACGTGGTGATCATCTGGGCGGTCACCACGTGGGACACCGAGCGGTACTGAATCACCCTTTCGACGAGCGGCGGGGTGCAGGCGAATTC
>NZ_JBSFRT010000081.1:0-8550 GCF_053589375.1 Rhodococcus sp. NPDC003348
GGTAAACACATATTTGGGGGTTGGGGGGGTAGTGTTTCAAAGGCACTTTGTCAAAAAAAAACCCGCGGGGTGGGCCCCCCCCCCCGGAACCCCCCCCCTCGTCGTTTCGTTTCCGCACCCGCGGTTGTCGTCCCGCTCGGATCTGTCGAGTGATGTCGGTCCGCTCAGGCCGTCGCCTTCGACAGCAGGGCGCGGGACCGGTGCAGGACCTCGTTGAGCACGCGCTCGGCGGCCGCGGTGTCGGCGGCGTCGAGCCCGGTCCAGATCGGCCGAGTGAGTTCGGTTGTTCGGGTGCCGATGTGGGTGACCAGTGTCCGCCCGTCGTCGGTGAGCCGGTCGTCGGCGATCAGCCCACGTTGGGTGAGTCCGGACAGCACCGCCTCGATGTGGGGCAGTGGCGCCGCGGCGCGGACGAACCCCACCAGATCGCCGTCGCCGTCGAACTGGGTCGTCAGTCGTAGCGCCACCCATTCGGGTTCGGACAGCTGGTGCTCCACGAGGATGCCGCGCAGCAGGGCGTTGAGGGTCTTCTCGGTCTGGCCGATCAACTGGGGGCCGAACGGAGTCATGGACTTCTCCCATCCTCGATGCAGATCATTTGTTGGTGTGGCCAACGATATAGATTGTTGGTCGGACCAACAAGTTGGCTAGGGTGTGGTCATGGTGCAACCTCTGGACAGGCGAGCGACGTGGCTGGTCGGCAGGGTCCAGCAGCGGGCCCACGGGCTCGTGCAGGAGGCTCTCGGCGCGGCCGGGTCGCGGCCGTACCACTACCGGATCCTCGCCGCCCTCGATGAGCTCGGCCCCGCCAGTCAGGCCGACGTCGGCCGGCTGACGGGGATCGACCGCAGCGACGTCACGGCGGGCCTGGACGTCCTCTGCACTGCCGGGTGTGCCACCCGCACGCCCGATCCTGCGGACGGGCGTCGCAAGATCGTCTCACTCACCGAGCGGGGCCGTGCGCAGCTGGAGAGACTGGACGTCGTGCTCGACGGCGTCCAGTCCGAGTTCCTGGCGCCGCTTGCACCCACGGAGCAGCGGGTCTTTCTGGAGCTGCTGGGGCGGATGGTGCCCGACCGGTGAAATGCCACCCCGAGGCATGTCCTTCGGGGTCTGTCACAGAACGTCGACGGTTCGGTGCACACCGTGCGCGAACTCTCCCGTTGGGCTGTGCCGGGATGTTTCACTTTCGGGACTTCTTCGGTACTGGTGAGTCCCGCGCGATCTGAGGGGTGGTGTGGCCTACACCGTCGTCATGACAGGAGCGACCCGAGGCATCGGCCGGGTCGCGGTGGAGCGGATCCTCGCCGGCGCGCCCGAGGCGGTTCTGGTGCTGCCGGCACGCGATCCCGGCGGAATCGAGGTCGCCACCCGGCTGAGCCGTGGCGGCAGGACGGTGGTGTCGATCCCGACGGATCTGACCTCGCTGCGTGGCGTCCGGATCGCGGCGGACGAGATCACGCGCAGGGTGGACGCCGGGGTGTTGCCGCCGCTGCGTCTCCTGGTCGCCAACGCCGGTCTGCAGCACACCGACGACACCACGGAGACCGCCGAGGGATTCGAGGCGACGTTCGCGGTCAACGTCCTCGCCAACCACGTCCTCGTCCGCCGTCTCCAGGACCGTCTCGCGGCGCCGTCACGGATCGTGGTCACCGTCAGTGACACGCACTTCGGCGACTTCCGGCACAACATGGGCATGGTTCCGGCCCCGATGTGGCGGGCACCGGAGGAGTTGGCGCGGGTGCGGGCGTTCCCCGCCCCGGACTCGACGGCCGCGGGCCGGACCGCGTATTCGACCAGCAAGCTCGCGGCGATTCACCTCGTGCACGAGTACGCCCGACGGCTCCCTCGGGGCGTGGACGTCGTCGGCTTCAACCCCGGTTTCGTTCCCGGAACCGACCTCGCCCGCGACGCCGGACCCCTCGCCCGGTTCGCGGTGCGCCGCGTGATGCCGCTGCTGGCCTTCACCCCGATGGCCACCGGCCTCGAGGCTGCGGGCCGTCACCTCGCTGACGCCGCCCTCGGGAACACGCCCGCAACCACCGGCGGCTACGTCGACCGTGCAGCCGCGGCCAGGTCCTCCGACGAGTCCTACGACCCGGAGCGGGAACGGCAGCTGTGGGAGGCCGTCGAGCGCCTCACCGCCGACCACGTCCGCTGAGGCGGAGAACTCGGCCGGCTCTGCGATGGCGGGCAAGCGTCATCGACGGCGTCGAGGACCGCGACGACATCGAGATGATGGTCGCGTCCGGCGGCGTGACGCGCACGTGTTCGACTGCCGGCTTCGACGGAGCCGGGGGCAGGACCGCGCCGTCACAGTGGTCGGGTCCGTAGCGTGCGCGGGCCCCTGAACCGGCCGCGACGGTCCTCGGTGGCGAGGACGACCCGGTCCGGCCGGACCAGGGCGGCGCGCAGTCGATGCCGGCCCAGCCACGTCGCCGCGTCCGGGGCCGCGGCGACCGGCACCCGCCGTGCGTCGACCTCACGGGTGAGGGCCTCGAGCGGGCCGGCTTCTGCGGTCCCGACGAGCGCGAACCCGGGGCCCAGCAGTTCGTCCGAGCGGCGGCCGTCGGCAAGCACCCACTGTGGAACCGGCATGCCGATCGGGGAGCGCACGATCGTGCGGGCCCGCGGGGTCAACGCGCTGCCGCGGAGCCGCGGGGAGAGGAACCGCCGGGCGAGAGGATCCGGGTCCGGCAGCCGGGCGGCGCCGCGGAGCGAGGCGTGGCCGGCTCGCAGCGGCGGAGCCGACATCACCCGGCCGACGAGGACCGCGCCGCGGATCGCCCGTGTGACGTGTGCCCGGCGCTCCGGCTGGTAGGTGTCGAGCAGGCACTCGTCGGCGTCACCCGCGTGCACCAGGGCGATCTTCCACGCCAGATTCATCGCGTCGCGCTGCCCGGCGCCGAGTCCCTGCCCGATGAACGGGGGCGTCTGGTGCGCGGCATCGCCGAGCAGGAACACCGGCCCGCGGCGCCAGGTGTCGGCGACCGCGGCGCGGTGCGAATACACGGTGCTGCGCAGCACCGTGTACTCGCCCGTCGGGAACCACGGGTCCAGACGACCGCGCACGGCGTCCTCGTCGACGGCTTCGGCGGTGGGCAGCCGGAACTCCCAGCGGTACCGGTCCTCGCCGATCTGCATGTACGTTCCGGACCGTTCGCCGCCGCAGATCTGGTGCACGCCCGGCCACAGCTCCACCGCGCGGTCGGCCCGGACGTCCACCACCAGCCAGTGCTGGTCGAATCCGAGATCGCGCATGCGCGAGCCGATCTGCCTGCGCAGTGGGCTGTTCGCGCCGTCGCAGGCGAGGATGTGGCGTGCGCCGACGGTGCGGCTCCGACCGTCACCGAGGTCGCGGACGGTCACCTCGGCGCCGCCTGCCGGTCGAGCCAGCACCGACACGACCTCGTGGCCGGTGAGCAGCGTGGCCTGCGGGTGCCGGGTGAGGTGCGTCCGGAGGACCCGTTCGAGGTCGGGCTGGTCGAACATGTTGGTCTCCGGCCAGCCGTGCACGCCGACGTCGCGGTCACGCCGGATCTCGACGAGGGTGCGCAGGGCCGGATCGACCAGTCGCATGCCGAGTGCGGGCCGGCACACGGCCGCGACGTCCTCGGCGGACCCGGCGGCCTGCGCGATCCGCAGCACCTCGTCGTCCAGGTGTACGGCCCTCGGCAGCGGGTACGGCTCGCGATGCCGCTCGACGACGACACAGTCGACGCCGCGCCGGGCCAGCAGTGTCGCGGCGGTCAGCCCGGTGGGGCCGGCTCCGACGACGAGGACGCCGGTGGCGGACGCGGGAATCAGGACCGGCTCAGCACGATCGAGAACTGCACCTGGCCGGCGTCCTCGACCACGATGTTCGGGAAGGTTGTCGGCTTCTGAACCTGGTAGTCGGACCACGCGACGTCGAGGGCGCCCGCGGTCTCGAGCGTCTCGCCCGACCGCCGGATGTCGAAATCGGTTGTCACCTCTCGGCTCTGACCGCGCAGGGTCAGCTTCCCCGTCACCGGAACCGACACCGCCCGACCGTCCTCCGGCACGGCCGCGAGGTCCACCGGCTCGGTCACCTCGAAGGTGGCCTTCGGGAAGCTGCCGGTGTTCATGACGAACATGTCGAAGTACGAGTCGCGGCGGCCGTTGTCGGTGGCGATGCTGGCGACGTCGACCTCGACGGTTCCGGTGGTCAGCTTCGAATCCTGCACGGTCGCCGTGCCGTTCACGGTCGACGTCTGGCCGCGCACGAAGACCCGCTGTCCGTTGAGCGTCTCCCAGACCTCGTATCCGGCCGCCGAGGTCGGTTGCACGGTCCACTCGCCGTCGAGTGACCCGGACCCGCCCTCCGACGTGCCCGACAGTCCCAGTGCATCGGGCTGGTCGCCGTGCAGGAACTTCGCGTAGGCCCACGGCCCGACGCCGATGGCGAGCGCCGCCACCACGACCACCGAACCGAGGATCCACCACAGACGTTTGCGCATGAGCGAGAAACCTAGCGCATGGCGGGTGCCTCGTGGGGCGCTATGTTTCGTGCCGAGCGGTCCGTCGAACCCGACGTGAGATCAGTTCGGCGGCATCGAGATTCGCCAATTCGTCGGCGAGTGTGCAAGCCCGGTTACGGTAACCGGGAGTACGCAGGACGGTGTCGACCGCACGCCGGATCGCGGCAGGCGAGGGGGAACCGGCGCGAATCCGGATACCGGCCCCGGATCGGGCGACGCGCGCCCCGATCTCGGCCTTGTCCTCGGTGCTGCCCGCGACGACGAGCGGGGTGCCGTGGGAGAGCGCGAAATGCACACCGCCCCAACCGCCGTTGGTCACCATCACGTCGACGTGGGGAAGCAGCAGGTCGAACGGCACGAACTCGGTGACGATCAGATTCGGGGACGTCCGGCGGACGGTCTCGACCGGGCGGCCGCCGGTGGTGACCACGAGCAGGGCATCGGTGCCGGCGAGTGCGTCGACGGCGGGGTCGATCAGTGTGCTCAGGTCGTGGTTGTCCAGGGTGCCCTGGGTGATCAACACGACCGGTCGGTCCGTGTCGAGCCGAGACCACCAGGGCGGTGTCGGACTGTCCTCGGGCGCGGCGGGAAGGATCGGTCCGACGAAGCTGAGCCGGCCGCCGATATCGGTTCGCGGATACTCGAATCCCGGTGTGGTCAGCACGAACACGTCGTCGGCGAGGAGAGGCCAGTCGAGCAGGAAGCACGCCGGATCCGCGCCGGTCGCCCGGCGGGTCTGTGCGGCCGCGATCCCCTGGGCGCGCCGCATCACGACACCGCGGGCGCCGGCGTTGAGTGCGCGATTGCGGAGCCGACCGAGCCGGCCGGTCGAGGGCGGCAGTCCCGGGCCGAACGGTGCGGTGTCGATGCTCGTGGCCATCAGGGGAGATGTGCAGACCGCGAACACATTTGGGCGACCGTCCGGTTTCGTTCCGACGAGGGGGAGGGCGCCCATGAAGAGATTCTCGGCGATCACGGTGTCGGCGCCCTCGCGTTCGACCGCGTCGACGACCGCGCGGTACTGGTCGGCGGCCAGCGCCGCGAACATTCGCTCGGCGTCGAAGAGGGAACGCAGGAACGCCGGCCGTCGCCGACGGCCGGGAAACCGCTCGTCGAGGGCGGATTCGTCGTAGTCGCAGGTCGGGGGCAGTGGAACGAACCGGATCCCGGCGCGTTCCGCCCGGTCCTCGAACCTGCGTCCGGTGAGGATCGCGACGTCGCAGCCGTCCCGCACGAGCCGCCTGCCGATCGCGAGCATCGGCTGGACGTGGCCGGTCAGGGGTGCGCTGCACAGCAGAATCGAAGCCACACAGGTCCTTTCGGGGGCGGGTCACCAGGGGTGTCGAGAATGGTGTGGGGGACCGGCCGCCAAACGTACCCCTTGCGCCGGCGTTGAGGGTGGGCTAACTTTCGATCGTCAAGGGTTCAACGACCGCACCCTGGGCCTTCTCTCGATTCCTCCCACTCTCATCCCTCCCGGAGTGCCCCCTCATGACCACTGCGTTCATCAACCGGATCAGCACCGTCGTGCCCGAACACGATGTGCACCAGGCATTCGTCGACTTTGCCGACGGCACTTTCACGGAGCGGCGCAAGCAACTGCTGTTCCGGAGAATGGCGGAACGGTCCCAGATCTCGCACCGGTGGGCGGGCATCGGCTCGCCCGAGACCTTCTACGGGGACGACCCGAACTCGGTGGACACCGAGACCCGGATGATCGAATTCGAGAGGAGCGCACCGGGTCTGGCGGTCCGTGCGGTCGAGGGGCTGGAACTCGGTGATCGCGCGGCGGAGATCACGCACCTGATCGTGATCACCTGCACCGGCTTCTACTCGCCCGGAATCGACTTCGAGCTCATCAAGAGTTGTGGCATCAGCCCGTCGGTGGAGCGGACCCAGATCGGGTTCATGGGCTGCTTCGCGGGGATCAACGGCCTCAAGCTCGCCCACCACATCGTCCGGTCCGAGCCGAGCGCTCGCGTGCTGGTGGTCAGCCTGGAACTGTGTTCGCTGCACCTGCAGCGGTCGGAGTCGCTCGAGACCATGCTCTCGTTCCTCGTCTTCGGCGACGGCTGTGCCGCCGTGCTGGTCAGCGCGGACGAGGAGGGTATCGCAATGGATTCCTTCAAGGCCGTCATGGTGCCGGGCTCGCCCGAGCTGATCACCTGGCGGATCGGCGACATCGGGTTCGACATGGTGCTCTCCGGGAAGGTGCCCGGCACCCTTGCGCGCGCACTCGACGAACCCACCCTGAAGGAGATTCTGGCGGGGGCGGACCGAGAGTCGATCGACCTGTGGGCCGTGCATCCAGGTGGCCGATCGATCCTCGACGCGGTGGAGGACGCGATCGGGCTGGCGCCGGACGCGCTGTCCGCCTCCCGTCACGTGCTCGACAACTACGGCAACATGTCGTCGGCGACCGTGCTGTTCGTGCTCGCCGAGATCATGAAGCGGGCCCGTGACGGCGGCCCGACCGGCACCGGCTGCGCGATGGCCTTCGGGCCGGGGCTGACGGCGGAGACGATGCTGTTCCACATCTGACCCCGCCACGCGGGCGGGGCCGGCTCGGCGCGTCAACGGGAGGTCACAGAACGTCAACGGTTCGCGCTGCGCGGGTGCCGAACCCTCCCGTCGGGGCGTGTCGGATGTTTCACTTGGTCCGCTTGTGACAAGAGGGACTGATGTGACAGTTCCGCCTGCCCCGCTGGAAGGAGAGCGGCGCCCCGGGATCCGCCCGGCCGTGCGTCCGTCGAAGCCTATGAAGATGACCACCTGGAAGTCCGGCGCCGCGATCTCCGCCGTTGCCCTGACCACCCTTCTGCTCCCGGTCACGGCACTCGCCGACCCGAGCGGGGACGCCGCGGCGGCGGAGGCGGTCGCGGAGACCGGTGCGTCACCGACCCCGCTCGTCGGCAAGAAGGTTTTCCTCGACCCGGGCCACCAGGGCACGAACTACAGCGAGAACCTCGCGCGGCAGGTGGACGACGGCCGCGGCGGCACCAAGGACTGCCAGACCACCGGCATGACGAGTCTCGGCGGAACCCCCGAGCACACCATCACCTGGGACGTCTCCCAACTCGTCAAGGCGGGACTCGAGAAGCTCGGCGCCACGGTCGAACTCAGCCGCCAGGACGACTCCGGCTGGGGAGGCTGCGTCGACGAGCGGGCCCGCGCCGCCAGTGCGTCCGGCGCCGATCTCGCGGTGAGCCTTCACGCCGACTCGACGGCCGCGGGGGAGGACGACACGAAGCACGGTTTCCATCTGATCGTGCCGACGCTGCCGATTCCCGACGAGAAGGTCGACGAGGTCCAGTCCGGCCCGGGCCTGGCGGCCTCGCACGCGATCCGGGACGCCTACGTCAAGGGCGGGTTCGCGCCGGCGAACTACGCCGGTGTCGTCGACGGGATCCAGAGCCGCAGCGACATCGCCGGACCCGCGCTGACCACCGTGCCGCTCGCGTTCGTGGAGATGGGCAACGGATCCAACCCGGACGACGCCGCGGTCCTGGACAGTCAGGACGGCCGGCTCAAGCACGCCGTCGCGATCATCGTCGGAGCGGTCGACTATCTGATGGGCGTGAGCGGGACCGCGACCCCGGCGGCGCAGGCAACCGTCACGACGCCGACGAGCGCGGCTCCCACGACAACCGCGGCACCCGCGGCAGCGGCAACCGCCGCGCCTGCGGCAGCGACGACCAGCGTTCCGGCGACGTCGACGCCGGCAACGTCGAGTCCGACCACCACCGCGACGCCGGCGACCACCACCGCGACGCCGGCGACCACCACCACCGCGACGTCGTCGACCACCAAGGCGCCGTCGGGCGAGTCGTCGCCGGCGACTGTCGTCACCCAGGGGCTGGCGGCGTTGCAGACGCTGCTGTCCACCTTCGGTCTCGACGGCCTGCAGAACCTCGCCGACACCGCGAACCTCGGGGTGTTCGCGGACCTGCTGGGAGTGTTGCTCAAGGTGCTCGGCTGAGCCAAGGTCGTCGCGAGCTCCGACGTCCACCCGTAACCACGACGAGGGCCGGACACCGTTGCGGTGTCCGGC
>NZ_JBSFRT010000082.1:0-7571 GCF_053589375.1 Rhodococcus sp. NPDC003348
TTGTTTTTTTAGATATCGGGGAGTTGGGGTTTTATTTGACGAGGGGTCCTACGCCGTTCCGGGTTGCGGCCCTTCGTGTGTCCTGCTGTGGTCTACAGCTTCTTCAGGGTCTTCATCGCCCGCTCGACTTCCCAGAAGGCCCGCAGCGACTGCAGCCTTCCCTCGTCGTTGACGCGGTAGACGAACACGCCCTCCGCGTCGACCTGGGCGCCGGCCATCACCGTGCGGATCCGGCCGATGTTCACCACCTCGTTCCCGCAGAGCAACTGATCATCGATGATGAACTCCAGCGAGTCCGTGTTCGCGATGGTCATGTCGTAGAACTTCGAGATCGCCTCGCGGCCGTGGTGTCCCTTGCCCTCGGGGTCGAAACCCGAAGGGCCGACCGGGTCCTCGACCCAGCCGTCCTCGGCGAACAGGTCCAGCCACTCCTGCTTGCGCTTGCCACTGGCAGCGGACTGCGATGCGCGCGAGGCGATCAGGGCCGGATGCTCGCCGCCGCCGGCGGCGTCGGCCCGGGTTTCGGTGGTCTCGGTCATCTCGCTCCTAGTGGATGTTCTCGGCGGCGAACTTGCGCAGCGAGTCCTGTTTGGCCTCGAGCGGACCGTCGAAGGGGACCCCGTCGAACAGCCACGGAACGACGATGGCGTCGGTGATGCCCGCCTCGGCCATCTCGGCGTAGCCGTCCTTGCCGAACCGGTCGATGCACACCGCCTGGATCTCGAACGGCTCGTTCTCCCGGCCGTATTCGGCCCGCAGGTCGTCGAGCTTGCGCTTCGTCTCGACCAGATCCCGGAACTTCATCATCGCGGACGTCCAGCCGTCGCCGACCCGGGCCGCGCGCTTGAGCGCCACCCCGGTGTGGCCGCCGACGTAGAACGGCACCGGCTTGCTCGGTGCCGGGCTCATCTGCAGCCGATCGAAGTCGAAGAACTCGCCGTGGTACTCGACCATGCCCCCGGCGAGGACCAACTTGATGACCTCGATCATCTCGTCGACGCGGGCGCCGCGCTTCGCGTACGGCACCCCGCACCACTCGAACTCCTCCGGCGCCCAACCGATCCCGACGCCGAATCCGAAGCGGTTGTTCGTCAGGTTCGCCACCGAGCCGACCTGCCGGGCCAACAGCAGCGGATTGCGGGAGCCCAGTTTGAGGACGTTGGTGTAGAAGCCGATCGTCGAGGTGGCGGTGCCCATCGCCGCGGCGGCGACCAGCGGGTCCACCCACGGGGTCTCGGCGTTCCACATCCGGGAGCCGTCCGGGGTGTACGGGTAGTCCGCTGCCGCGGTCTCCATGTAGAACAGCGAGTCCGGCAGACCGATGTTCGCGAACCCGCACTCCTCCGCGGTCTGCGCGAGCGGCACCAACTGCTCGAGCGGACTCATCGCGATTCCGACGGTGAACTTCACGAGCGGCTTCCTCTCCTAGTTGGTGGGACGGTCGGAGCCGACCACCCACATCGCGAAGTACTGCGAGCCACCGCCGTACGCGTGACCGAACGCCTTGCGGGCACCGTCGACCTGGTGGTCGCCGGCCCGCTCCATCACCTGCATCGCGGACTCGGCGTACCGGATCATGCCGGACGCGCCGATCGGGTTGGACGAGAGCACGCCGCCCGACGCGTTCACCGGCATCCGGCCGCCGATCGCGGTCTCGCCGGCCTCGGTGAACTTCCAGCCCTCACCCTCCGGCACGAACCCGAGGTTCTCGAGCCACATCGGCTCGAACCAGGAGAACGGCACGTAGATCTCGGCCTCGTCGATCTCGGTGAGCGGATCGGTGATGCCCGCGGCCCTCCACAGGGCGGCGGAGGCGTCGCGGCCGGCCTGCGGGTTGGCGACGTTGCGGCCGGCGTACGACAGCGGCTCGGTGCGCATCGCGGTGGCGTGGATCCACGCGACCTTGCGGCCTTCGGACAGGATCTCCTGCGCGGCATCCTCGTTGCCGATGACGATCGCGCAGGCGCCGTCCGACGACGGGCAGGTCTCGTCGTATCGGATGGGGTCCCACAGCATCTGGGACGCCTGCACCGATTCGACCGTGATGTCGGACTGCTTGAGGTGCGCGTACGGGTTCAGCGCACCGTTGCGGCGATCCTTGACCGCGACGATGGCGCCGATGTGATCGGGCGCGCCGGAGCGGCGGATGTACGAGCGCACGTGCGGGGCGAAGAACCCGCCCGCGCCCGCGCCGACGGGCATCGTGAACGGCACCGGCGTGGACAGCGCCCACATGGCGTTCGACTCGGACTGCTTCTCCCAGGACACCGCGAGCACTCGCTTGTGCACGCCGGACTGCACCAGGCTGGCCGCGACGTTGCCGGTCGAGGCGCCCACCGAGCCGGCGGTGTGGACGCGCAGCAGCGGCTTGCCGTTGGCGCCCAGTGCGTCCGACATCGCGAGCTCCGGCATCATCGAGCCCTCGAACAGGTCGGGGGCCTTACCGATGACGATGGCGTCGATGTCGTCCCAGCCGACGTGGGCGTCGGCCATCGCGCGGTCCACGGCCTCGCGGATCATGCCCGCCATCGTCACGTCGTGCCGCTTGGCGACGTAATAGGTCTGGCCGGTGCCGAGGACGGCTGCCAGTTGCTTCGCCATTAGTTGCGTCCTTCCATGACTGCGACCAGGTTCTGCTGCAGCACAGGGCCACTGGTGGCGTGGGCGAGGGTGCGCTGGGCGTCACCGCTCATGATCTGACGGGCCGCGTAGCCGATCCGCTCGAGGCCACCCGCGAACATCGGGTTGCCGGTGAGCGGGCCACCCGAGGGGTTGATGGTGGTGGCGTCGGTCAGGCCGATCGCCTCACGCAGGATGATCTCCTGGTGTGTGAACGGGGCGTGCAACTCGGCGACGTCGATGTTCGAGACGTCACCACCGGTCGCGGCACGAGCGGCCGCGGCGGTGGACGGGGACACCGTCAGGTCGCGCGACCCGATGTTGGGGGAGTCGATGCGGTGCTCGATACCGGTGATCCACGCCGGACGCTCGCAGAGTTCGCGGGCACGGTCGCCACGGGCCAGGATGATCGCGGCAGCACCGTCGGTGATCGGGGCACAGTCGTGCGCCCGCAGGGGATCCGCGACGTACTCGGACGCCAGCAGCGCCTCGACGTCGACGTCCCCGGAGAGCTGGGCGTTCGGGTTGTTCTTGGCGGCCGCGCGGTTGCGCTTGGCGATCTCCGCCATGTCCTCGGCGGTCCACTTGCCCGCATCGAGACCGAGCCGCGCCTGCAGGCCCGCGACCGAGACCGAGTCCGGCCACAGCGGCGCCACGACGTACGGATCCATCTGCATCGCGAGGATCTGGCGGAGGTTGCCCGCGGAGGACTTGCCGAACCCGTACACGAGTGCGGTGTCGACCTCGCCGGTCATGATCTTGACCCAGGCCTCGTACAGCGCCCAGGCGGCGTCCATCTCGACGTGCGACTCGTTGATCGGCGGCACGGCGCCGATCGAGTCGATCGCGGAGATGAACGAGAAGGACCGGCCGGCCAGGTAGTCGGACGAGCCGGAGCACCAGAAACCGATGTCCGACTTGGTGATTCCCAGCTCCGCGTACAACTGCTGGAAGCAGGGGACGAGCATCTCGACGCCGTTGGTGGTGCCGGTGGTCTCGCGCACATGAGGGGCCTGTGCGAAGCCGACGACTGCAATGTCTGTCATGGTCTTACCGGCTCCTAGAGATGGTGCTTGTAGGTGTCGTAGTCCGCGTCCGGCTCACCGCTCGGGCGGAAATGGGAGATGTTGCGGAGTGAGTACACCCACTCGTCCTTCGGCCGCCAGACGGCCTCGACGCGCATGCCCATCCGGACCTCGGCGGCGTCGACGTCGAGGATCAAGTGCAGGAACGGAATGTCGGCGCCGTCGAGCAGCACGTAGGCGGCCACGTACGGAGGCTTGATCTGCTGGCCCATGAACGGGACGTTGACGATGCAGAACGTGGTGATGGTGCCCTTGTCGGAGACCTCGACCTGCTCCTTGGTGGGGACACCGTCGGTCGGGTTGGCGCCGCGCGGTGGGACGTACACCTTGCCGTTCGCGTCGGTGCGGCCGCCGATGACCTTGCCCTCCATCAGGCCACGCAGGTAGTACGACTCCTCGAACGACGCGGTGTGCGTGTAGTGCAGGTCGATCGGGGTGACGATGTCGGTGACCGGGTCGCCGCCGGCGGGAGCCGGCGTGGACTCGCTCTCGCCGGGTTCGAAGCACGCGATGTCGCGGATGTGCCCGGTGCGCTCGTCGGCCCAGCGGACCCGCACCCGCATTCCGGTACTCATCGCGTCCGCCGATCCGGCGTCGACGGCGTGCAGGATCGACGTGTCCGCGCCGTCCAGCTTGACCAGTGCCCACGCGAACGGGTGGCTCAGCGGCTGGCCCTCGATCGGATCGGGCATCCAGGTCCAGCTGACGACCGTGCCTGTGTCCGAGACGTCGACGAAGTCGGTCATCGGCTCGAGGGTGGCCGGGTCGAACTCGGGTGGCGGCACGTGGACGCGACCGTCGGAACCGCGGGCGCCGACGACCTTCCGGTCCCGGAGACCGGTCACGAACGCACCGATGGTCGGTCCCACCGATCGGGTGTAGTCGAATTTGAGATTAAGCGGTGCTCTCAGCGGCTGGTCGGCCGGTTGGGTCTTTTCAGGGGTCACGGATTCGAGTAGAACAGGTTCTTATTACTGTGGCAAGAGTCACTGAAGAAGTGCGGCGGATATGGGAAAACACGGAGGCACGCAAATGAAGCTGGGGTTGCAACTCGGGTACTGGGGTGCGCAGCCGCCCGCGAACGCGCAGGAACTCGTTACAGAAGCCGACCGCTGTGGTTTCGATGCCGTGTTCTCCGCGGAATCGTGGGGCAACGACGCGTTCACGCCGCTCGCGTGGTGGGGTTCGAGCACCGAGCGGGTCCGCCTCGGCACCTCCGTCGCACAGCTTTCCGGCCGGACGCCGACCAATGCCGCGATGCACGCGCTGACCCTCGACCACCTGTCGGGTGGTCGCGCGATCCTCGGCCTCGGCGTGTCCGGACCGCAGGTCGTCGAGGGCTGGTACGGGCAGCCGTTCCCGAAGCCGTTGGCGCGCACCCGTGAGTACGTCTCCGTCATCCGAAAGGTGTTGGCGCGCGAGGCAGCGGTGACCAACGACGGGCCGCACTACCCGCTGCCGTACCGCGGCGAGGACGGGATGGGTCTGGGCAAGCCGCTCAAGCCGATCACCCACCCGCTGCGCGCCGACCTGCCCATCTGGCTCGGTGCCGAGGGGCCGAAGAACGTGGCGCTCACCGCGGAGATCGCGGACGGCTGGCTGGCGATCTACTACACGCCGCGGCTCGCGCCGATGTACAACGAGTGGCTCGACGAGGGCTTCGCGCGACCGGGTGCCCGCCGCAGCCGCGAGGACTTCGAGATCGCCGCGACGTGCCAGGTCGTCGTCACCGAGGACCGCGCCGCCGAGATCGCCCGGCTCAAGCCGATCACCGCGCTGTACGTCGGCGGCATGGGCGCCGCGGAACTGAACTTCCACGCCCAGGTGTACACCCGGATGGGGTACGGCGAGGAGGTCAAGGAGATCCAGAAGCTGTTCCTGTCCGGCCGCAAGGAGGAAGCGGTCGCGATGGTGCCGGACGACATGGTCACCGACACGATGATCATCGGAAACCTCGACGAGGTCCGTCAGCAGGTGAAGGTGTGGGAGGACGCCGGCGTCACCATGCTCCTGGTCACCTGCCGTGACGTCGAGCAGATGCACCAGCTCGTCGAGGTCGTCACGCCGGCCTGACCGTCGCCCATAGCCCCCGCATGAACGGAAGCGTTCAGTCGAGTAGATCGACTGAATGTTCCGTTCATGCTGGGCCGGTGAGGTTGTCCACAGGCACGGAGACTTGTTCACAAGTGCACGGTGGGGAGCGCGGGACGCTGTCGGTCCGGTCAAGATCGACGGTATGAGACGTGGGGGATGGGCCGGCGAACGGCAGTTGCTCGGCGAGGTCGCCGACAGTGGGATCATCCGGGTGTCGACGCTCGTGTCGTTCGGGGTGTCGTCGTCGACGATCACGTCCAGGTGTGGGCCGGACGGTTCGTGGCGCAGGATTCTCCCTGGTGTCATCCAGTTGACCAACGGCCACCCGACTCACCGGCAGCGGTTGGTCGCCGGTCTGGCCTACTGCGGTGATGGTGCAGTCCTGACCGGCCGAACCGCATTGCGCGAGTATGGTTTCGGGACCGAGGCCGGAGACGTTCATGTCTTGCTCCCCGACCGGCGGAGAGTGCAGTCGACCGCCTTCGTCCGGGTCGAGCGGACAACCCGACTGCCGCAGCCGGTGATCCGGGGGGGACTGCCGTGCGCGCCGTTGCCGCGGGCGCTACTCGACGCCGCGCGGCGTTGCACGACGCTGAACTCGACGCGGGCGCTGATCGCGGCGGTGGTCCAGCGCAAAGCCGTCACTGCGGTGGAGTTGGCCGTGGAACTCGCCGAGGGAAGCATCCGCGGGTCCGCGTTCGCCCGGGTCGTCCTCGAGGAGATGAACGCGAACGTGCACTCGGTTCCCGAGGCGCTCGCGCGGCAGATCTGGCAGTCGACGGGCCTGCCGGAGATGGTCTTCAACCGCACGATCCGGTCCGAGGACGGAACTTTCCTTGCACAACCGGACGGATGGATCGACTGTGTGGGGCTTGCGTGGGAGATCGACTCGATCGACTGGCACACCGCACCCGAGTCGTACGCGGCCACGACGGCGCGGCGGACACGAATGCAGAATGCCGGGATCGTGGTCCTGTCGACGCTTCCACGGACTGTTCGGGACGATCCGGAAACCGTGCGCGATGCGTTGCGCGCGCATCACGCGTTGGCAGCGAGTCGGCCACGCCCACCGGTGGTCCTCGATTCGGTGGCTCCTGGTCGACCGTGATTTGGGCGCGGTCGACCAGGTCTCAGGTGTTCACAGGGGAATTCCGCCGCCGTGTCATCGCATGAACGGAACGTTCAGCCGATCTGATCGACTGAACGCTTCCGTTCATGCCATCAGGGGAGTGCGTCAGGAGGAGGGGGTCGGGAGTTCGGCCATGCCGTACACGCGGCGGGTGTGGATGCGCAGCACCCGACGGCGTTCGGCGACCATCGCGCGGCGGAACTCCTCCCAGTCCGGGTGTTCGGTGCCCGTGGCCCGGCGGTAGACGTCGACGAGTTCGTCCGTGGCGGCGTCGTGCGGGTCGGTGGCGACGGCGGTCAGCTCGGCGTCGCCCTCGACCACCGCGTACGACCAGAAGTCGCCCGCGCTTACATGTAGCGAGACGCGTGGGTCGCGGGCGGCGTTGCGGGTCTTGGCCCGGTCGGCGGTGACCGAGACCCGCGCCGTGCGAGTCTCCGGATCCCAGGCGTAGACGACGTTGGACAGCTGCGGCCTGCCGTCGCGCTTGATCGTCGTCAGCACACCCCGGGTGTGGGCGGCAACGAGGTCGAGCAGTCGGGAATCGGCGTCGGTGCTCATGTCGGCCACAACCCGGGTGCCGCCGGGATTGTTCCGCGATGTCAACCGATCCGACGGTCACGGCCCGGGGGCGCGCTGGGGGCGGG
>NZ_JBSFRT010000083.1:0-6858 GCF_053589375.1 Rhodococcus sp. NPDC003348
CCGCGGCTCCGGCTCCCGCCGCGGCCGCCGGAGCGGCCTCCGCGGCCGGGGCGGCCGGAGCCTCGGGCTCGTCGTCGACCGGAGCGGGGTCGGTGTCCGTGGAGTACACGACGCCGGCCTCGCGCTCGATGTTGAGCACCTCGACCGGGCCACCGACGCGACCGGGCAGCTTCAGGGTCTGCGACGCCAGGTTCGCGACGGTCGGGGTCGCGGCCAGACCGATCTCGACGAACCGCTCGATCCCGAGACCGCCGTCGGCCTCCTCGCCGAACAGCAGGTCCTGGGTCTCGATCCAGCGCACCGGGCTGGCGAACTGCCAGGCCAGCAGCTCGGCGAGCACGACGCGGGTCAGCTCGACCGGCTTCGCCGACCAGCTGTCGAAGTCGGCGAGGACCGCGTTCAGCTGCTCGGAGGGCACCAGGTCCGCGATCTCCTGGATGAAGTCCCGGCCGAGGTTGAACGGCTTGGGCACCAGGTTCGGGATGTAGCGGCCGATCAGGATTGCCGGGTCGATCTCCTCGGGCAGCAGCTTGAGCAGCCGCTCCCGGAAGTCGTCGACGCCGCCGCGCAGAACGTTCGAGTGGAAAGGCACGTCGATGCCGGGGATGACGATGAACGCCCGCTTGCCGCCGATCTCGGCGCGCTTGCGGTCGATCTCCTTCTCCAGGGCGTCGAGGCCGGCGACGGTGCCGGCGATCGCGTACTGAGAACCGCGCAGGTTCAGGTTCACGATCTGCAGGAACTCGCCGGTCTCCTCGGCGATGCCCGACACGAACACCTCGAGATCGGCGTCGTCGACACCGAACTGCGACGGCCGGATCGCGGCCAACCGGTAGTTGGAGCGACCGTTCGCGTCGCGCGGCACCAGAGCATGCATGGCCGAGCCACGCTGGAACACGACCTCGAGCACCGCCTCGAGCGGCAGCACCCCGGCGACCGCGGCAAGCGCGTTGTACTCACCGACCGAGTGACCGGCCAGGTACGAACCCTCGACGAAGGCACCGGCCTCGCGCAGCTCCGCAACCTGCGCGACACCGAGCACGGCCATCGCGACCTGCGTGAACTGCGTCAGGTGCAGCACGCCGTCCGGATGCTTGTGGGTGACGCCCCGGGCCTTCACGACGGTCGGGTTGTCACGAACGATGGCGAGGATCGAGAAGCCGAGAGTCTCGCGGGTGTGCTTGTCGGCGCGGTCCCAGATCTCGCGGGCGGCCTTGGAGCGGGCGCGCGCGTCCAGACCCATCCCGGGTCGCTGGATGCCCTGGCCGGGGAACGCGTACACCGTCTTCGGGGCCGCGGTGCGGCCGGTGGCGACCATGACGAGCTCGCCGTCGACACGGCAGCCGACCTCGACGATCTCGGCGCCGGCGTCGTGCGCGACGCGGTCGACGCGGACGTCGATCAGCGCGCCGGGGCGGACCATGCCGAGGAATCGGGCGGTCCACGCGGTCAGGCGACGTGCCGGGACCGTGGCCTCCGGGTCGACGGCGACGACGACCTGCTGGGCGGCGGCCGACAGCCACATGCCGTGCACGATCGGGCTGCCGAGCCCGGCGAGCAGCGCGGCGTTGTCGGAGGTGTGGATCGGGTTGTGGTCCCCGGAGACCTGCGCGAACGCGGCCATGTGCCGGGGCGCGACGATCGTGGTCTGGCGGCGGCGACGACGCGGGGTGTCGACGGCGGCCTCGGTGAGCGAACCACCGGCGCGCTGCGGATCGGCCAGTTCGGCCTTGCCGCTGCGGCCGCGGATCGCGAAGCGCTCGACCATCGTCGCGAACGTCGGGGCGGCGGTGCCCTGCTCGCCGCGCATGGCGCCGACCTCGACGTGGACCTCGACGACGCGACCGAGGTCGGTGTCGACGACGGAGACACCCTCGGCCTTGACGGTCAGGACCGCCGCGTCGGCCGGGACGGCGTCGACCAGGTTGACCGCGTGGTCGAGGTGGACCAGGTCGAGCATGCCCTCGATGGCGTGCACGCCGTCGGTGGTCTGCGCGGCACCGAGCACCGCGAACACCGCCGGCCAGCAGGCGCCGACGAGCACGTCCGGCACCACGTTCGCGCCGGGCACCAGCGACGTCGGCAGCCCGGAGGCGGTGACGCCCGAGTGGTCGGCGACCAGGTCGGGGATCCAGGCGACGTTCAGGCGGGCGACGTCACCCTTGACGGTCGGCAGTTCCTGGCCGGCCGCGACAGCGAGCAGCGCCGACATCGCGGCCTCGGCGTCCTCGGCGGTGACCACGGGGGCGCCGCCGTCGCGGGTGGAGTCGGGGACGGTGATCGCGATGGTGACCGCACGGTCGCCGACGAGCGGCACCCGCAGTTCGACGCGGCTGTCGTCGAGCAGACGCAGGGTGGCGCCGGTGGTGGCGTGCGTGCCCTCCGTGTCGGTGACGGTCCAGGCGTCGAGGTCGCCGAGCCGGTGCACCGGGTTGCGGGTCAGGCGCGCGGCCCACAGGACGTCGGGCGCGGCGAGAACGAGACCGAACAGGCCTGCGCCCTCGGTGCGACGGCGACCCGCCACGGCGAGCGGGGTGGCACCTGCGGCGAGCAGTTCGTCGGTGGTGGCCTTCTCGAAGCGGTCGAGCAGGTCACCGACCGGCTCGTCGGCGCGGGTGATGCCGGCAACGGCGACCGTGCCGGGGATGATGCACACCTGGTCGGCGGAGTAGCGCGGGTCGTGGGCCTGCCACAGCGAGTCGGACCGCCACCAGCGGCGCACGTCCTTGTCGACCACCGGCACGAAGTTCACCGGCTTGCCGGGGGTCTTGCACAGTGCGACGAAGAACGCGACGTCGGCCGGGTGCAGCACGGTGGTCCCGGCGTCCGGGAAGCACGCGCGCAGGGTGCACAGGGCGGCCTCGGGACGCTCCAGGATCTGCTCGTCCGCGAACTGGGTGACGATCGGGCCGCGGTCGTTGCGGTGCAGCCGGGCCTCGGCGCGCTGCAGCATCTGCGCGAACCGGTCCCGCCAGGTGATGTCCAGCCAGACCGACTCGGTGGCGTCGGCGTACGCCTGGGCCCAGTCGGTGCCGCAGTCGAACTCCTTGGCCGCGTCGATCCCGACGGCCAGTTCGAGGTAGCGGCGCAGCCAGCGCTCGTAGGTCATGGTGGCGACGTCGCCGAAGTACGGCTTCGCGGTCACGTCGAGGGCGGCGATGATCTCGTCGCGACGCTTCGCGACGGCCTTCTCGTCGCCGGCGACCTCGTCGAGGAGGCGGCCGGTGCGGGAGGCGGCGTTGTCGATCTCGTGGATGTCGGCGCCGAGCTGGCTGCGACCCGAGGACATGCCACCGGTCGCGGTGCCCGCGGCGACCCAGTCGGGGGTGCCGGGGGTGTCCACGAGCATCTGCTTGACGTCGGGCGAGGTGGTGGCCTCGAGGGTGGCCATCGCGGCGGTGCCGACGAGGATGCCGTCGACCGGCATCGCCGGGTAGCCGAGCTGCTCGGACCAGCGTCCGGTCAGGTAGTCGGCGGCCCGCTCCGGGGTGCCGATGCCGCCGCCGACGCAGATCACCAGGTTCGGCCGCGCACGCAGCTCCGAGTAGGTGCTCAGCAGCAGGTCGTCGAGGTCCTCCCACGAGTGGTGGCCACCGGCGCGGCCGCCCTCGATGTGTGCGATGACCGGGAAGTCGGGCACCTCGGCGGCGATCCGGATCACGGACTTGATCTGCGCGACGGTGC
Source organism: Rhodococcus sp. NPDC003348 (assembly GCF_053589375.1). Taxonomy (NCBI): domain Bacteria; kingdom Bacillati; phylum Actinomycetota; class Actinomycetes; order Mycobacteriales; family Nocardiaceae; genus Rhodococcus; species Rhodococcus sp. NPDC003348. The sequence goes on from NZ_JBSFRT010000083.1 coordinate 3,685, forward strand.
CCGGCTTGAACGCGACGTGGGTGATGCCGGCCTCGCCGAGGTCGCCGATGATCGCGACGGCTTCCTCGAGCTCGGGGATGCCCGCGGTCACGACGACGCCGTCGAACGGGGCGCCCGCGGCGCGGGCCTTCGGGACGAGGCGCTTGCCGCCCACGTGCAGCTTCCACAGGTACGGGTCGAGGAACATCGAGTTGAACTGGACCGCGCGGCCGGGCTCGAGCAGCGAGGACAGCTCGGCGACGTGGTCGGCGAAGATCTTCTCGGTGACCTGGCCGCCACCGGCGAGCTCCGCCCAGTGGCCGGCGTTGGCGGCGGCCGCGACGATCTTCGGGTCGACGGTGGTCGGGGTCATGCCGGCGAGCAGGATCGGCGAGCGGCCGGTCAGCTTGGTGAACGCGGTCTCGACGGCGACCTTGCCGTCGGGCAGCGACACCAGCGACGGGCGGAACGACGACCACGCCTTGGCCACCTCGGGTGCCGCACCCGGGGTGAGCAGGCTGCGCTGGCCGCCGCGGGTGGAGACGGCGACGATGCCGACGCCGCTGCCGCGCAGCGGTCCGGCGGTCATGCGGGTCAGCAGGTCGCCGGGGCCCAGGTCGAGGATCCAGGCGGCGCCGGCGTCGACGACGGAATCGACGTCGGCGACCCAGTCGACGGAGTCGGTGAAGCAGGCGCGGGCCAGGCGGGTGGCGCGCTCGACGTCGAGGCCACAGCGGGTGGCCCAGGCGCCGACGGTGTCGACTGCGTCGGACAGCGCGGGGTGGTGGAATCCGACCTCGACGGCAACGGGCTCGAACACCGGCGAGAACACGGCACCGCCGCGCTTCTTGGCCTCGCGCTCGGCGGCCTCCTCGGCGGCGATCTGCTCGGCGCGCTGCTGCACGCGGGCGAGCTGTGCCGGCGGGCCGGACAGCACGACGCGGCGACGCCCGTTGCGGATGGCCATGACGACGCCGCGCTCGGCGTCGACGCCTGCGGCGAGCTCGTCGACGATGGCCTGCATGCGGGCCGGGTCGACGTCGGAGACCGCCAGCATCGGGGTGCGCTCGCCGCTGCCGATGATGCCGCGCCGACGGCCGACCAGGACCGCCGCGGCACCGATGAGCTGGGAGATGGCGAGCAGCGCGCCGTCGGAGGCGCCGCCGTCGGCGACGGAGTCGGCGGCAACCTTGCCCTGCGAGTGCCCGATCACCGCGACCGGCGCGGTCTGTGCGGGGTCGAGGCCCTGCAGGCGCAGCGATCGCAGCGCGGCCAGCTGGGTGAGCAGCACGCCGGGCATCGACACCGACGCGGAGGTCAGCGCCTCGGCGGACGGTCCGGCGTCGGTTGCGTCCTCGTCGGCGACGTCCCGTTCCAGGATCCAGCCGATGGGGTCGAAGCCGATCGGCCGGACCACGAGGAGGTCCTGCGCGACGGGCGCGAGCGCGTCCGCCGCCTCGTTGACAAGTGCGGTGAGGTCGGGCTCGAGGCCGTTGTCACGGATGAGTTCCTCGAGCGATTCGAGCCAGGCGGCACCCTGTCCGCCGAAGGCCAGTGCGTAGGGTTCGCCGGCGACAAGCCGATCCCGCAGGGGTGACTTCGCGGCGCCGGCCCGGGCCGGCGCGAACCGGGCACCCGAGGTGCCGTCGCCGTTGCCCAGTGGTGTGCTCTCGTCGATCGTCACGCTGGATGGTCCTCTCCTGGTCGGAACCCGCCGACGTCACAACCTCCCGACGGCGCATCGTCGCGCTCGCGGGCGGTTCTTCGGGGGGTGCGAACAGGGTGACACAGGATCATGAGGAATTCCTCACGTTTACCGTCCAGGTGCGGTGTTCTACCAGGTAGTAGGCGTGACGCAGCTCACAGGACAGTCGTCCAAGTGACTTTCCGGTAAGGAAGAACGCGCTGGCAGTGCGAAGTACCCGTGAGTAGCAAAGTTGAGGAATCCCTCACATTGATCGTTATCCAACCGTTATTTTTGTGGTTCGAGCATCGAAGTCCTCTTTACCTTCACGGCCGACCCCTGCGGCGTCGGTGTTGGAGGGCGTCGGATCGGCCCACAGAAACCAGTTCGGGGGGCAGACTCCTCGTGTGCGTCCGGCGACGATGCCGTGGCATAGTCTGTCCTGCACGCGCGAGTGGCGTAATTGGCAGCCGCGTCAGGTTTAGGTCCTGGTGTCTTCGGACGTGGGGGTTCGAGTCCCCCCTCGCGCACCACAGCTGGAGTTGTCGGGCAGGGCAACTGTGACCCTCACCTCCCCGACCACCGGCTTCACCCCTTCCCACCTCGGGTACCGTCGAGGTGTGGCCCGTACACCCTCCCGCCGCCGACCGGCACTGATCGTGTTCGTCATCGTTGCGGCCGCCGCATGCCTGGCTCTCGGCTACTGGCAGTGGACCCGCTTCGAGGCCGTCGGCGGTAACGGCCAGAATCTCGGCTACGCGTTCCAGTGGCCCCTGTTCGCCGCGTTCGTGGTCTACGCGTACCGCCGGTTCGTGCAGCTGGAGGACGTCGCACCCGAGGACCAGCCGAAGGCGGCCAACGGCGACGCACCCCGCGAGATCCCGGCCGATCTGCTGCCGCAGCGCAACCAGAAGGCCGCCGAGGTCCTCGACGCCGACGACCCCGACGACGAGGCCCACCAGGCGTACAACAACTACCTCGCGCAGCTCCGGGCGAGCGAGGCCGATAGGAGCAGCACGTGAGCACGGCCCCCGACGAGACCGTCACCACCACCGAAGTCCGCGACACCAAGAAGATCGCCTCGGCGCTGACGCGCTACCGGGCGCTCGCGTACATCACCGGCGTCTGGCTGCTGATCCTCACGGCCGAACTCATCTACAAGTACCTGATCCTGTCCGACGCGAGCAGCGCGCCGTCGTGGTTCTTCTACATCGGACAGGTGCACGGGCTGTTCTACATGCTGTACCTGGCCTTCACCATCGACCTGGCGATCAAGGCGCGCTGGAAGGCCACGACCATCGTCGCGACGGCGCTCGCCGGCACCATCCCGTTCCTCTCGTTCGTCGCCGAGCACCGGCGGACGAAAGAGGTCAAGGCCGCCTTCAACCTCTGAGAGCGCACTCCCCCTTCTTCCCGAATGGCCCATTCGTTCAGTTGAACTGAAACAAAGGGGCCATAGGGGAATAAGGGGGAGGTGGAAACTAAGATAAAAGAACAGCGTGGTGTAAGGG
>NZ_JBSFRT010000084.1:0-5939 GCF_053589375.1 Rhodococcus sp. NPDC003348
GAACGCGGTTACGTCGACGCGGTGATCCCGCCGAGCCACACCCGCGGTCAGATCGTGTCCGCTCTGCGTCTGCTCGAACGCAAGATGGTCACCCTGCCGCCCAAGAAGCATGGGAACATTCCACTGTGACAATCACGGACAACGCACTCGCCGAGGTCGAGGTGCTCACCGAAGCCGCCGAGACCATCGACGCGGCGACCGCAACCGAAGGTACGCAATTGCCGGTCATCAAGGTGCTCAAGGGCAATCCCACCGACGTCGAGATCGCCGCGCTGGTCGCGGTTCTCGCCGCCGCCGGATCGGGTGAGGCGCCCGTCGACACCACTCCCCCGGACAACTGGGGCCGGCCGACCAGGATGCACCGCGTGCGCGCACCCTTCTCGCCCTACGCGTTCCAGAACCGGGCGTGACGCGGCTCGTCCTCGCCTCGGCCTCGCCTGCGCGCCGTACGGTGCTGCGCAAGGCGGGGATCGAGCCGTACGTGCACGTCTCCGGCGTCGACGAGGACGCCATTCAGGAGGCCCTCGGCCCGCGGGCCGCCCCGCACCACGTGGTGACGGAGCTGGCCCGCGCCAAGGCCGCGGCCGTGCTGCCCGTACTTCCCGCCGACATCGTCACCGATGCCGTGGTGATCGGGTGCGATTCGATGCTCCTCATCGACGGCACCTTGCAGGGCAAACCCCACACCGCCGACGTGGCGCGGGCCCGGTGGCGCTCGATGGCCGGGCGCAGCGGAACCCTCCTCACCGGGCACTGCGTGATCCGGGTCCGGGACGGCGTCACGGTCGGTGAGGCCCGCGACGACAGCGCAACGGTGGTGCACTTCGGCACCCCGTCGGGAGACGACCTCGAAGCGTATCTCGACTCCGGTGAACCCATGCAGGTGGCCGGCGCATTCACCCTCGACGGGCTCGGCGGCTGGTTCATCGACCGCATCGAGGGCGACCCGTCCAGCGTGATCGGGATCGGCCTGCCGTTGGTTCGTCGTCTGCTCGGCGACGTCGGCGTCGGCATCGCCGAACTCTGGACCGCCTCCCCCACACCGAGCTGACCCGGCTCCCCACAGGCGGCGACGGGCCGCGGGCTGCGCATAGAATTGCGATTGTCAACCCGAAGTCCCACCGTCAGGAGCCCGCTCGTGCCCGTTGCGCCCGATCCCAACCCGTCCTTTGCGGCCTATGCGCATCCGGAGCGGCTCGTCACCTCGGAGTGGCTCGGCGCGCACATCGGCGCTCCCGGGATCAGGATCGTCGAGTCCGACGAGGACGTGCTCCTCTACGACGTCGGGCACATTCCGGGCGCGGTGAAGATCGACTGGCACACCGACCTCAACGATCCGGTCACCCGCGACTACATCGACGGCGAGGCGTTCGCCGAGCTGATGAGCCGCAAGGGCATTCGCCGGGACGACACCGTCGTCATCTACGGCGACAAGAGCAACTGGTGGGCCGCCTACGCACTGTGGGTGTTCACCCTGTTCGGTCACGAGGACGTGCGACTGCTCGACGGCGGCCGGGACGCGTGGATCGCGGAGAACCGCGACACCACCCTCGACGTCCCCGAGAACGCGCCGACCGACTACCCGGTCGTGACCCGCAACGACGCCCCGATCCGCGCGTACCGCGACGAGGTGCTGGGACACCTGGGCGCCGGACCGCTGATCGACGTGCGGTCGCCGCAGGAGTACACCGGCGAGCGCACCCACATGCCGGACTACCCGGAGGAGGGCGCGCTGCGCGGCGGGCACATCCCGACTGCGGTGTCCATCCCGTGGGCGAAGGCCGCGGCCCCGGACAGCCGGTTCCGGTCGCGCGCCGAACTGGAGGAGATCTACGGCGCGTTCGCTCCCGGCGACGACGTGGTCGCCTACTGCCGGATCGGTGAGCGGTCCAGCCACACCTGGTTCGTGCTCACGCACCTGCTCGGGTTCGAGAACGTGCGCAACTACGACGGCTCGTGGACGGAGTGGGGCAACACGGTACGGGTTCCGATCGTCAAGGGCGACGATCCCGGCGAGGTTCCGGCGATCGCATGAGCCTGCCCGAACCCCTCGCCGAGATCGTCGACGACTTCGCCGCGGTCTCCGGGCAGGAGAAGCTGCAGTTGCTTCTGGAGTTCAGCCGCGAACTGCCGCCGCTGCCTGCGGAACTGGAGCAGGCGGCGATGGAACCGGTGCCCGAATGCCAGTCGCCACTGTTCCTCTCGGTCGACGCCGACGACCCGGAACACGTGCGACTGCACTTCAGTGCCCCGCCCGAGGCACCGACGACACGCGGGTTCGCCTCGATTCTTCATCAGGGTTTGGACGGACAGAGCGCACAGGCGATACTGGACGTGCCCGGAGACTTCTATTCCGCGCTGGGTCTGGCCGACTCCGTCAGCCCGCTGCGCCTGCGGGGCATGTCCGCGATGCTCACACGCATCAAACGTCATCTGCGTCGGTGATTGCGATCCATTCGCCGGTGCAGATCTCGAGAAATGGGTTCTGTCAATGGAATTCACCGAGCTGGCCGACTATCCCGTCACGCCGGGAACGGTGACCGAGTGGCTTCCGACCGCACCGTTCGACGGCGGGCCGCACGCATGCATCGACAGTTCCGACCCGTGGTTCGACGATCCGAGGCCGACGTCCTTCGTCCAGGAGTCGCGGCTGCGTGACGCGCGTGCGCGAACCGGATCCGCGCACGAGTCGTGGCTCGGGACCGCATTCGAGATCGACGGCAGGCTCGACGCGGACGCGTTCGGCCGTGCACTGAACTCGTGGATCGATCGACACGAGGGACTGCGCAGCCACGCGACCGTCCCCACCGGCCCCGGAGCGCTGCGGAGGCGGACCGTCTCGCCGGGCCGGGTCCGCGTCAGCGCCCATCGGCACGGCTACCGAACGTCGGGCGCCGAGAACTTCGAGCACCTGCACCGGCTGTTCGACGGCTGCACGTCCCCGACGTCGTGGCCGGCATTCGCCTTCGCGACCGTCGAACCGCCGGACCGGGACCGGGCGTTCACCGTCTACTTCGCCGCCGACCACGCGATCGTCGACGGGTACTCGGTGGTCCTGGTCGCCCAGGAGATCGAGGCGCTGTACCGCAGGGAGCGGGACGGTGCGGCCCCGGACCTGTTCCCCGTCGGCAGCTACCTCGACTTCGGTGCGCGGGAGCGTTCCGCGGTCGTCGACCTCGACGCCGCGCATCCGGCGGTGGCACTGTGGCGCGGCGTGCTCGACCTCGGCGGTGGGCGACTGCCCGAGTTCCCGCTCGACCTCGGGGAGCTGCCCGAGGTTCCGCCCGCGCAGCGCGGGCTGTCCGCGTGGGTCCTGGACACGGCCGGGGCGGATGCGTTCGCGGTGGTGTGCCGCAAGATCGGGCACGGCTTCTTCGCGGGCACCCTCGCGTGTCTGGCGATCGCAGGCGCCGAACTCTCGAGCGCGGACCGGTTCGAGACCGTCACTCCCATGCACACCCGCGACGAGCCGGGATGGGCCGGTTCGGTCGGATGGTTCGTCGGGATCAGCCCCATCTCGTTCGCGGTCCGTGGGGCGGGCTCGTTCGCGGAACTGGTGCGGCGGGCGTCCACTCAGGTCGCGGCGGCCAAGCCGGCGGCGCAGGTGCCGTTCGAGTGGGTCAGCGAGGTCCTCGGCACCGACGCACAGCCCCGGTTCGTGGTGTCCTACATGGACGTGCGGTTCGTGCCCGCGGCGACGCAGTGGCCGGACTGGAACGCGCGGGCACTGCGCAGCAAGCAGTACGCGAATGACGTGTACATCTGGGTGAATCGGACCCCGCAGGGCGTGAACATCGCCGCCCGTTATCCCGCCACGGACGACGCGACCGCCGCGGTGCACCGTTACGTCGCCCGCCTGCGCAGCCTGATGGAAGAGGTCGTGGGCACCGGGACGTGCAATCTGCCTTCCCCCGTCACCCGATGAACCGGGAAACTACTGGTCAGTAGGGTTTATGGTGTTCACCGGCCCCTCCAGGCCGATTACATCTGCATATCGGCTGGTGCCTACACTTCGAGGTACTGCCGTCAACAAACCAGCCGGGTCTGACCCCCGGCAGGGGATCCACAGTGGCTACCCCTTGCGATCAACAGGAGGCTCAGTGCCCAGTCATGCCAGCGCGCACATCACGAAGGTGCTCGTCGCCAACCGCGGCGAGATCGCTGTGCGGGTCATCCGGGCCGCGAAGGACGCCGGATACGGCAGCGTCGCGGTGTACGCGGAACCGGACGCGGACGCGCAGTTCGTGAAGCTGGCCGACGAGGCGTTCGCCCTCGGGGGGCAGACCTCCGCCGAGTCGTACCTGGTGTTCGACAAGATCCTCGACGCCGCCGCCAAGTCCGGTGCCGACGCGATCCACCCCGGCTACGGGTTCCTGTCCGAGAACGCCGACTTCGCGCAGGCCGTGATCGACGCCGGCCTGATCTGGATCGGGCCCTCGCCGCAGTCGATCCGCGACCTCGGTGACAAGGTCACCGCCCGGCACATCGCCGAGCGCGCGAGCGCGCCGATGGCCGCGGGCACCAAGGACCCGGTCAAGGGCGCCGACGAGGTCGTCGAGTTCGCCAAGCAGTACGGCGTGCCGGTCGCGATCAAGGCCGCGTTCGGTGGCGGTGGGCGCGGGATGAAGGTCGCGCACACCATCGAGGAGATCCCCGAGCTGTTCGAGTCCGCCACCCGCGAGGCGATCGCGGCGTTCGGGCGCGGCGAGTGCTTCGTCGAGCAGTACCTCGACAAGGCCCGCCACGTCGAGGCGCAGGTCATCGCCGACCAGCACGGCAACGTCATCGTCGCCGGCACCCGCGACTGCTCGCTGCAGCGCCGCTTCCAGAAGCTCGTCGAGGAGGCCCCGGCGCCGTTCCTGACCGACGACCAGCGCGACCGGATCCACAACTCCGCCAAGGCGATCTGCAAGGAGGCCGGCTACTACGGTGCCGGCACCGTGGAGTACCTGGTGCAGGGCGACACCGTCTCGTTCCTCGAGGTCAACACCCGCCTGCAGGTCGAGCACCCGGTCACCGAGGAGACCGCGGGCATCGACCTGGTGCGTCAGCAGTTCCGCATCGCCAACGGCGAGAAGCTCGAGATCACCGAGGACCCGACCCCGCGCGGACACTCGTTCGAGTTCCGCATCAACGGTGAGGACGCCGGCCGCGGGTTCCTGCCCGCCCCGGGCCCGATCAGCGTGTACAAGGAGCCGACCGGCCCGGGTGTGCGCGTGGACTCCGGTGTCGTGCAGGGCGATGTGATCGGCGGCCAGTTCGACTCGATGCTCGCCAAGCTGATCGTCACCGGCGAGACCCGCGAGCAGGCGCTGCAGCGGGCGTCCCGCGCGCTGGCCGAGTTCGAGGTCGACGGCCTGGCTACCGTGCTGCCGTTCCACCGGCACATCGTCACCAACCCCGCGTTCGTCGGTGACGGCGAGAAGTTCGACGTCTACACCAAGTGGATCGAGAACGAGTGGGACAACACCATCGAGCCGTACGCCGGGACCGGTGCGGTCGACGCCGACGGTGAGGAGGCGCTGCCGCGGCAGAACGTGGTCGTCGAGGTCGGTGGCCGCCGGGTGGAGGTGTCGCTGCCGGGCCAGTTCCAGGTCGGGACCGGTGCCCCGGCGACCGGTGCGATCAAGCGCAAGCCCAAGGCCCGCAAGCGTGGCGGTGCCGGTGGCGGCGCCGCCTCCGGTGACGCGGTCACCGCGCCGATGCAGGGCACCGTGGTCAAGGTCGCCGTCACCGAGGGCCAGGAGGTCGCCGAGGGTGACCTGATCGTGGTCCTGGAGGCGATGAAGATGGAGAACCCGGTCACCGCGCACAAGGCCGGTACCGTGACCGGTCTGGCCGTCGAGCCGGGTGCCGCGATCACGCAGGGCACCGTCCTCGCCGAACTCAAGTAAGACGCTCACGCCGAATGCCCCCGACCCCGACCCCGAGGTCGGGGG
>NZ_JBSFRT010000085.1:0-3467 GCF_053589375.1 Rhodococcus sp. NPDC003348
CCCCAGAAATGCCGAATGCCCGGGACCAGAAGAAAACTCCTGATCCCGGGCAACCGGGGATGTTATGTACGGCGGTGTCCTACTCTCCCACACCCTGTCGAGTGCAGTACCATCGGCGCTGGAGGGCTTAGCTTCCGGGTTCGGAATGGGACCGGGCGTTTCCCCTCCGCTATGGCCGCCGTAACTCTGTGAAACTGTCACACACGGATCAGAGAAAAACCAAACCGGTTTCTCGATCCGATACAACATGTGTGTTGTTTCAGATACCGCACAGTGGACGCGTAGCTTCTTTGTGGTAAGTCCTCGGCCTATTAGTACCAGTCACCTGCACACGTTACCGTGCTTCCAGTTCTGGCCTATCAACCCGGTGGTCTGCCGGGGGCCTTACCCCCTCGAGGGGGTGAGAAACCTCATCTTGGAACAGGCTTCCCGCTTAGATGCTTTCAGCGGTTATCCCTTCCGAACGTAGCTAACCAGCAGTGCCCTTGGCAGGACAACTGGCACACCAGAGGTTCGTCCGTCCCGGTCCTCTCGTACTAGGGACAGCCTTCCTCAAGTTTCTAACGCGCGCGGCGGATAGAGACCGAACTGTCTCACGACGTTCTAAACCCAGCTCGCGTGCCGCTTTAATGGGCGAACAGCCCAACCCTTGGGACCTACTCCAGCCCCAGGATGCGACGAGCCGACATCGAGGTGCCAAACCATCCCGTCGATATGGACTCTTGGGGAAGATCAGCCTGTTATCCCCGGGGTACCTTTTATCCGTTGAGCGACACCGCTTCCACATGCCGGTGCCGGATCACTAGTCCCGACTTTCGTCCCTGCTCGACCTGTCAGTCTCACAGTCAAGCTCCCTTGTGCACTTGCACTCAACACCTGATTGCCAACCAGGCTGAGGGAACCTTTGGGCGCCTCCGTTACATTTTGGGAGGCAACCGCCCCAGTTAAACTACCCACCAGGCACTGTCCCTGAACCAGATCATGGTCCGAGGTTAGATGTCCAATACGATCAGAGTGGTATTTCAACAACGACTCCACGAACACTGGCGTGCCCGCTTCACAGTCTCCCACCTATCCTACACAAACCGAACCGAACACCAATACCAAGCTATAGTGAAGGTCCCGGGGTCTTTTCGTCCTGCCGCGCGTAACGAGCATCTTTACTCGTAATGCAATTTCGCCGAGTCTATGGTTGAGACAGCTGAGAAGTCGTTACGCCATTCGTGCAGGTCGGAACTTACCCGACAAGGAATTTCGCTACCTTAGGATGGTTATAGTTACCACCGCCGTTTACTGGGGCTTAAATTCTCAGCTTCGCTCCGAAGAGCTAACCGGTCCTCTTAACCTTCCAGCACCGGGCAGGCGTCAGTCCGTATACATCGTCTTACGACTTCGCACGGACCTGTGTTTTTAGTAAACAGTCGCTTCTCACTGGTCTCTGCGACCCCCACCAGCTCACCAAGCAAGTTGGATCACCAGCAGAGGTCCCCCTTCTCCCGAAGTTACGGGGGCATTTTGCCGAGTTCCTTAACCATAGTTATCTCGATCGCCTTGGTATTCTCTACCTGACCACCTGTGTCGGTTTGGGGTACGGGCCGTGTGAAAACTCGCTAGAGGCTTTTCTCGGCAGCATAGGATCACTGAATTCGCCTCAATCGGCTACGCATCACGTCTCAGGATATGTGCGACCCGGATTTGCCTAGGCCACTCCCTACACGCTTACACCAGTATTACCACTGACTGGCCCAGCTACCTTCCTGCGTCACCCCATCGCTTGGCTACTACCAGCTCGGATCACGCGCATCCCCCGACCCGGGCACCCGAAGGTGCTTAGGCCGGCTTCAGGGCGCTTAGCATCACTGATTCACCATTGACGCGTTCACACGGGTACGGGAATATCAACCCGTTGTCCATCGGCTACGCCTGTCGGCCTCGTCTTAGGTCCCGACTCACCCTGGGCGGATTAACCTGGCCCAGGAACCCTTGGTCATTCGGCGGACAAGTTTCTCACTTGTCTTTCGCTACTCATGCCTGCATTCTCACTCGTGCAGCCTCCACACCTGGATCACTCCGGCGCTTCCATGGCTGCACGACGCTCCCCTACCCATCCACACACCTGGCTCGTCCTCCGTAGAAAACGAGCGGGCTTATGTGAATGCCGCGGCTTCGGTGGTGTACTTGAGCCCCGCTACATTGTCGGCGCAGGATCACTTGACCAGTGAGCTATTACGCACTCTTTCAAGGGTGGCTGCTTCTAAGCCAACCTCCTGGTTGTCTTCGCGACCCCACATCCTTTTCCACTTAGTACACGCTTAGGGACCTTAGCCGGCGATCTGGGCTGTTTCCCTCTCGACTACGAAGCTTATCCCCCGCAGTCTCACTGCCGCGCTCTCACTCACCGGCATTCGGAGTTTGGCTGATTTCGGTAAGCTTGTGGGCCCCCTAGACCATCCAGTAGCTCTACCTCCGGTGAGAAACACGCGACGCTGCACCTAAATGCATTTCGGGGAGAACCAGCTATCACGGAGTTTGATTGGCCTTTCACCCCTACCCACAGCTCATCCCCTCAGTTTTCAACCTAAGTGGGTTCGGGCCTCCACGACGTCTTACCGTCGCTTCACCCTGGCCATGGGTAGATCACTCCGCTTCGGGTCTAGAACATGCCACTAAAACGCCCTATTCGGACTCGCTTTCGCTACGGCTACCCCACACGGGTTAACCTCGCGACATGCCACTAACTCGCAGGCTCATTCTTCAAAAGGCACGCCATCACCCCCCACCCGAAGGTGCAAAGGCTCTGACGGATTGTAAGCGCACGGTTTCAGGTACTATTTCACTCCCCTCCCGGGGTACTTTTCACCTTTCCCTCACGGTACTAGTCCGCTATCGGTCACCAGGGAGTATTCAGGCTTATCGGGTGGTCCCGACAGATTCACAGCAGATTTCACGGGCCCGCTGCTACTTGGGTGTTCACTACGACAGTCACCATGTTTTCGTCTACGGGACTCTCACCCTCTACGACAGGCCGTTCCAGACCACTTCGACTAACACGATGATTTTTTACTGTCGGCCGATCCGGCAGAATCGACAAAATGAATCCCACAACCCCACGCACACAACCCCTGCCGGGTATCACATGTACATGGTTTGGCCTCTTCCGCTTTCGCTCGCCACTACTCACGGAATCACGGTTGTTTTCTCTTCCTGTGGGTACTGAGATGTTTCACTTCCCCACGTTCCCTCCACACACCCTATATATTCAGGTGCGGGTAACACGACATCACTCGTGCTGGGTTTCCCCATTCGGAAATCCTCGGATCTCAGCTCGGTTGACAGCTCCCCGAGGCTTATCGCAGCCTCCTACGTCCTTCATCGGCTCCTGGTGCCAAGGCATCCACCGTACGCTCTTCATTACTTACAACAAAGATGCTCGCGTCCACTGTGCAGTTCTCAAACAACACACAAAC
>NZ_JBSFRT010000086.1:0-5144 GCF_053589375.1 Rhodococcus sp. NPDC003348
TACCGCTACTTCACCACCGAGCGGCGCAAGTTCGTCGTCGCCGACACCCCGGGCCACGAGCAGTACACCCGCAACATGGTCACCGGCGCGTCGACGGCCGACCTCGCGGTGATCCTGATCGACGCCCGCAAGGGTGTGCTCACGCAGACCCGCCGGCACTCGTATCTGGTCTCGCTGCTCGGCATCCGGCACGTGGTGCTCGCGGTGAACAAGCTCGACCTCGTCGACTACTCGCAGGAGGTGTTCGAGCAGATCGTCGACGAGTACACGGGTTTCGCGGCGGAGATCGGGTTGGCGAGTGTGGTGCCGATTCCGATGTCCGCGTACATGGGTGACAACCTCACCGAGCGCAGCCCGAACACGCCCTGGTATCACGGTCCGTCGCTGATCGAGCACCTGGAGACGGTCGACATCGACGACGACCTCCGCGCCGGACCGTTCCGGATGCCCGTGCAGTGGGTGAACCGCCCCGACCTCGACTTCCGCGGATTCTCCGGGCAGATCGTCGGCGGCGCGGTGCGCCCGGGCGACCGCGTCCGGGTGCTGCCCAGCGGGACGGAGTCCACTGTTGCGCGGATCGTCACGATGGACGGCGACCTCGACGAGGGCGTCGCGGGCCAGTCGGTCACGATCACCCTCGCCGACGAGATCGACATCAGCCGCGGTGACGTTCTCGCAGTCGCTGACGCCCTGCCGGGGGTCGCCGACCAGTTCGAGGCGCAGCTGGTGTGGATGGGCGAGCACGACATGCTGCCCGAGCGCCCGTACGTCTGCCAGATCGGCACGATGACGGTGCAGGCCCGGATCACCAAGCCGAAGTACAAGATCAACGTCAACACGCTCGAGCAGACGGCGACGAACACCCTCGCCCTCAACGAGATCGGCGTGTGCAACATCAGCTTCGACCGTCCGGTGCCGTTCGACGCCTACGCCGACAACCGGGACACGGGCGGGTTCATCCTGATCGACCGGCTGACCAACACCACGGTCGGTGCGGGCATGATCGCGCACTCGCTGCGCCGGTCGGACAACATCCACTGGCAGGCCGTGGATGTGAACGCCGAGTCCCGGGCGGTCCTGAACGGTCACCGGCCGCAGGTGCTGTGGTTCACGGGTCTGTCCGGGTCCGGCAAGTCGACCATCGCGAACGAGCTCGAGCGGCAACTGCACGCAAGCGGCTGCCACACCTACCTGCTCGACGGCGACAACGTACGGCACGGTCTGAACCGGGACCTCGGGTTCACCGAGGCCGACCGGGTGGAGAACATTCGGCGGGTCACCGAGGTCGCCCGGCTGATGGCCGATGCCGGGCTGGTCGTGCTGGCGTCGTTCATCTCCCCGTTCCGGGCCGAGCGGGACGCGGCCCGCGAGCTGATCGGCGAGGACCGCTTCTGCGAGGTGTTCGTCGACACCCCGATCGACGTCGCCGAGTCGCGGGATCCGAAGGGGCTGTACAAGAAGGCGCGGCGGGGCGACCTGACGAACTTCACCGGCATCGATTCCCCGTACGAGTCGCCGGAGAACCCCGAGCTGCGAGTCGACACGACCGTGACGACTCCCGCGGAGGCCGCAGTTCAGATTGTCGAGAAGCTCCGCAGCCGCGGCGTCATCGCCTGATCCAGCCCGATTCACCAACCACACCCGAGGAGCGTTCCCTGTGCCCACCCGAGACGAAATCTGTTCGGTGATCGATTCGTACGTCAAGCATCTCGGCGATCACGACGTTGATCAGCTGGTGTCGCTGTTCGCGGCGGACGCGGTCCAGCACGAGCCGCTGGGCATGCGGACCTACACCGGTGTCGACGAGATCCGGGCCTTCGGCACCGAGAACGCGAAGGTGGCGTTCACGGTGAGCCGGTACTCGCCGATCACCGTCACCGGCCGGTTCGCGGCGATGCAGCTCCGCGTGCAGCGCGAGGGCATGCCCGACTTCCTGTCCACCGACCTGTTCGAATTCGGTGAGGACGGGAAGATCGTCTCGCTGAGCGTCGTTCTGGACCCCAAGGCGCAGGTATGACCTTGGGGTTGCAGCCGGTGATGCCGGCGATGCTCGACGGCAAGGTCGTGGTCGTCTCGGGTGTCGGTGAGGGGTTGGGACGCTCGGTCGCCGTGCGCAGCGCGCTCGCCGGTGCCCGGGTCGTCCTGGCCGCGCGGACCGAGTCCCGGCTGACGGAGGTCGCCGACGAGATCCGGGAACTCGGCGGTACCGCGCTGTCCGTGCCGACGGACCTCACCGACGACGCGTCGGTCACGAATCTCGCCGATGCGGCGCTGGCCGAGTTCGGAGCGGTCGACACGGTGGTGCACAACGCTTTCGTGCAGCCGCCGCACGAGCGGCTGCTCGACGCCGAGTTCGAGTCAGTCCGGCAGGGCCTTGACATCAACCTGCTGGCCGCACTCAACCTGACCCGCAAACTCGCTCCCGCACTGGAGAAGTCCGAGGGGTCGATCGTGGTGATCAACTCGATGGTGCTGCGCAACCAGCTGCCGAACTTCGGTGCCTACCGGGTGCAGAAGGCCGGGCTGCTCGCGCTCGCCCGCAGTCTCTCGGTGGAGCTGGGCCCGATGGGTGTCCGAGTGAACTCCGTTGCACCCGGATATATCTGGGCGCACCGGGTCAAGGCGATGGTCCAGAAGCAGGCAGAGCAGCGCGGCGTCGACCCGGCCGAGGTCTACGCCGAGATCGCGGCAGACACCGACCTGCGCCGGCTGCCGGAACCCGACGACATCGCGAACGCGGTGATCTTCCTGGCCTCCGACCTCGCCCGCGCGATCACCGGGCAGTGCCTGGACGTCAACTGCGGCCACGCACATCACTGATCCACCTTTCGCAAGGATGTAGGAAATGACTCAGGATTACGACGGAATCGGTTCCATCGAGGACCTGCACGCGCAGGCGCGCAAGGAGACCGGCCTCGGCGACTTCGGCAGCGACGAGTACCTAAAGGGCCTGACGGTGCTGCTCGACTCGTTCGAGCGGGAAGCCGACCTCACCCCGCACGGAAAGGTGATCGCCCGCAAGATGATCCTGTCCGCGCTCCGGGGCCGGCTGATCAGCGAGGCTGCGTTCGCGCGGCACCCCGAGCATGTCGACGTTCCGATCGAGCGGCCGATCTTCATGTGCGGACTGACCCGCACGGGCACCACCGCGCTGCATCGCCTGCTCAGCGCCGACCCTGCCAACCAGGGTGTCGAGATGTGGCTGGCCGAGGCGCCGCAGCCCCGTCCCGCCCGTGAGACGTGGTCCGCGAACCCCGATTTCCTCCGCGCCGACGCCTTCTACCGTGCTCGCCAGCAGAATGAGGCGGACCTGATGAAGGTGCACTTCATGGGCGCCGAGGAGGTCGAGGAGTGTTGGCGACTGCTCCAGCAGACGCTGCTGTCGACCTCGTTCGACACCGTGGCGTACGTGCCGTCGTACACGGAGTGGCTGGCGAAGCAGGACTGGACCGACACCTACGCCCGGTACAAGAAGAACCTGCAGCTGATCGGTATGAACGATCGTGATCGCCGCTGGGTTCTGAAGAGCCCGAGCCACGTCTTCGCGATCGACGACATCATGAAGGTCTTTCCGGACGCGCTGTTCGTCCGGACCTTCCGCGACCCGCACACCTCGATGGCGTCGACCTTCAGCCTGGCCGAGCAGGGCGGGCACGACATGTCGAAGGCCTTCGACCGCAAGACCATCGGACGGACCCAGTTGGACCTGTGGGCGCGCGGGAACGCGAACTTCCAGGAGGCCCGGGCCCGCCACAATCCGGAGCAGTTCATCGACATCGACTACCGGGACTTCGTGGCCGACCCGATCGGGACGGCCGAGACGGTTTACGACCGGTTCTCCCTGCCGTTCTCCGACGAGGCGCGCCGCGCGGTCGGCGCTGCCCACGAGGCCAGCCTCGCCGACCACCGTCGTCCGTCGCACAAGTACTCGCTCGAAGACTTCGGCATCACCGCGGCCGAGGTCGACGCCAAGTTCGCCGCCGTCTGACCCCTCACCTGGATAGGAATTCACAATGAACGCCACCTGGGAAAAGTTCTGCACCGACCTGCTCGAGGTCGGGAACATCCTGTCGGACCCGATCGTCCCGCAGGACGAGCTCACACAGGCCGAAGGCGTGCGCTACCTGTCACGCCTGCTGCGCTACTCGACGATCAACTGCGTCGAGTACACCGACCCGCGGTGGCCGCAGTTCACGTCCGCGCCGAACCCGAACATGATGACCAAGATCGGCGCCGACAACCCGGACAACATCTACATGCGCGCCAACATCTCCGGGCAGTACACGTACCGGATCACTGGAACCCGGGGCACGGTCCCGCTGATCACCTTCGGTTCCCGCGTCAACCGCTATCACATCGACGGCACTATGCTGCAGACCGGTGACCTGCACATCCACGACCTCGAGGTCGACGAGAACGGACGCTTCGAGTTCATCGCGAGCGTGGACGAGCCCGCCGAGGGTGCGTGGCTGCCGCTCGCACCGGACAGCAACCTCATCTCCGTGCGGCAGACCTATGCGAACCGGCGTGCCGAGGTGCCCGGCGAGCTGTCCATCGAGTGCCTGAACCCCGACGGCGAATTCGTTCCGCTGACCGAGGACGAGCTGGGCCAGCGGCTGGACCGGGCGATCGGCATGCTGAAGGGCTCGGCCGCCACGTTCCTCGAGTGGTCGCGTGACTTCATGCCGCAACCCAACGAGATCTTCGACCGCGGGCAGGAGCAGTTCCAGAAGGCCGGCGGCGATCCGACGATCTTCTACTTCCACGGCTACTGGAAGCTCGCCGAGGACGAGGCATGGGTCATCGAGACCGAGGTCCCGAACTGCGAGTACTTCAACTTCGTGCTGCAGAACTTCTGGGTCGAGTCGCTCGACTACAACCGGACGAACATCTACATCAACAACCACACCGCCAAGCTCAACGACGACGGGACGCTGACCATCGTGGTGGCGGCCAAGGATCCGGGCTACGGCAACTGGATCAACACCGACGGCCACGCCGAGGGCACCTGGGCGATGCGCTGGATCAAGGCGGACTCGCACCCGATCCCGACGTCGAAGGTCGTGAAGCTGTGAGGTCGGCGCGATGAAGTGGTCACTCGCCGCGGCGATGATCGACGCCCGCGACCTGTGCGAGCTCGCACA
>NZ_JBSFRT010000087.1:0-4948 GCF_053589375.1 Rhodococcus sp. NPDC003348
TCCGCACCGACCCCTCCGGCACGGCACCCACACGGGTGCCGCGCCGGGGGTGTGTTCAGGGTCCGGGCCGCGCCGGAGGCGCCCGACGCGCGACGCAGCCGGGTACCGTGATGGCTTTGCTCCGTGCACAGTCGAACTGAAAGGTCTCACGCGTGACAATCGCGGTCACCGGTTCCATCGCCACCGATCACCTGATGCGTTTTCCCGGGCGCTTCGCCGACCAGCTGATCGCCGACCAACTCCAGCACATCTCGCTGAGCTTCCTCGTCGACGACCTGGTGGTCCGTCGCGGTGGCGTCGGCGGCAACATCGCCTTCGCGATGGGTGTTCTCGGCGGCTCGCCGCTGCTGGTCGGTGCGGTGGGCGCCGACTTCACCGAGTACCGCGGTTGGCTCGAGCAGCACGGCGTCGACTGCGCCGCGGTCCGGGTGTCGCAGATCGCGCACACCGCCCGGTTCGTGTGCACCACCGACGAGGACATGGCTCAGATCGCATCCTTCTACCCGGGCGCGATGAGTGAGGCCCGCGACATCTCCCTCGCCGACCTGCCCGCAGGCGTCGATCTGGTGCTCGTCGGCGCGAACGATCCCGCCGCGATGGCCCGCCACACCGAGCAGTGCCGCGAACTGGGGCTGCCGTTCGCCGCGGACCCGTCGCAGCAGCTGGCGCGGCTGTCCGGCGCCGAGGCGCGGGAGCTGATCGGCGGCGCGAAGTACCTGTTCACCAACGAGTACGAGTGGGCGCTGCTGCTGCAGAAGACCGAGCTGACCGAGCGGGAGATCGCCGACCAGATCGGGTTGCGGGTCACGACCCTCGGTGCGAAGGGCGTCGAGATCGTCGACCGGGAGGGGAACTTCGTCCGCGTCGGGGTCGTGCCGGAGAAGGCGAAGGTGGATCCGACCGGCGTCGGCGACGCGTTCCGCGCCGGCTTCCTGACCGGTCAGAGCGAGGGTCTGAGCATCGAGCGGTCCGCCCAGCTGGGTTCGCTGGTCGCGGTCCTCGTGCTCGAGACCGTCGGCACGCAGGAGTGGACCCTGGACCGGGACGAGGCCGTCAAGCGTCTCGCCGACGCATACGGGAACACCGCGGCCGAGGAGATCGGTGCGCTGCTGAAGTAGGTCGCCGGTGCGGCGACCCGGCGTCCGCACGAACCCGAAAAGGCCCCGCCCGAAACCCGGGCGGGGCCTTTTCGGTCGGTGTGCGGTGCCTAGACGTGGACCGGGTACACCGGCTCCTGGATCTGCGGCACGATGCGCTTCTCCACGAAGATGCCGTGCCAGACCATGAAGCACAGCACCGTCCACAGGCGGCGGCTGTGGTCCGAGACGCCGTCCCGGTGCTCGTTCAGCATCGACGCGACCGCGGCCTTGTCGAAGATGTGGTCGGTCTGCGAGTCGGCGATCTGCTGGTGGGCCCAGTCGAACAGCTCGGTGCCGCGCAGCCAGTGCCGCAGCGGAACCGGGAATCCCAGCTTCGCGCGGTGCAGCACGTGGGGCGGGACGATGCCCTCGAGCGCCTGGCGCAGCGCGTACTTCGTCGTCTGCTTGGTGATCTTCTGGTCCAGCGGCACCTGCGAGGCGACCTTGAAGACCTCGGTGTCGAGGAACGGCACCCGCAGTTCGAGCGAGTTCGCCATCGTCATCTTGTCGGCCTTGACGAGGATGTCGCCGCGCAGCCAGGTGAACAGGTCCAGGTGCTGCATCCGGGCCACCGGATCCCAGCCCGCCGACTGCGCGTAGATCGGTGCGGTGACGTCCTGGTGTGTCCACTCGGGTCGGAAGTCACGCAGGACGGCCCGCAGCTGCGCGTCGTTGAAGCTGCGCGCGTTGCCGTAGTAGCGCTCCTCGAGGGTCATCGAACCCCGGTTGAGCAGGCTCTTGCCCCGGGTGCCGTCGGGGATCCTCTCCGACAGCTTGCCGGCGGCCCGGCGCAGCGGCGTCGGTAGGTACTCGAAAGGCTTGAGCGACAACGGTTCCCGGTAGATGGTGTAGCCGCCGAACAGTTCGTCGGCGCCCTCTCCGGACAGCACCACCTTGACGTGCTTGCGCGCCTCCTTGGCGATGAACCACAGCGGTACCAGGGCCGGGTCGGCGACCGGATCGTCGAGGTACCAGATGATCTCGGGGATCGCCGCCGCGAACTCGGCGGGGGAGACGACCTTGGTCACGTGCCGGGCGCCGATCGCCGCCGCCGACTCGGCGGCGACGTCGATCTCGGAGTAGCCCTCACGCTCGAATCCGGTGGTGAAGGTGATCAGCTTCGGGTTGTGGCGCATCGCCAACGCGGCGATCGCGGTCGAGTCGATGCCGCCGGACAGGAAGGACCCGACCGTCACGTCCGCCCGCATGTGCTTGGCGACCGAGTCCTCGAGCGCCTCCGCGATCTCCCGGTAGCGCGACTGCTCCGAGCCCGGCGTGAACGGCCGGACCGGGAACTGCGGGGTGAAGTAACGGGTGATCCGGGGCTGCTCGCCGGGCCGGATCCAGGCGTACGACCCGGACTCGAGCCGCCGGATCCGCGCGTGCAGCGTCTCCGGCTCCGGGACGTACTGCAGCACGGTGTAGTGCTCGGTCGCCCGCGGGTCGAGGTCGGTGTCGATGCCGATCACGTCGGCCAGTTCGAGCAGGCTCTTCTTCTCGCTGCCGAACGCGGTGCCGCCGGCGCCGGTCGCCAGGAACAGCGGCTTGATGCCGAACGGGTCGCGGGCGACGAACAGCTCCCGCGTCTCGGTGTCCCAGATCGCGAACGCGAACATGCCGCGCAGCCGGCGCACGGCATCCGCACCCCAGAAGTGGAACGCCGCGACGATGGCTTCGCTGTCTCCCTCGGTCCGGAACGTGGCCTGGTGGTCGCGGGCGAGTTCCTCGCGCAGTTCCAGGTAGTTGTAGATCTCGCCGTTGAAGGTCAGCGCATAGCGGGTCGGATTGTCCTCGGGACCCCAGCGCAGCGGCTGATGGGAGTGTTCGATGTCGATGATCGACAGCCGGTTGAAGCCGAACACGAGGTCGTCGTCGTGCCAGGTTCCGTGCTCATCGGGCCCACGGTGTCGCAGGCAGTGCATCGCGGAGTCGACCCGTGAGACGGCGGCGTCGGTGGTTCCGTCGGAGGTCAGTAGCCCGAGCAGTCCACACACAGCGTCCAGTACCTCAATTCGCTTCGGGGGGAACTCCACACCCGCGTGAACAGGCGTGGAGGGGATTGCAGATTGATTCTGCCGAGTATGCCGCAGACTCGCCGAACCGCCGGGTGTGACCCGAGGGTGGATAGGCGGCGGCTTTGGTCTACGCTGCGTAGTATTCGGGTGTCCCGCTGGGCTGCCCCTATCAATTTTGCGGCGATCAGGAAGGCGTGAACGTGGCGCAGAGTCGGATCCTTCGGCGAGCGGGGCTAGCGGTCTCATTGGGACTGGCCGCCATGCTGCTGTCGGGATGTTCGATCGACAATTCGGTGCTTCGCTTCGGATGGCCGTCGGGCATCACTCCGCAGGCAGAGCGAATGCGCGAACTGTGGACCTGGTCGGTCATCGCGGCCCTGTTCATGGGCGTGATCGTGTGGGGCCTGACGTTCTGGACGGTCATCTTCCACCGGAAGAAGAAGGACTCCCCGGAGTTCCCGCGCCAGACGGCGTACAACGTCCCGCTGGAGTTGCTGTACACGGCGGTGCCGTTCGTCATCATCGCGGTGCTCTTCTACTTCACCGTGGTCGTGCAGAACTACGTCACCGAGAAGAAGGACAACCCGAACGTTGTCGTCGACGTGACCGCCTACCAGTGGAACTGGAAGTTCGGTTACCGCAGCATCGACCTCGGTGACGGCACTGCCAAGTACGACGGCGTCGACAAGGAGGCCCAGGCGGCCGCCGAGGCCCCGCGCGAAGAGCAGGTCATCCACGGGCACGAGGTCCCGGGTCCGCTGGCCGGCAAGAGCGAGCACGACCTGTCGTACCTGCGTTACGACACCATCGAGACCGTCGGGTCCAGCAACGAGATCCCGATCCTGGTGCTGCCGACCGGCAAGCGGATCCAGTTCGATCTCGCCGCCGCCGACGTCATCCACTCGTTCTGGGTTCCGGAGTTCCTGTTCAAGCGGGACGTCATGCCGAACCCGGAGGAGAACCACTCCGACAACGTCTTCCAGATCAGCGAGATCCAGAAGGAAGGCGCGTTCGTCGGCCGTTGCGCCGAGATGTGCGGCACCTACCACGCGATGATGAACTTCGAGGTCCGCGCCGTGAGCCCGGAGAAGTTCGCCAAGTACATCGAGCTGCGCAAGCCGGTGAACGAGGGTGGCCAGGCGCTGTCCACCGCAGAGGCGCTCGCGGAGATCGGTGAGTCGCCGGTCGCGACCTCCACCACCCCGTTCAACACGGAGCGCACCTACCGCCAGGCCACCGAGGTCCTCGAGGGCGAGTACCAGTAAGCCTGCTTCGGCACCCAAGAACATGCGGGGCCTGACGGCCTCCGACGACCTCGCGACAAAGGACGAGCTGATATGAAGATCGAAGCCAAGCTCTTCGAGATGTTGACGGTGTTTTTCGTCTTCATCGCAATCGTGTATGGCATCTTCACCGCCATGTCGAGGACCGGTGTCGAGTGGGCTGGCACCACCGCGCTCGTCCTCACCGCCGGACTGAGCCTGATCATCGGCACCTACTTCCGGTTCGTGGCCCGTCGCCTCGACACCCGCCCGGAGGACTACGAGGAGGCCGAGATCTCGGACGGCGCCGGCGATCTGGGCTTCTTCAGCCCGGGCAGCTTCTGGCCGATCCTGCTCGCCGGTGGAGCCGCTTTCACTGCCGTGTCGCTGGCCTTCTTCCAGCCGTGGCTGATCGTGGTCGGTGCCGTGCTGGTCATCGCGTCCGCTGCCGGCCTGGTGTTCGAGTACCACATCGGGCCTGAGAAGCACTGACCGGAGTTTTCGCGCGGAGGGCGCCACACCCGAACGGGTG
>NZ_JBSFRT010000088.1:0-4636 GCF_053589375.1 Rhodococcus sp. NPDC003348
GGAGGCTCTTCCGATCTGCTGTCGTCCGACCGGACGACAGCCCCGCACAGTCGTTTTCGGCAGGGTTGCGGGGTAGCGCCACCGGCACCGGATCACGCACGGTAGGATGCTCGAAGTTGTTGCTGGGGAATCTTTTTCGCACCGACAACGAACGAGGGACGAACTGACTGGGGGGATCCAGTCGGACAAGCCGCCGGCCCGTGGTCGGCCGACACGACAAGGAAGTGCCATGCTCGCTGATATCGCCGATGCCACCACCCCCGACGCCGGAACCGGATCCGACGCCGGAGCAGTCCTTGGTCTTGTGATGAAGTCGGTGGGCTACATCTTCACCATTGCGACGAATGCCGGCGGCGCCGGACTCTCCTGATCAACCAGTCGAGGCCGGGACGCGACCTGCGCGTCCCAGCCTCGATGCGTTCCGGGACTACTGCGACGCCCCGAAACGAACAGCGGCCCGCCACCTCCACGAGGTGACGGGCCGCTGTCGTGCGTCGAACGGGTTACTTGGCCGCGTAGACCGTGGTGCCGGGCTCGGCCATCAGGGTCTGACCCAGGCCGATACCCGCGGCAATCAGCGTCGGGCCACCGACAGCAATGGTTCCCACGATTGCACCGACCGGCGCCATCGCAGCACAGCCGGCAACAATGCCAGCCGGCAATCCGACGATGCAACCGATGATGGTGCCAATGAGGCCGCCGGAAGCGGTGGCGACAGCAAGCTGCGAGGTGAAGGTCTGCTGCGCCTTCAGGTTCTCGTCGGGCGAGGCGATGTCCTTGATAGCGAGGCCGGCGCCGTTGATCGGCTGCGCGGTCGCGTTGCCGGAGATGGACTTGGCCTTGCCGAGGTCGAAGACCGGGGTCAGGGTGACGGTCTTGCCGTCCTCGCTGATCTTCTGGTCCATCGGGAACTGGAGGGTGTTGAGCTGGAAGGCGAGCGGGAGGCTGACCACGGCGTTGCCGTTGCCGTCCTGCAGCTCGATGTTCTTGCCGTCACCGGAAACCTTGAAGGCGCCGGCGTCGATGGTGGTGACCACGGACGTGCCCTCGACCTTCGAGTTCCAGTCGATGGTCTCGGGCGCCGGGTTGGCGTGCGAGGTGCCCGCGCCGATCCCGAGTGCGGCAACCGCCAGCATCGAGGTGACGGCAAACTTCCTGAGCTTCATTCGATGAATCCCCTCCAGTGAATCTCGCAGCACGAGTGAATCCCGCAGCGCGAGCCAAGACACATAATCACGCAGACCCTAGTCTGTGAACCCACTGAGAACAATGTCCCTGAGCACGGGTAAGGACACCCTCATAGTCGCAGGCTAAGTTACTGGTCAGTTGCCTAAGTTAGGCTCACCTGCACTGAACGCCCGATAGGCCAGGATTTACGGTGAGCGGAAGAACTACTGCGTGACCGGAGCAACACCGGCGCACGCAGCATCTGATGCCACGTTGAAACGCGACGCTACCGGCGGGTAACTTACGGTGACTTACCCTTGTTGCCGTTGCCGTTGCCGTTGAAGAAGGAAAGGCCGTGACATGAACGCCCTGACGATCACGTTGGGCACGATCGGCGTACTGCTCAGTCTCGTGTGTTGGGCCTCGTTCTTGAGCGGGGCCTGGACCATGGGCAAGACAGTCATGATCGGGCAATCTGCTCCCGACCGCTGGCACCCGTTCTTCCCCCGGTTCAAGCAAATGATCGTCGAGTTCATCGCGCACACCCGGATGGCGAAGTTCCGCACCGTCGGCTGGGCGCACTGGCTCGTCATGATCGGCTTCCTCGGCGGCTTCCTGCTGTGGTTCGAGGCGTACGGCCAGACGTTCAACCCCGAGTTCCACTGGCCACTGTTCGGCAACACCTGGGTCTGGCACCTGTGGGACGAGATCCTCGGCATCGGCACCGTCGTCGGCATCGTGACGCTGATCGTCCTGCGGCAGCTGAACCACCCGCGCGTCCCCGAGCGGCTCTCCCGCTTCAGCGGCTCGAAGTTCGGCCCGGCCTACTTCGTCGAGATCGTCGTGCTCGTCGAGGGCCTCGGCATGATCTTCGTGAAGGCCGGCCGCATCGCCATGACCGGTCACTCGAACCCGTGGACCGACTTCTTCACGATGAACGTCGCGAAGCTGCTGCCCGCCAGCGCCGTCATGGTCTCCGTCTTTGCGTTCATCAAGCTGATGTCCGGCATGATCTGGCTGTTCGTCGTCGGCCGCAACATCACCTGGGGCGTCGCGTGGCACCGCTTCTCCGCGTTCCCGAACATCTACTTCAAGCGTGAGGACGACGGCGGCGTCGCCCTCGGCGCGGCCAAGCCCATGATGAGCAAGGGCAAGGCGCTCAACATGGAGAACGTCGACCCCGACACCGACACCCTCGGCGCCGGACGCATCGAGGACTTCTCCTGGAAGGGCTGGCTGGACTTCACCACGTGCACCGAGTGCGGTCGCTGCCAGTCGCAGTGCCCGGCCTGGAACACCGGTAAGCCGCTGAGCCCGAAGCTGCTCATCATGTCGCTGCGCGACCACGGCTACACCAAGGCGCCGTACCTGCTGGCCGGTGGCCGCAAGGACATGGGCGGCGACGAGGTCGGTCTGGTCGACGCCGAGGGCAACGTCAACGAGGCCGCCCTCGCGAAGATCCCCGAGGCCGCCCGACTCGAGGCCGAGCGCAAGCTGGTCGGCGAGACCGCCGAACTGGTCGCCGCCGGCGAGCAGGCCCCGGTCATCGACCTCGAGACCCTGTGGTCGTGCACCAACTGCGGCGCCTGCGTCGAGCAGTGCCCCGTCGACATCGAGCACGTCGACCACATCATCGACATGCGCCGCTACCAGGTGTTGATCGAGTCGGAGTTCCCGTCCGAGCTGGCCGGCCTGTTCAAGAACCTCGAGAACAAGGGCAACCCCTGGGGCCAGAACTCCAAGGACCGTCTCAACTGGATCAACGAGATGGACTTCGAGATCCCGGTGTTCGGCAAGGACGCCGAGACCTTCGAGGACTACGAGTACCTGTTCTGGGTCGGCTGCGCCGGCGCCTACGAGGACCGCGCCAAGAAGACCACCAAGGCCGTCGCCGAACTGCTCGCCACCGCGGGCGTGAAGTTCATGGTCCTGGGCGCCGAGGAGACCTGCACCGGCGACTCCGCTCGCCGCGCCGGTAACGAGTTCCTCTTCCAGCAGCTCGCCATGCAGAACATCGAGGTCCTCGACAACCTCTTCGAGGGCATCGAGGAATCGAAGCGCAAGATCGTCGTCACCTGTGCGCACTGCTTCAACGCGCTCGGCAACGAGTACCCGGAGGTCGGCGGCCGCTACGAGGTCGTCCACCACACCCAGCTGCTCAACCGCCTCGTGCGGGCCAAGAAGCTGATCCCGGTCGCGTCCGTGCAGGAGGACGTCACCTACCACGATCCCTGCTTCCTCGGCCGCCACAACAAGGTGTACGACGCGCCGCGTGAGCTGATGGCCGCGACCGGCTCCACCCTCAAGGAGATGCCGCGGCACGGCGAACGGTCCATGTGCTGTGGCGCCGGTGGTGCCCGCATGTGGATGGAGGAGCAGCTCGGCAAGCGGATCAACATCGACCGCGTCGACGAGGCCCTCTCCACCGATCCGAAGAAGATCGCGACCGGCTGCCCGTTCTGCCGCGTCATGCTCACCGACGGCGTCACCGCGCGCCAGGAGTCGGGCCAGGGCGAGGGCGTCGAGGTCGTCGACGTCGCGCAGATGATGCTCGAGTCGATCACCCGACTCGAGCCGGCGGCGCTGACCGAGAACCTGAAGGTCGTGCAGCGGCCGAAGGAGAAGGTCGCTGCCCAGGCCGCACCCGCCGCCCCGGAAGCACCGGTCGAGGCCGAGGCTCCGGCCGCTGCCGCTGCCGCGCCGGCGGCCCCGAAGGCCGGCGGACTGCAGATGAAGGGCGGGCTCAAGGCTCCCGGCGGCGCTCCGAAGGCCGGTGGGCTGCAGATGAAGGGCGGCCTGAAGGCTCCCGGTGGCGCTGCCGCCGCCGAGGCTCCGGCTCCGGCGGGTGCTCCGGCCGCGAAGGCGGGCGGCTTGCAGATGAAGGGCGGCCTCAAGGCTCCCGGTGCGAAGGCCGCCGCGCCTGCCGCGCCCGCTGCCGAGGCTCCGGCCGCGCCTACCGCTCCGACCGCCAAGCCGGGCGGACTGCAGATGAAGGGTGGTCTGAAGGCTCCCGGTGCGAAGGCCCCGGGTGCGAAGGCCGCGGCACCTGCCGCTCCCGCAGCCGAGTCCGCGGCCCCGGCTGCCGAGGCTCCGGCCGCTCCGGTCGCCAAGCCCGGCGGACTGCAGATGAAGGGCGGCCTCAAGGCTCCCGGCGCGAAGAAGGCCGCCGCTCCGGCTGCCCCCTCCGCTCCGGCGGCCGCCCCCGCCGAGACCGTTGCCGAGACCGTTGCCGAGGCTCCGGCCGCCCCCGTGGCCGAGGCTCCGGCACCGCCGCAGCCGAAGGCCGGCGGGCTCGGGTTCAAGGGTGGGGCGAAGGCCCCCGGCGCCCGCAAGGCCGCCGCCCCGGCTCCTGCGGCTGCCCCGGCTCCGGTCGAGGGCCGTGCCATTTTCGTACGGCAACCGGGTCAGCTCGTCGTCGGTCGCCTGTGACCAGGCCAGCAGGGCCTTGCCAAGTGCGCTCGCATGCAGG
>NZ_JBSFRT010000089.1:0-4364 GCF_053589375.1 Rhodococcus sp. NPDC003348
GCGACCGAATGGTCGCGCACCACGATCGATCAGCCGAGCACCAGCCCTTCACCGTCCTCCGAGGCGTTGACCGCGACGGTGTCGCCGTCGTGCACCTCCCCCGCGAGCAGCTTCTTCGCGAGCTGGTCGCCGATCGCCTGCTGGATCAGCCGGCGCAGCGGCCGCGCCCCGTAGAGCGGGTCGTAGCCACGCACCGCCAGCCACATCCGCGCCGCAGGCGACACGTCCAGCGTGAGCCGGCGTGCCTGCAGCCGCGTGGACAGCTGGGCCAGCTGGATGTCGACGATCGACTCGAGCTGCTCCTCCGACAGCGGCTCGAAGATCACGACGTCGTCGAGTCGGTTGATGAACTCCGGCTTGAACTTCGACCGCACCGCCGCCATCACCTGGTCCCGGTCACCGCCCGCCCCGAGATTCGAGGTCAGGATCAGGATGGTGTTGCGGAAGTCGACGGTACGGCCCTGCCCGTCGGTCAACCGGCCGTCGTCGAGCACCTGCAGCAGGATGTCGAACACATCCGGGTGCGCCTTCTCGACCTCGTCGAACAGCACGACCGTGTACGGCCGTCGCCGCACCGCCTCGGTCAGCTGGCCACCGGTCTCGTAGCCGACGTACCCGGGAGGCGCGCCGACGAGGCGAGCAACCGAGTGCTTCTCGCTGTACTCGGACATGTCGATCCGGACCATGGCGCGCTCGTCGTCGAACAGGAAGTCCGCCAACGCCTTCGCGAGCTCGGTCTTGCCGACGCCGGTGGGGCCGAGAAACATGAACGAGCCGGTCGGCCGGTTCGGGTCGGCGACCCCGGCCCGCGCCCGGCGCACCGCGTCGGACACGGCCTGCACGGCCTCGGCCTGGCCGACGACGCGCTTGCCGAGTTCGGTCTCCATCCGGAGCAGCTTGGCGGTCTCGCCCTCCATCATCCGGCCGGCCGGGATGCCGGTCCAGGCCGCGACCACGTCCGCGACGTCGTCCGGTCCGACCTCCTCCTTGAGCATCACGTCGCCGTCGGATGCGCCGCCGGACGCCTCGACCGCGGCGTCGAGTTCCTTCTCCAGCGCCGGGATCCGGCCGTACCGCAGCTCGGCGGCCTTGCCGAGATCGCCGTCGCGCTCGGCACGCTCGGACTCGCCGCGCAGCACCTCGAGCTGTTCCTTGATCTCGCGGACGGAGTCGATGGCCTGCTTCTCGTTCTGCCAGCGCGCGTTGAGCTGGCTGAGCTTCTCCCGGTCGTCGGCCAGTTCCTCGCGGAGCTTGGCCAGACGGTCCTGGGAGGCGGCGTCGGTCTCCTTGGTCAGCGCCATCTCCTCGATCTCGAGTTGGCGCACCTTCCGCTCGACCTCGTCGATCTCGACCGGACGGGAGTCGATCTCCATCCGCAGCCGCGACGCGGCCTCGTCGACCAGGTCGATCGCCTTGTCCGGCAGGAACCGGGAGGTGATGTAGCGATCCGAAAGGGTCGCCGCCGCAACGAGAGCCGAGTCGGTGATGCGCACACCGTGGTGCACCTCGTACCGTTCCTTGAGGCCGCGCAGGATGCCGACGGTGTCCTCGACCGACGGCTCGCCGACGAGAACCTGCTGGAAGCGGCGCTCGAGAGCGGCGTCCTTCTCGATGTACTGGCGGTACTCGTCCAGGGTGGTGGCGCCGACCAGCCGCAGCTCACCACGGGCGAGCATCGGCTTGATCATGTTGCCGGCGTCCATCGCCGACTCCCCGGTCGCGCCGGCACCGACAATGGTGTGCAGCTCGTCGATGAACGTGATCACCTGACCGGCCGAGTTCTTGATGTCGTCGAGGACGGCCTTGAGCCGTTCCTCGAACTCACCGCGGTACTTGGCGCCCGCGACCATCGAACCGAGGTCGAGGGAGATGACGGACTTACCGCGCAAAGACTCCGGGACGTCGCCCGCGACGATGCGCTGCGCGAGGCCCTCGACGATGGCGGTCTTGCCGACACCGGGCTCACCGATGAGCACCGGGTTGTTCTTGGTGCGACGGCTCAGCACCTGCACGACACGGCGAATCTCGGTGTCGCGGCCGATGACCGGGTCGAGCTTGCCTGCCCGCGCGGCGGCGGTCAGGTCGGTCGAGTACTTCTCCAGCGCCTGGTAGCTGCCCTCCGGGTCGGGACTCGTCACCCGCGCGCTGCCGCGGACCGCGGTGAACGCCTCCCGCAGTGCCTGCGGGGTGGCGCCGTGACCGACGAGCAGTTTCGCGACGTCGGAGTCACCGGACGCGAGTCCGAACAGGACGTGCTCGGTGGAGACGTACTCGTCGTCCATCTCGGTGGCGAGGTGCTGGGCGGCGGTGATCGCCGCGATGGCCTCCCGACCGAGCTGGGGCTGCGTGGTTGCGCCGGTGGCGCGCGGCATCCGGTCGACGAGCGTCTGCGCCTCGCGGTGCACGACGGTCGGGTCGACGCCGACGGCCTTGAGCAGCGGC
Organism: Rhodococcus sp. NPDC003348; assembly: GCF_053589375.1. Classification (NCBI taxonomy): domain Bacteria; kingdom Bacillati; phylum Actinomycetota; class Actinomycetes; order Mycobacteriales; family Nocardiaceae; genus Rhodococcus; species Rhodococcus sp. NPDC003348. The sequence goes on from NZ_JBSFRT010000089.1 coordinate 2,443, forward strand.
GCGGCGATGCCGTCGGTCTGATCGAGCAGTGCCACCAACAGGTGCGCCGGACGGATGTCCGGGTTCCCGGCGGCGGATGCCGACTGGAGCGCTGCTGTCAGGGCAGCCTGAGTCTTGGTGGTCGGAGAGAACGAGTCCACTGGTCACCCCTTCGGGAAAACGTAGGTCGTGCCTCGAGCCTAGGCCGTCGAGGCGCTGTCACAGAGACCAACGCACGAAAGGTTGAGTCTGTTCCGCTCAATTTACCTGACGAGGACTGGTGAGCCCCTGACCGACCGAGACCGACGCCTCGTCCGAGTCCACACCGAGGCCCCGGGTCCCCCGGTCGCACGCCGCATCGTCGGTTGGGGTGATCTCGCCCTCCGTGGTGAAGTCCGGGACCGCGACGGCGTCCCCGGCCGCGAGCAGGTGCCTCCTCGGCAGCACCCATCCCTCCCGCGGATAATGGCAGATGTATCCGGTGGGGTATCGGGCCAGGCAGTCCTGGTGCTCACGTGTTCGGTGAAAACCTCCCCTGTCGGCTCCGCCGGCTGCGTCACCACGGGCTGCAACGACGGCACCCCGCGATCCGGCCCCGAGACGTAGCCGCTCGAGCGGGCCCGTCGACCTGGAAACCGGGCAAACCCGGACGGCGCCGACACCACCGAGACCCCGATGCTCGATACTGGCAACGGCCATCACCCCGTGGCCTGACCTGAGCCGTGGACACCGACACGTGTCCGGCCGAGACGGGAGCAGAACAGAACATGAGCGTGGAACAACCAACCATCATCTACACGCTGACAGACGAAGCGCCGATGCTCGCCACCCACGCCTTCCTGCCGGTGATTCGCACCTTCGCCGAGGCAGCCGGGATCAATGTCGAAACCAGCGACATCTCCGTGGCCGCCCGCATCCTCGCGGAGTTCGGCGACCACCTGACCGAAGAGCAGCGGGTGCCGGACAACCTGGCCGAGCTGGGCCGGCTGACGCAGCTGCCCGAGACGAACATCATCAAGCTGCCGAACATCAGCGCCTCCGTCCCGCAGCTTCTCGCTGCGATCAAGGAGCTCCAGGCGCACGGCTACGCGCTGCCCGACTACCCCGAGAACCCGAAGACCGCCGAGGAAAGCGAGATCAGGGACCGGTACACCCGGTGCCTGGGAAGCGCGGTGAACCCCGTTCTCCGCGAAGGCAACTCGGACCGCCGCGCACCGAAGGCCGTCAAGGAGTACGCCCGCAAGCATCCCCACAGCATGGGCGAGTGGTCCCCGGCGTCGCGCACGCACGTTGCGCACATGCGGCACGGCGACTTCTACCACGGCGAGAAGTCGATGACCGTCGACGGCGACCGTGAGGTGAAGATGGAGCTGCTGACCACCAGCGGCGAGGCCATCGTCCTCAAGCCGAAGGTGTCGCTCACCGACGGCGACGTGATCGACAGCATGTTCATGAGCAAGAAGGCGCTCATCGAGTTCTACGAGGAGCAGATGGAGGACGCCTACAAGACGGGCATGATGTTCTCCCTGCACGTCAAGGCGACGATGATGCGCGTGTCCCATCCGATCGTCTTCGGCCACGCCGTGAAGGTCTTCTACAAGGACGCCTTCGCCAAGCACGGTGCGCTGTTCGACACGCTGGGTGTGAACGTCAACAACGGCCTGTCCGATCTGTACAGCAAGATCGAGTCTCTCCCGAGCGCGCAGCGCGAGGAGATCATCGACGACCTCCACAAGTGCCACGAGAAGCGTCCCGAGCTGGCGATGGTCGACTCGGCGCGCGGCATCTCGAACTTCCACTCCCCCAGCGACGTCATCGTCGACGCCTCCATGCCCGCGATGATCCGGGCCGGCGGCAAGATGTACGGCGCCGACGGCCGGCCGAAGGACACCAAGGCGGTGAGCCCCGAGTCCACCTTCTTCCGGATCTACCAGGAGATGATC
>NZ_JBSFRT010000090.1:0-2764 GCF_053589375.1 Rhodococcus sp. NPDC003348
TGGAGGGGGGCGGGCGACTAGGGGGCGACGCCCCGCGCTCGATGACATCACTGCCACAGGAGGGATCCATGACCCCAGCGCATGTGCTGGTGCTGACCCAGCCGGGTGACACCCACGCGGCCGCCGTCGTCCGTCACCTGCACGCCGCCGGTGCGGAGGTGACCGTGTTCGACCCCGCCGAGTTCCCCGCGGCGGCAACGCTGTCGCTGGCGGTGACGTCGACGGGGCGGGTGCGCCGGACGCTCACCCGGGGCCCGGACCGTGTCGATCTCGACGCGGTGGACGCGGTGTGGTTCCGCAGGCCGGGCGATCCCGTGGCACACGGGGAGACAACCGACCCGGCGATCAAGGAGTATGTCGAGCAGGAGTGTGAGGTGTTCGCGGCGGCACTGTGGGACGACCTCGATGCGCTCGCCGTGCCGGGGACCCGTGCCGACATCCGTTCCGCCGGACGCAAACAGACCCAACTGCGCCTCGCCGGCCGGCTCGGCTTCGAGCTTCCACCGACCCTCGTCACCACCGATCCGGACGCGTTTCTCGACTTCTGGGACGCGCACGAGGGCCGCGTGATCACCAAGCCCCTGCAACGGTCCTGGCTGGTGCGCGGCGACGAGAGCTACGCGCGGATGGCGGAGCCGGCGACCACGACCGACGTTGCCGCCGCCGACGCGGTTCGCCTGTGTCCGATGATTGTTCAGGCATACGTCCCGAAGCGGGTCGAGCTGCGCGTGACGGTGGTCGGAACCGAGGTGTTCGCCGCCGAGATCCACAGTCAGGACGCCAACCACACCCGGCTGGACTGGCGGTGCTACGACCCGTCGACGACCCGGTACGGGGTGCACACCCTGCCCGAGGACATCCGCAGACGGTGCGTGCTGCTCGTCGCCGAACTCGGATTGCGCTACGGCGCAATCGACCTGATCCTCACACCCGCCGGACACTACGTGTTCCTCGAGATCAATCCCTCCGGACAGTGGCTGTGGATCGAGGACGCCACCGGACTGCCCATCTGCGCCTCGATTGCGGATCTGCTGCGATCAGGCGCCGACCGCGACCTGCCACGACGACACATCGGAGCCCTGCCGTGACCGCACCGACCCCGTCCCTGCTCGACTCCGCGCTGACCGTGCTCCGCTCTCTCGGCCCGGACGATGCGGACCGGCGCGCGGACCGCGCGCTGGACCCACTGCGCGCCGAGCACCCGCGGAGCCGGATGCGGCTGCTCCGGCACCGCGAGGCCGTCGACGAGTCCGTCGGCTACGGGCTGCTGATCACCGAGCCCGGGGTGGGCACGACCTCCTTGTCCTGGACCCCGGCCACCGCGGTGCCCTGGTCGCTGCGCGGTGCGCAGCGCACCGCCGAGTCGATGCTGTTGCGGGTCAACGGCGAACCACTCGCGATCGAGGAGGCCATGGCGTACCTGGACGTGATGTGGGAGCGGACGGAGCTACTGGACCGGTTGATCACGGTGTGCCTGGTGCGGCAGGAACTGGCGGAGAATCCGATCCGGCCGGGCGCGGCGGAGTTGCAGCACGCGATGGACGCGTTCCGGAGGGCGCGCGGTCTGTTGACGGTGCCGGAAACCGAGGAGTGGATGCGGGAGCGGGCCCTCGGTCACGAGGCGTTCGAGGAACTGGTCGCCCAGGAGACCGCGATCGCCGAACTCAAGCGGCGCATCCTCGCCGAGCGTGGCCCGGATCCCGCCGTCCTCGACCGCCTCCGGGGGGTCAGGGTGCGGTTCGTGGAGCGCGGCGACGCGGATGCCTTCGTGACCCTGGTGCGCACGCGCGTGGATGCGGACGGCGCGGATGCGGCCGGGGTGTTCGCGGCGGCGGCCGCCGCCTTCGCTGGGGCGGCGACGGTGCGTGGAGCCGAGTTCGTGGAGGTCGCGGCGGCCGATCTGGGCCACGCCGCACCGGGAACCGTCCTCGGGCCGGTCGAATCCGAATCGGGCTGGGAGGTGACGCAGGTGCTCGCGGCGTTCCCGGCGGCTCCGGGGCCGGAGACGGATCGGCTGCTCGCCGACGCCGCGTTCGACGGCTGGATCGCCGAGCGACGGCGGGACGCGCGAATCGAGTGGTTCTGGGGTGCGGCGGACAAGACCCCCACCGCGGGTGTGGCGGCCCCGCGGTGACCGTGCCGGTCGTCACCCAGGACGGGCTCGCGGACTGCGGAGCCGCCTGCCTGGCGATGATCCTCGGTCACTTCGGGCATCGGTGTGGCGCAGTGGAGGTCGCCGACGAGGTGGGTGCCGGCCGGGACGGCCTCACCGCGCTCGCGCTGGTCCAGGCGGCCCGGGGGTACGGGCTCGAGGCACGGGGACTGGGTGTCCCGGCCGAGGGGGTGCTGAGTGGGCAGGTGCGTCTGCCTGCCGTGGCGCACTGGGGTGGAAACCATTTCGTCGTCGTCGAGTCGGTCGGCCCACGTGGGGTGCGCGTGGTCGATCCCGCGGCCGGCCGCCGACGGCTCGCCGGTGCCGACTTCGCTGCGGGCTACTCGGGGGTCGTACTCGAATTCGGCAGGGGAACAGTCGAACAGCGACCTCGACCTCCGCGAGGTCCGGGCCGCGCGCTGGTCGCGGGGATGCTGCGCCGCGGTCGAGGGCTCCTCGTCGGTGTGGTGCTCGCGTCGATCGTCGTGCAGGCCGTCGGGATGGCATTGCCGGTGGCCTCGGGGGTCCTGGTCGACCGGGTGATCCCCGACCGGGACCGGGCGCTGTGTAGGGGGGGGGGGGCGGGGTGGGGTGGACCCGGGGCCGCCCCCC
>NZ_JBSFRT010000091.1:0-2700 GCF_053589375.1 Rhodococcus sp. NPDC003348
CACGGGAAGCGATTCCCGTGCCCGACGCCCACTTTCCGTCGGCGGCTGCCGCGCCTAGGAGGTGTACTTGTAGAAGCCCTCGCCCGTCGCGACCCCGAGTTTGCCCTTGTCGATGTAGTTCTCCTTGATGTACTTCGCGAACCGCTGCTGCGGCTCGTCGCCGGCGGCGGAGATGTTGTAGGCGGTGGTCAGACCGACGATGTCGTAGATCTGGAACGGTCCGAGCGGGGCTCCGGTACCGATCCGCCACGTCTTGTCCACGGTCTCGGGGTCGGCGATCCCGTCGACGAGCAGCTCGGCGCCCGCACGGAGGAACGGCACGAGCAGCGAGTTGAGGACGTAGCCTGCCTTCTCCTTCTTGAGCTCGATCGGAACCATGCCGATCGCGGTGGCGAAGTCGACGACGCGGCGGCAGACCTCGGGATCGGTGCTGTCGGTGCCCATCACCTCGGCGGTGTTCTGCCGCCAGACGTGGTTCGCGAAGTGCAGGGCCAGGAACTTCTCGGGGCGGCCGGTGAACTCCTTCAGGTCGCTCGGCAGCAGTGTCGAGGAGTTGGTCGCGAAGATCGTCTTCGCCGGCGCCACCTCGCCGAGCCTGGTGTAGGTGTCGCGCTTGAGGTCGAGGATCTCGGGGATGGCCTCGATCACGAGGTCGGCATCCTTGACGGCATCTGCGAGATCCGCGGAGTACGAGATCTTGCCGAGCGCGTTCTGCACCAATTCGTCACTGGCGCCGGGAACCTCGGCCTTGTAGGTCTCGGCGAGGCCCGCGAACCGCGCCTTCGCCTTCTCGAGGATCTCGTCGCTGATGTCGTAGGCGACGACGTCGACGCCGTGATAGGCGCTCTGGTAAGCGATCTGGGAGCCGAGGACACCCGTCCCCAGCACGGTGATCTTGGTGATGGCGGTCATCAAGCTCTTCCCTTCGTTGACTGCTGTTGTGGACGGCGGGCCTGGTAGCCCGCCACGATCAGTTCGACCTGACGGCGCAGCGCGCCGGAGGCGACGCCGGGCTCGGACGCCCGGACGACTGGCCCTGCGATCTCCAGGTGGAGGACGGCGAAGACCGCCCGCCCGGCGGCGGTCGCGTCCTCGTCCGCGGGATCGCCGCCGGTGAGGCACGCGGCGATCAGCTCCTCGAGGCGGGTGACGATCTGCAGTCCGGCCACCCGGAACGGGGCGTCGGGCGGACCGAACAGCAGGTCGCGTTGGTAGGCGACGAGGTTCTCGTCGTGATCGCGGCCCGAGTGGATCACCGGGCCGATCAGCGCGAGCACCCGCTGCACGGGGTCGGCGACTCCCGCCGACTCGACCTCGCCCTGGGCGACCGCCGCGGCGAAAGCCTCGTTGTAGACCATGAGAAGCAGTTCGGCCTTCGACGACGCGTATCGGAACAGCGTCCCGATCGCGACGTCCGCGCGGTCGGCGACCTGCTGGGTCGTCACGGCCTCGTAACCGTTCTCGGCGAACAGGTCCCGCGCGGCGCGGCAGATCCGGGTCTGCTTCTCGGCCTTGCCGCGTTCACGGCGGCCCCCTGCGGTTCGTTGCATCGGATCTCACCTCCCGCAGCCACCTGATCGAATTTGACTCATTAATGAGTCTACTCAGTTTTCTGCTTCTGACCCCAGGTAGTGGTGGGTTTCACGCGGCACCCCCAAGCCGACCCGGGCCACGTCGACCAATACCACCACCCTGACACAGAAGGGCTAGGTCGTCCGGGTGAACCGAATGCCTGAGCACCTCGGCCAACTCCGATGATCCGGGCGCACGCTTGCGGCCATGTGTGGGTACGCGCTCCGATTCGCGGGTCGACATCCGGGCATGTGGGACAGCGGATACATCGGCTTCGTCAGGGCGCGTCACCGTCGTCTTTCTCTTTCCGGTCGCGCCCCCACTGCCGCCGATGCTCGCGCAGTTCTGCTTCGAGGTGGCCACGGCATGACCGATGCCACAGTGGCCGCCCCGCGTCTCGACCTGGATTCACCCGGCGTGGGCGTGTGCGGGGGGCGTGTGCGTCCGCCGTGGCTACGGTGCGTCGCCGTCGCCGGCCCCATCCACGTCGCGCTCCCAGAGCCGCCGATGCTCGCGCAGTTCTGCGTCGCGGCGGGCGCGGTGGTGCGCCAGCGCTGCGGCGAGGATGTCGCCGAGGTGGTGGCGTTGATTGACCCGCGGTGTGCGGGTGGGGTCGATGTGCGGCGGTGGGATCCATTCGGTGCGGCCGGCGTCGCCGCTGCGGTCGGGGGTCGTCGCCGCGGTACGGCTGGTGCGGCCTGCATTGCCCGTTGTTTCTGCTTCGGTACGGCCAGAGCTGCCTGCGTGGCCGGTGGCTTCTTTCACGGTCCGGCAGGTGCATGTTGCTCCGGCCCGGCCGGTGCGGTCGAGGGTTGCCGCCGCGGTGCGGGTCTGCCAGCCGCCGGGGCCGTCGTGGACGAGGGCGTGGCAGTGATCGCACGCGAGATCGAGAGCGTCGATGTCGGTGCGGCCGCCCTTGTTCCATTCGGTCAGGTGATGCACGGCGGTCATCGACGCCGGTGCGTCGCAGCCCGGTCTCGTGCAGCCACGCGAGGCGGCGATGAGTGCGAGTCGCTGATCAGCCGATGCCAAGCGCTTCGACCGACCGAGGTGCAGCGGCCGGCCGTTGTGATCGAAGAGCGCGAGCACCGGATGTGCCTTCTCGGCCATTCGGAGCGCATCACGGAT
>NZ_JBSFRT010000092.1:0-1606 GCF_053589375.1 Rhodococcus sp. NPDC003348
TGACCAGCGTCCAGGAGTCCGCCGCCACCGCGGCGTCGAATGTCCCCGATATCCACACGACCGCGGGGAAGCTCGCGGATCTGCATCGCCGTCAGGCGGAGGCGACCTTCCCGACCGGTGAGGCCGCCGTGGAGAAGGTGCACGCGAAGGGCAAGCTGACCGCCCGCGAACGCATCGAGGCACTGCTCGACGAGGGCTCGTTCGTCGAGCTGGACGCGTTGGCGCGGCACCGGTCGACGAACTTCGGGCTCGGGGACAACCGACCGGCCGGCGACGGCGTGGTCACCGGCTACGGCACCGTCGACGGCCGCGACGTGTGCGTGTTCTCCCAGGACGCGACCGTCTTCGGTGGGTCCCTGGGCGAGATCTACGGCGAGAAGATCGTCAAGGTGATGGACCTCGCTTTGAAGACCGGTCGGCCGCTGATCGGGATCAACGAGGGCGCCGGCGCCCGCATCCAGGAGGGCGTGGTCTCCCTCGGCCTGTACGGGGAGATCTTCCACCGCAACGTCCAGGCGTCCGGGGTGATCCCGCAGATCTCGCTGATCATGGGCCCGGCCGCGGGCGGGCACGTCTACTCGCCGGCGCTGACGGACTTCGTGGTGATGGTCGACCAGACCTCCCAGATGTTCGTCACCGGCCCGGACGTGATCAAGACCGTCACCGGTGAGGACGTCACCATGGAGGACCTGGGCGGCGCGCACACCCACATGGCGAAGTCCGGGGTCGCGCACTACGTCGCCTCCGGCGAGCAGGACGCCCTCGACTACGTCAAGGACCTGCTCTCGTACCTGCCGTCGAACAACCAGGCCGCCGCGCCCCGGCTGGAGGCGACGGATCCGATCGTCGGGTCGATCGAGGAGTCGCTGACCCCGGAGGATCTGGACCTGGACACGATCATCCCCGACTCGGCGAATCAGCCGTACGACATGCACGAGGTGATCCGTCGCCTGCTCGACGACGACGAGTTCCTCGAGGTGCAGGCCGGTCGCGCGGCGAACATCATCGTCGGGTTCGGTCGGATCGACGGCCGCTCGGTGGGCATCGTGGCGAACCAGCCGACCCAGTTCGCGGGCTGCCTGGACATCGACGCCTCGGAGAAGGCCGCCCGGTTCGTGCGCACCTGCGACGCGTTCAACGTCCCGATCGTCACCCTCGTCGACGTGCCGGGCTTCCTGCCGGGCACCGAGCAGGAGTACAACGGCATCATCCGGCGCGGGGCGAAGCTGCTCTACGCCTACGGTGAGGCCACCGTCGGGAAGATCACCGTCATCACCCGCAAGGCGTACGGCGGCGCGTACGACGTGATGGGTTCCAAGCACATGGGTGCCGATGTGAACCTGGCGTGGCCAACGGCGCAGATCGCGGTCATGGGTGCCTCGGGTGCGGTCGGGTTCGTCTACCGCAAGCAGCTCAAGGACGCCGCCGCGGCCGGTCAGGACGTCGATGCGCTGCGCCTGCAGTTGCAGAACGAGTACGAGGACACCCTCGTCAACCCGTACGTCGCCGCCGAACGCGGTTACGTCGACGCGGTGATCCCGCCGAGCCACACCCGCGGTCAGATCGTGTCCGCTCTGCGTCTGCTCGAACGCAAGATGGTCACCCT
>NZ_JBSFRT010000093.1:0-1302 GCF_053589375.1 Rhodococcus sp. NPDC003348
CGGTCCGCACGGCCTGCGGCAGACCTCGCTTCCCGCCGCGGACGACACCACCCTGCCCGAGCCCTACTCGCACGGCTACATGTACGGCAGGCGCCTCAGTGCTCCCGGGCACATCGAAGGCAGGGGTTGTCGGTCCCACGCACCCACCCCTCACGAGCCAGGACGCGCTCGACTTCACGGGCCACCAGGCAGGCCGTCCGCCCGACCTCCTCCATGCCGTAGATCAGCCGGGGGCGGTCTGCGAGTTCGGCGGCGTTGTCGCGGCGACGATCTCGAAACTGGATCTCCCGCATCGAATGCGCCCATCGTCCGTCCAGCCGGACGATGAGCGGCACGCCGTGCACGGTGTAGTCGACGTCCTCCCAGAGAGTCCGGCCGTCGACGATCACCGGCCCCTGACGATCGCCGCCCGGGAGCCCGTGTGCCCGCTCCACGTCCACGGCGTAGTGGAACTCGAGCGCCGACTGGACACCGTCGGCGAGCAGTGTCACTGCCGAGGCAAGGGCGCGCCGATAACGCCGGGGTGGACGCTCGACCAGCCGGGACACCACATCTGCCAAACGGATTCGCGCATTGGTCACGGTCATGATCAGCCTGACATAGGCGGCCCGAGCGTTCGGCTCGGAGACCGCGAGGTCGATCGCGGTGTCCGCCTTCGTGGTTCGGGGATGAGCGAAGTCGATTCCGATGTAGGGGTGCGCACGGGACCGGTGCACGATCACCCCGGGATGAAGTGGTCCCGGTCCCCGTCCGGGATGCGCCGGCGGCGCCGGCCGCCTCACCCGTGGAGACTGACACAACGCGGACTTGCCGTAGGGAACCGTGACATGGACAGGGAGCCCTGCCTCCACGGGGAGCCACCCCCACTCCTCGGCGGCGGTGCGATGACTGAGAACGGAGTGACCGCCTCCGTACAGCAGCGCGGCGGACAAGGTCATTTCCCTGGTCAGCGGACCACTGCTGGTCGCGTAGACACCTCGTAGGACCGCTTGCCAGCGACGCGTTTCCAGCCGGTGACGAAGCCGGTCACGGGGATACCCGACCGAACGCAACTGCGCGCCCGAGATCACACCGTGCTGATGATCGATTAGCGCCTGGAGTTCTTCCGACCTGTACATGCATCGAAGCGTTGCCGCCCCCTCCGACTGCAACCCTTCGGCGATCCGGGGGTTGTCCACAGACACCCACTGCGTACGGAGTTGTCCACAGACGCCCACTGCGCTCGTGCGTGGATCGGCGGTGCACGCCGGCGCGACCAGCCAGGACATCCTCGACACCGCGCTCATGGTGATAGCACGGCGA
>NZ_JBSFRT010000094.1:0-1200 GCF_053589375.1 Rhodococcus sp. NPDC003348
TACACCCCTATGAACACTCTCTTTCCCTACCAGACGCTCTTCCGATCTTCGAATTCGCCTGCACCCCGCCGCTCTTGCATGCGCTGCCGGTCATGCCGGACCTGGGTACGGGCGCAGGTGGGTGACGTCGCCCGCCGAGACCGGCACCGCGTCGCCGGAACCGTCGGGCTGCACCACCACCCGGCCCTGCAGGTCCACATCGGTGGCCGTCCCGATCAGCTCCTCGTTGCCCGGCAGTTCCACGCGCACCCGCTGCCCGATGGTGCCGCAGCGGCGCCGATAGTCCGCCGCGAGACCGTCGACGCGCCACCCGTCCTCCTGCCACGCGGTGAACTGTGCTGCCAGCGAACGCAGAAGCGCCCGGGCGAGCGTGCCCCGGTCGGTGGTCGCCGCGCCGGCGAGCTGGAGCGAGGTGGCAGTCGGCACCGGCAGCTCCGCTTCGGTCATCGTCACGTTGAGCCCGACGCCGATCACCACCGCGGGCGCGGGGGACGTGGCGGCGACCTCGGCGAGGATGCCCGCGACCTTCTTGCCCCCGATCAGCACGTCGTTCGGCCACTTCAGTTCCGCGTCGACCTCGGCCACGGTACGAAGTGCGTCCACCACCGCGAGACCGGTCATCAGCGGAAACCAGCCCATCGACGCGAGCGGCAACCCCGGCATCCGCAGCAGCACCGACACCGACACCGACGACCGGGGCGGCGCCACGAAACTGCGGGAGTGCCGTCCTCGCCCGTGGTCCTGGTACTCGGCGATCAGCACCGCACGGTCGAGGGCACTGTCGACCGATCTGGCCAGCAGGTCCGCGTTGGTGGAGCCGGTCTCCGCGACGACATCGAGGGTCGAGTAGAAGGCGCGGGGGTCGGCGCCGCCGCGCACGAGGGCGGTCCGCAGCGCGTCGGCGTTCAGAGGTGGCCGGCTCAGGTCCGTGTACATGGGTCGAGCGTAGGGCGCGAGCCCGGTCGGTGTCGCCCTGCCTGCGCCCCCGTGCGGACCCGCGAACCCCACCCCGATTCGATACTCGCCAGTAGCTTGAGTTGATCGACTCGACGTCGACCGCCCTGTCGCATCAGGCGCCCGGACCTGCCGATATGCTCTCTGTCCATGACCAGCGTCCAGGAGTCCGCCGCCACCGCGGCGTCGAATGTCCCCGATATCCACACGACCGCGGGGAAGCTCGCGGATCTGCATCGCCGTCAG
>NZ_JBSFRT010000095.1:0-1175 GCF_053589375.1 Rhodococcus sp. NPDC003348
CGGGTGGTGAGCCCGACGTCGAGGGGGTTGCCGTTGTCGTCCATGACGATTGGGGTAACGGCCGCATCGCAGGACAGCATCACCGCCTGACGGAGACTGACCGGTCCGAGCCACGGCATCCAAGCAGGCCCCCGCCGGATGAAAGAGCGTCCCGGGTTGGTGGCGTTCGCGACGGCCTGCGCGAGAGGGCAGCCGTCGGATCCGCAAGTTCCGTTGCAATCTCCTGGACCGCACCGGTTCTCGCTGCGATCGCAGACGGTCGATCGAGCATTGCTCGTGCCGCGGGTACCAATACCCGTGCGGGTGCTCGTGTCGGTATCGGTGTCGGTACATGCGACGGTGACGGTGACTGCGTTGGTGGTCGGGGTTCCCGCGTCCGTGGTGGTGTGAGTGGCGTTGGCGAGGTCGTTGAGTCCGACGAACACGGTCATGTGTGGTTTCTCGCCGCCCTCTCCGGGTGCGTCACCCGAGTCGAGATAGTGGCGGACGATGTCGGCGAACGCGTCGGCGCGGCGTTGTGGTGCGGTCCTGGGGTCCTGGTCGGGTTCGCCGTGGGTGTTGTTGCGTCCGGGTTGCGGCTTGGACAGCGCGGACAGGGCAGTGAGGAGTTGTTCGCCGGTGGTCTTGTCGAAGTGCCCTTTGACTCGGACCCTGCCGCCGGCGGTGGGGGAGGCGAAGAACTCGTTGAGTGCCTCGTTCTCGTCGTCGGAGGGTGGCCCGTCGTTTCGTCGGAGGGTGGCCCGTCGTTGTCCCTTTCGAGCATGGTCTTGAGGGCGGTGGCGCGGTTGGCGGTGTCGGCGGAGTGTTCGTGTTCGGCGGCGGCGACGAGGTAGTCGGTGCACTGTTGGGTGCATTCGGCGACCGGGTCGAGTGCTTCGCCGTCCACGACGACGGGGTCGATGTCGGAGATCAGGTCGGGGATCTGATCGAGCAGGTTGGTGATGGCCCGCACCTGATCGACATCGACGGTGCCGGCTGTGAAGGCGTCGGCGAGGTCGGGCCTGTTCCCGAGGCTGCGTCCGGCGGTGATGATCTTCTTCGCCTGCCCGGGGGTGAGCTTGCAGGTGCCGGACAGCCAACCCTGTGTCGACGACGCGCCGACGGTCTGGGCGACACACCGTTCGTCGATCTCGTGGACCAGACGCACCCGCAGGGCGTCGAGTTGCCGCATCCGC
>NZ_JBSFRT010000096.1:0-1140 GCF_053589375.1 Rhodococcus sp. NPDC003348
CGGGTGGTGAGCCCGACGTCGAGGGGGTTGCCGTTGTCGTCCATGACGATTGGGGTAACGGCCGCATCGCAGGACAGCATCACCGCCTGACGGAGGCTGACCGGTCCGAGCCACGGCATCCAAGCTGGCCCCCGCCGGATGAAAGAGCGTCCCGGGTTGGTGGCGTTCGCGACGGCCTGCGCGAGAGGGCAGCCGTCGGATCCGCAGGTTCCGTTGCAATCTCCTGGACCGCACTGGTTCTCGCTGCGATCGCAGACGGTTGATCGAGCATTGCTCGTGCCGCGGGTACCAATACCCGTGCGGGTGCTCGTGTCGGTACATGCGACGGTGACGGTGACTGTGTTGGTGGTCGGGGTTCCTGCGTCCGTGGTGGTGTGAGTGGCGTTGGCGAGGTCGTTGACTCCGACGAACACGGTCATGTGCGGTTTCTCGCCGCCCTCTCCGGGTGCATCTCCGGAGTCGAGGTAGTGGCGGACGATGTCGGCGAACGCGTCGGCGCGGCGTTGCGGCGCGGTCCTGGGGTCCTGGTCGGGTTCGCCGTGGGTGTTGTTGCGTCCGGGTTGCGGCTTGGACAGCGCGGACAGGGCGGTGAGGAGTTGTTCGCCGGTGGTCTTGTCGAAGTGCCCTTTGACGCGGACTCTGCCGCCGGCGGTGGGGGAGGCGAAGAACTCGTTGAGTGCCTCGTTCTCGTCGTCGGAGGGTGGCCCGTCGTTGTCCCTTTCGAGCATGGTCTTGAGGGCGGCGGCGCGGTTGGCCGTGTCGGCGGCGTGTTCGTGTTCGGCTGCTGCCACGAGGTAGTCGGTGCACTGCTGGGTGCATTCGGCGACCGGGTCGAGCACCTCGCCGTCCACGACGGCGGGGTCGACGTCGGAGATCAGATCGGGGATCTGATCGAGCAGGTTGGTGATGGCCCGTACCTGATCGACATCGACGGTGCCGGCCGTGAAGGCGTCGGCGACGTCGGGTCGGTTCCGGAGGCTGCGTCCGGCGGTGATGATCTTCTTCGCGTGCCCGGGGGTGAGTTTGCAGGTGCCGGACAGCCACGCCTGTGTCGACGACGCGCCGACGGTCTGGGCGACACACCGTTCGTCGATCTCGTGGACCAGACGCACCCGCAGGGCGTCGAGTTGCCGCATCCGC